>QCLC01000004.1 GCA_003214855.1 Prochlorococcus sp. AG-412-I05 | reverse complement strand
CTTTTGAGGCTTGTCCAACCTGCTCTTTGTTTAGGTTTCCTGGTATCGAAGAGCGCCGGCCACTTCCAGCTGCACACCTGGAGCAATGAGCAACACCTGTTCCTCTAATTCTTGCAGTCCGGTTGGGGTGAGCCAATCAAGTTGGCGAAGTAGGTGGAGCGCTACAGCGTGTTTTGCTCGTTTGGATCCGTCTTCTACTTTGATCGCTACACCCATTCCTTCACCAACGCGGCTTAGACATTGGACACCTTCTGCACCACCCTTGCTCACGATTTGTCCGTGAGCTCTTCGCATCAGCTCAGTGTCAAATCGGCCTTCCCCTGCGACGAGTTCAGGGTGGGCCAACATTGCCCTAATCACTTGTTCCATTTCTGCTTGACGTGATGCCCCGAGATGGGCATAGAGCAGAGCGATTTGGTCTAGCCGTAGGCGAAGGGTTGGTGCTCCACAGTCATCCCGGGCAGCTACGAGCTCGTCGGCCGGTAGCCCAAGCAGTTCGGCTATGCGTCGATTCACTTCGACTTGCAGAGGATGGTTGCCTTGCAGGTATGAATCAAGGGGCCAACCCATTTTTTTTTGCTCGTCGCAAGAAAGCCAGCATGTTTCCCGGAGCAGTTGTGCTCTAGCGGGCTCGTGCCTCCTTTTGGAATCGGGCATTGCAGCAAGCTTGGATCTAGCTCGGCATTCCAAAGCAACCTGAAGGCTTCGCGGGCATGGGCGGCTGTCCCTGAATGGGACCCACAGCAGATTGCTAATCCTTTTTCCCCACAGTTCATTTGCTCTGCTGCACCACTACTCAAAAAAGGCAGTGCTTGAAACGGCTTTAGCGCTGAACGGATGAAGGTTTCAAAGTCTGCACAGCCCGCTCGCATCAGGACGCGCCCTCGCCCATCACAAACCACAGCATGCACGCGATGGATCGACTCAACGCTGGAGCCACGCTTAAGGCTTACTTCAAGAGGCGTTGTGCTCGAACGCTGGGAGCTTCCGAACCAGGTTGGAAGATTCATGCTCAAGCAGACTTTTGTGCTTCAGAGAGCCTGGCAGAGACTCGCCCCCTTTGATGATGAAGCTTGTGATGAAGTCCATGGTTGGTGCCCACTAACCATGCAATGGAACTTCGAGTTGGTGTTAATTGCTACTCATTCAAAGTGGTGTTTTTAAGTCTCAGGATGCTTGAGAGAGATTCGAGCTGATGAAGCCGTGATGCTTTCCATGACTCCAGAAGGCTTCCAGGTCGTAAAAGCCTCGTTCGCTTGGCTGTAGAACATGCACGATTAATTCGCCGTAATCGAGCAGAGCCCATTTCCCTTCATGAAGGCCTTCGCTGCGCAATGGCAATCGATCGGCTTCCACTTGAAGGCGATCTTGCACAGATTTGGCAATTGCTCGTACTTGCACTTCAGACAGTCCTCCGGCAATCACCATCCAGTCCGCCAGGCTGGAGACCTCATCGATTCGGATCAGTTGTATGTCTGTCGCTTTGCGATCGTCGCAGGCTTCAGCGGCCATTTCTGCTAGCTGTTCACTATCCATAGACGTTTTCACTGCTTACGGATTGGCGAGATCCTTCCTGTTCAGCCATCTCTGCTCGAGCTTTTCCAGCACTTTTTCTAAGGGCTTCCAATCGATCTTCATAGAAGCTGCGCTTCTTTTTTTTGCGGGTTTGTTCCACAAGCTCCTTTAGAGCACCTCCAAGGCTCTTGTAGGCATTCGGCACGCTGTAATTAAAACGACAGGCCAGATCAATGGCTCGTTCATCGGCAGCGATTGCATCCTGAAGCCGCTTTTCAGAGTTGTTCTTTAAATAGAGCCGATATCCAGCGAAGCCCGAAAGACCTAGGGCCATTAATAGCAACAATCCGTCTTGAACCCAGAGTTCACCAATTGCACCGCCAAGGCCGATGGCTAGAGCTGCCATTTCCCAACCATCGCGTGGAATGGTGTCGTTCTGGACTCGACCGACTTCATGCCAAAAGAGCAAGTTGCGATGGTCGAGCGCGAGATTGTCCCATTGTTCGAGATCGATTTGGATCTCGACCTCATCGCGTCCGATTTCCTCGAGGGTGATGAGCGGTGGATCTACCGCTGCTGCCGCCTCCACGAACACCCAGCTCTGCATCTCTGGCGGCAGCAGCCCCTTAAGGCGCTGGAGTTCGCTCATGGCCTTGATCTCTCTCCGTACTCATCAAACTAGCGACTACATGGCGCCTGGGTGTTTTTCCTGAGCTATCTCTGACGTTGCGTGGGAAGCTAGTCGCGTTTGGCCAATACCTGAAATTCCATGCCCCGTAGGTCTGATCTGCGTCGCATCCTGCTGCTGGGGTCAGGTCCGATCGTGATTGGCCAGGCCTGTGAATTTGATTATTCCGGCACTCAAGCATGCAAGGCCTTGCGGGATGAAGGTTTTGAGGTGGTGCTTGTGAATTCCAATCCGGCCTCAATCATGACGGATCCGGAGATGGCTGATCGTACCTATATCGAGCCGCTCACACCCGAGGTGGTGACTCGTGTCATTGAGTTAGAGCGCCCTGATGCGTTGCTGCCAACGATGGGCGGCCAGACGGCTCTTAATTTGGCGGTGGCATTGGCTGAAAATCACACACTCGAACGTTTTGGCGTTGAGTTGATCGGTGCAGATCTAGCTGCAATCCGAAAAGCCGAAGATCGCCAGCTGTTTAAGCAGGCGATGGAGCGTATAGGAGTCAACGTTTGTCCTTCCGGGATTGCTTCCAGCCTTAAGGAGGCAGAAGAGGTTGGTGAAGTGATCAATAGTTTTCCCCGCATCATCCGACCGGCCTTCACTCTTGGCGGCAGTGGTGGTGGCATTGCTTACAACCCCGAAGAATTTGCAGCGATCTGCAAAAGCGGTCTTGATGCCAGCCCGGTTTCTCAGATCTTGATCGAAAAGTCGTTGTTGGGTTGGAAGGAGTTCGAGTTAGAGGTGATGCGTGATTTGGCGGATAACGTTGTGATCGTCTGTAGCATTGAAAATCTCGATGCTATGGGTGTCCATACAGGAGATTCAATCACTGTTGCTCCTGCACAAACTCTTACCGATCGTGAGTATCAGAGGCTTAGAGATCAGTCCATTGCCATTATTCGTGAGATAGGTGTTGCTACGGGGGGGAGCAATATTCAGTTCGCGATCAATCCAGATGATGGCGAGGTGATTGTTATTGAAATGAATCCGCGCGTTAGTCGATCATCAGCGTTGGCAAGTAAGGCCACGGGGTTTCCAATTGCCAAGATTGCTGCTCGTCTTGCTGTTGGTTATACCCTTGACGAAATTATCAACGACATCACGGGTAAAACACCAGCGTGTTTTGAACCCACAATTGATTATGTTGTCACTAAGATCCCACGATTTGCATTTGAGAAGTTTAAGGGCAGCCCTGCTGTTCTCTCTACGGCAATGAAGTCTGTGGGAGAGGCAATGGCGATCGGCCGCTGTTTCGAAGAGTCTTTTCAGAAAGCGATGCGTTCTCTGGAAATTGGCAGGGCTGGTTGGGGTTGTGATCGCCAAGAGCCAGAATGTACTCCTACAGAAATTGAGCGTTTGTTGCGCACGCCTTCCCCAGAGCGGATCATGGCTGTTAGAACAGCGATGTTGGCCGGACGCAGTGACGATGATATTTACGCTTTGAGCAAAATTGATCTTTGGTTTTTGGCAAAATTACGACACCTGATCAACATTGAGACAAAGTATCTGTATGGACGTAAATTAGATGAATTGGATCAGGAATGTCTTCTCTCGTTAAAGCAACTTGGCTATTCCGATCGTCAGATCGCTTGGGCGACAGGTTCTGAAGAACTCGCTGTACGTGCTCGTCGTGAACTGTTAGATATCAAACCTGTTTTTTAAGACAGTCGATACTTGCGCTGCCGAATTTTCATCTACTACTCCATATCATTATTCAACTTATGAGCGACCCCTGTACCGTCTTGATTCTGATGACCAATTCTATAAACTTGAGCCGAAAAGCGAGGTCCTTACAGACAGTCGCCAAAAAGTGATGATTCTTGGCGGCGGTCCTAATCGTATCGGCCAAGGAATTGAGTTTGACTATTGCTGTTGCCATGCTTCATTTGCTGCACAGGACAAGGGATTTGTCACTGTGATGGTTAACAGTAATCCCGAAACTGTCTCCACTGACTATGACACCAGCGACAGACTTTATTTCGAACCCCTTACTCTTGAGGATGTACTCAATGTGATCGAGGCTGAACGGCCTAATGGTGTCATCGTTCAGTTTGGTGGTCAGACCCCACTCAAGTTGGCGATTCCCTTGCTTCGTTGGCTAGAGAGTTCGATCGGACAGTCAACAGGCACACGGATATGGGGTACATCACCAGAATCAATTGATCGGGCTGAAGATCGTGAACAGTTCGAGGCGATCCTGCGGCAGCTTCAAATTCGCCAGCCTCGTAATGGCTTAGCTCGCAGTGAAGAAGATGCCCGAGCCGTAGCAATTCGCATTGGTTATCCCGTTGTTGTTCGCCCCTCTTATGTGCTTGGAGGCCGAGCCATGGAGGTGGTGTTTGATGAACAAGAGTTGAATCGCTATATGGCTGAAGCGGTGCAGGTCGAACCTGATCATCCAGTACTCATCGATCAGTATCTGGAAAATGCTGTGGAAGTTGATGTTGATGCTCTCTGTGACTCTGATGGAGTTGTCGTGATTGGCGGTTTGATGCAACACATTGAGCCTGCTGGAATTCATTCTGGTGATTCCGCTTGTTGCCTTCCCTCCATCTCTCTTGGTGAGCAAGCCCTTCGCACGATTCGTCTCTGGAGTGAAGCGTTGGCCATTGCTCTCAAAGTTCAGGGGTTGATCAATCTGCAGTTCGCTGTCCAGCGGGATGAAGCGGGTGATGAGCAAGTGTTCATCATCGAGGCCAATCCTCGTGCTTCTCGTACCGTTCCTTTTGTGGCTAAAGCCACAGGAGTACCCCTGGCCAGGATCGCAACAAGGCTGATGGCAGGAGAGACCTTGGCGGCTGTTGGACTTACGCATGAGCCTCAACCACCTCTTCAGTCTGTCAAGGAAGCCGTATTGCCATTCCGTCGTTTCCCTGGGGCCGATTCGGTGCTTGGCCCGGAGATGCGGTCCACTGGAGAAGTAATGGGTTCAGCCTCCAGTTTTGGCATGGCGTTTGCTAAGTCTGAAATTGCAGCTGGTGATCCCCTCCCTATTCGTGGCACTGTCTTTCTCTCTCTACTCATGACCGGGATAAGCCTGCGCTCATACTTGTCGCTGAAAGGCTGATTGAACTTGGTTTTGATCTCACGGCCACCTCCGGAACTGCTCAAGCCCTTCATCAGGCTGGATTGAACGTTCAGCCAGTACTCAAGGTTCATGAGGGACGGCCCAATATCGAAGATTTGATTCGCTCTGGTCAGATTCAGTTGGTGATCAACACACCTATTGGCCGTCAGGCTGCTCATGACGACAAATATTTGCGGCGAGCAGCTCTTGATTACTCCGTGCCTACCCTTACGACGATTGCTGGAGCACGAGCCGCTGTCGAGGGAATCACCGCACTCCAGCAACAGTCACTATCCGTAGCGGCCCTTCAAGACATCCATGTTTGATCTCCCATTAGGCTTGCTCAACTGAAATTCTTGCCGTGATCGCTAACGCTTCCCCTATTGTTTTGGCTCCTGGTAGTGATTGTCGAGAACTATTTCAGGCGGCTTATGAGAATCGCTACACCTGGGATCCGGTCTTTTCTGGTTATCGAGGTCGGTGTCTCTGGGTCAAGGATGATCGCGTCGTCGAAGGGCAGTTTGAGTTGGGAGCGGATCTCAAGGCCCATATTGATGGTATAGAAGATGAATTGATTGCTAAGGCTGTCTCTTCTCAGCTATGGGAAGTTGCCATACATCGAGTACGACGCAGTTTTGAAAAGACCCATGGTGAAAACACTTTTACCGCAGGTAACAACGATGATGTTGGCTTAGAAGTGATTGTTGGAGGTAAAAATCTTGGTGATCGTTATCGCATCAAAAATGATGTGGTAACGATGGTTCATCGCCATATTCACGGAACAGTGGTGACCATTTTTACAAAAAGTACGACGAATACAGGTTATGGCTACCTAAGTCATACTTATAGCAGTCAATACCACGACCCACAAACGAATGAACCTACCAGTGGGGTAAGTCAGTTCACTGATACTTTTGTGCCCTTGGCTGATGATGGCTTATGGGTATTGAGTGAGAGGTTAGTGGAAAAAGATGCTTTTGATGGAATGGCTGCTGAACAGCAGTTGTTTAAGTTTGTAGATCTTAAGCAGCTTTAGATCGAGTGATAATGATTGCCAATTGATTTGAGGTTAAGATAGGCAACCTTTGCTTGATTATCTAGAGTGGGAACAGCGTTAATTTTGTTGAAAAAGCCAATCAAATCTTTTAAGTTTATCTGTTTTTAGGTGTAACCAAAATTATTTTTACCCGCATAAAAGTTTGATCTGTGGTTGCCCAATTGTCAGTCTTATCTTGCTTACAGCCAGCTTGATGATGTTAGGGGTGGGATTTGTGCCTTGACACGCCAATGCTATTGCCGTTCATCATACGAGTCATCTGGCTTTAGCTTTTATGAGGCTAGATCAATAACTCGCTGACTTTACTGACATCACATTGGGCCACCATGGCCATGACACTGGCACTATTTCAGGTTTCGCTGGTGCAATCCCTGTGGCTGATCGAGGGTTTGTCTGGGCTGTTGCTCAAACCTTTATTGGCAGATGCTTGTTCCTATCCTGATTGGCTGGCATGTGAGTGCCTTAGGGACCATTCTTTTGCCTCAGAAAACAACTATCGATTTAAAAAAAGGGGTAGATGTGAGGCTGAAAATGTCACCTCAAGCCGCGTCTGGAAGAGGGGTGACATTTTTGAGTTTTTCATTCAATTGCATTGCCAGAGTCTGACGTCCTACTGCCAGCACTTTCAGGGTGTCTTCATGCATGCGTAGTTGGGCATCAGCAACTTGCATCCCACGGATCAGTTCCTTCAGTTCATCTGGTAGTGCATTCAGGTCGTAGCGCTTGCCTTCGAAGGTGAGCACTGGGTCAGATTTATTGGCTGAAGAGTCAGTCATCGTGTTTGAGTTCTGTTCTTGAGTGTCATTTGTACTTTTGGACCTACCTAAGGGCCATTTGGGAGCCATTGTTAGAGGAAACAGAGCATTACCTTTAGCATTGAACCAAAGATTGGATCTTGATCCTATGGGATGCGTTCCATACCTTTGTCTACTTTTGAGACACTCTGCAAATCTCGAATGAACTGTCGTTCGCAGAGCTCTCTATAGCGACCCGTACGGGACATTAGTTCGTCATGGCTGCCACGATCACTGATACGCCCTTGTTCTAAGACAACAATCTGATCGGCTTCCTGAACAGTTGCCAGACGATGGGCAATCACTAGAACGGTTCGTCCTTGCATGGCACGACGTAGTCCAACTTGTATCGCTGCTTCCGCTTCTGCGTCTAGTGCACTAGTGGCTTCATCTAACAGCAGCACGGCTGGATTGCCGAGCACGGCTCTGGCAATGGCAATGCGTTGAAGTTGGCCACCAGAAAGATTTGTTCCTCGTTCTTCCAATTGAGTGGAATATCCTTCCGGTAAAGACATGATGAAATCGTGAGCGTTGGCAAGGCTTGCCGCTTCTTTGACCTTCTCTTGGCTCTCATTTCGACCGAAAAGAATGGCTTCCTCGACGCTGCCAGAAAAGACTGTTGTTCGTTGCGGCACCAAGGCCACCTGACGTCTCAGCTCATGGGCTTTGACCTGGCCGAGCTCATGGCCATCTAGAAGAATCTTCCCCTGTTGGGCCGTGTTGAAGCGTAAAAGTAATGAAAACAGAGTGCTCTTCCCAGCACCAGATGGACCCACGAGTGCAACGATCTGGCCAGCCTTCACTTCTAGAGACAGATCGTGTAGCACTTGTTGCTCATTGACATAGGCAAAACTGACGTGACGAAGCACTAGATCACCTTTTAAGCGACCCAGTGGTTCAGCCTGGTCAATGTCAGGAGGTTCCTGTGGTTCGCGTTCAATTTCTCGCAGGCGTCGTAGTGAGGCCTGACCTTGCTGGAATTCATTGAAATTCGTGGTGAGGTGGCTAATCGGATCGATTAGCATCAGCAAGGCAGCCACATAGCTGCTGAAACTTTGCCCATCCATTCCGCCGGTTTGAATCCGAGCCGCACCAATCGCCAAGACTGTGAGGATGCCAGCGGCTTCGATGAAGCCCACGACAGGATGTTGTAGAGCGAGCAGACGCAGGGTTTGGTATCGCGCTTGACGATGAAGATCAACTTCGGCATCAAAGCGCTTCTGCAGCCAGGGTTCTGCAGCAAAGGCTCTCACCAAAGGCAACCCTTGGATTGCTTCACCAAGTAGCCCTGCAAGATCGCTCACCTGACGCTGGCTGCGTTCGGCAGCTCTCATGACTCTGGCACCAAACTGACTCACCAAGATCGCCACCATTGGCGCTAGCAGCAGGGTGGCTAGGGATAGTTGCCAGTCAAGAAAAACCATATAGCCAAATACCGCCACCAATTGCAGAGCACTTGGTGTGGTGTCTTGAATGGTCTTGTAAATCACTTCTCCCACCCGATCGGCATCCTCAGTGAGCCGATAGGTCAGATCTCCTGACGACAGTTTCTCGAGGGCCCCTAGTTGGACTTGTTGCAGCTGTGCAAACAAATTACGACGCAGGTCTTGGCTCACTCGCAATGCTGGCCCGGCAAGCATGGTGTCCTGTCCGAATTGAGCCAGTTTTTGAACCAGAAAAACAGTGAGTGCTATGGCAATCACTTGGACGACCTGGGCCAGCTTGCCTGCCCCGATCGCTGGAATCAGCTGCCCAGCAAGCCATGCCAGTAGCGGCCAGCAACCTACGTAAATCAGCATGCAGACACCTCCCCAGATCAGCCTGCGCAGATGAGGGCGTAAGAGGGGAAGCAGTCTGCGGAAGCCGGCTTCGGAGGAGGAAAACATCGAGTCACACTAGTTGCGTGAACGCTCTGCTTATTCAATGAAGTTGGATCAATTTCTTAAATGGCAGGGCTGGGTGGCCACTGGAGGCGAGGCGAAACAGCTGATCCAGTCAGGGCAGGTGTTTGTCAATGGCTCTGTTGAAACAAGGCGTGGCCGCCATTTGAGTTCAGGCAACCGGGTTCGATTGGGCACAGATGAGGCGGTCTTTGTCGGCAATGCTTCGACAGGGCCGTAAGTTAGCCCCTGCGGAACTTCAGAGGACCCGAGCGTGCGTAAACCCGTGATCGCTGGCAACTGGAAGATGCACATGACCTGTGCTCAGGCACGGGAGTACACGGCCATGTTCCTGCCATTAATCGAAGCCACTCCCAATGACCGTCATGTAGTGATTGCCCCACCATTCACCGCCATCTCCTCAATGGCAGAGTCCGTTGGCGGCACTCGTCTGGAACTGTCAAGCCAGAATGTGCATTGGGAGGATGATGGTGCTTATACCGCAGAGGTTTCGCCAACGATGCTGCTGGAGCATCAAGTGCGATACGCGATTGTTGGCCATAGTGAACCACGCAAATACTTCAGTGAGAGCGATGAACAGATCAACCGTCGTGCTCGTTCAGCCCAAGCGCATGGTCTGATCCCGATTGTCTGCGTGGGTGAAAGTGATGAGCAGCGTGAACGAGGAGAGGCTGAGCGTGTGATTCGACGACAGGTGGAACAGGGACTGGAAGACACCGATCCCGACAAACTTGTGGTTGCTTATGAGCCCATCTGGGCGATTGGCACGGGCAAGACGTGCGCAGCATCGGAGGCGAATCGTATCTGTGGCCTCATTCGTGGTTGGGTCGGTGCTTCAGAACTAATCATTCAGTACGGCGGTTCGGTCAAACCAGGAAATATTGATGAGCTGATGGCGATGAGTGATATCGACGGAGTGTTGGTGGGTGGTGCCTCCCTAGACCCAGAGAGTTTTGCGCGCATTGCCAATTATCAAACCAGTTAAATCTCTTTGGCCTCAGGGATGGGGACAGCGAACGAACGTGATGGGGGTGATTAATATCACGCCCGATTCATTTAGCGATGGTGGAAATTATCTAGAGCCTGCTAGTGCCCTCGCACAGGCAACTCTTCTTTTAAAGCAAGGGGCTGATGTTCTTGATCTTGGTGCCCAGAGCACGAGGCCGAAGGCTGAGGAGGTTGGCTGGCAAGAGGAGTTGAACAGAATGATGCCTGCTCTTCATGCAATACGTGCAGCTCACCCGCAGGCGTTGATCTCTGTGGATACATTCCTGGTGGAGGTGGCGCAGGCGGCTCTGCAAGCAGGTGCAGATTGGATCAATGATGTCAGCGGCGGCAGGCGTGATCCAGAGTTGCTGCGGGTTGTTGCCGAAGCAGGATGTCCTTATGTGTTGATGCATAGCCGTGGCAACAGTCAATCCATGGATCAACTCGCCACTTATAGCGATGTGATTGAAGAGGTTCGCCTTGGCCTACTTCGTCGAACGGATCAGGCTTTGGCTGCTGGTATTCGATCTGATCAGTTGATTTGGGACCCAGGCTTGGGATTTGCTAAAACCACTGAACAAAATCTGATGTTGTTGAAGCATCTAGAGAGGATTTGCTCTGAAGGCTTCCCTGTTTTGGTTGGGCCCTCAAGGAAACGCTTCATCGGAGATGTTTTGCACCAACCGGACCCAGAGGCTCGTCTATGGGGTACTGCCGCCGTGGCCTGCCGTTGTGTGCAGGCGAAGGCGGCAATGGTGAGAGTGCATGATGTGGGCCCAATCCATCAGACCCTTCAAATGGCGAGCAGACTCTGGTAATTAGGGTTTGAGTTAGTTTTTAATCATTCGCCAGACGATTGGTTGTCTGGAGTTGTTACTCCTTCAATTCGATCTTCTATTTCCTGGTAAAGCTCTTGCAATTGTTGAATGTTCTCATCAGATGTTTCCCAGTAACCTCTGCCATTAACTTCTAATAAGGTGCCAACAATACGACGGAAACTATGCGGATTAAGTTCCATGAGACGCTTACGCATCTCTGGATCATTGATGAAGGTTTCGTTTGATTCTTCGTAGACAAAGTTATCTACCTGTCCGCTAGTTGCGCTCCAGCCGAGGGTAAAGTTCAGGCGCTTGGCGACTTCGCGAACGCCTTCATAGCCTGAGTTGACCATGCCTTCATACCATTTTGGATTGAGTAGCTTTGTACGGGAATCCAATCGAATCGTTTCGCTCAGTGAGCGGACCTGCGCATTTGCTGTTGTTGTATCTGCGATGTAACTCGCTGGAGCTTTGCCATCATCTCTAAGACCCTTGATTAAATTTGTGGGGTCTGAGTCGAAGTAGTGGCTGACATCAGTAAGCGAAATTTCAGCAGAATCAAGGTTTTGGAAAGTCACATCTGCTGTTTTCATAACAGATTCAAACACTTCTCTGTTTTGGTTCATCTCTCCTGGGTTGTCAGCATTAAAGGCAAATGTCTTGCGTGAAAGATACATCTCTTGCAGTTCATTCTCTTCCTCCCATGTTGAGTTCTCTACAGCAAGATTTACGTTTGAGCTATAACTTCCACTTGAATTAGAAAATACACGGCAAGCGGCATCCCTAAGGCTTGTGCCTTGTTCCTTTGCTTGTTCAAGGGAGTGTTTGCGTACGAAGTTTTGATCCAGTGGTTCATCGGCCTCAGCTGCCATCTTGACGCCTTGATCGATTAATGCCATTTGGTTGATAAACAGATCACGAAATACTCCTGAACAGTTCACAACCACATCAATCCTTGGTCGACCAAGCTCTTCAAGGGGAATGAGTTTTAACTTGTTAACACGACCTACAGAGTCTGGTACTGGAT
This sequence comes from Prochlorococcus sp. AG-412-I05, assembly GCA_003214855.1. GTDB lineage: Bacteria > Cyanobacteriota > Cyanobacteriia > PCC-6307 > Cyanobiaceae > Prochlorococcus. The sequence goes on along the minus strand of QCLC01000004.1, from coordinate 84,954 downwards.
TGACACCAATAAACCAGAGAATTTGTGCAAGTGACTCACCGTAGGTTTTGATGTTATCTGTACCCCAAAGAACACAGGCAATTGTTTCTGGCCAATCGCCTTGTTCTTGGCGTTGACGTTCAATTAATTTATCGACGACTCCTTTTGCTGCAGCAACGGCAGCTCTGGTAGGAATGGCCTGTGGATCGAGAGCATGAATGTTTTTGCCACTTGGCAGAACCCCTGGATTTCTAATTGGGTCTCCACCTGGACCAGGAAGCACATATTCTCCATCGAGGGCACGCAGGAGGCTCTGCATTTCCATGTCTGCGCATATCTTTTCAAGGCAACCGCGCAAATAAGCAAACAGTTTGTCAAGCTCAATGGAATCAATGTTGCCGAATCCAGCTTTTCTACAGGCTTGCAACCATGCATTGGGGCGTGTTACACCAAAACGCTGAAGTAGCTTAAAAAACCAATCCAAATACCAGTTGGAATTAGCGTTCATATTCACGCGTCCGTCTCGTCCCGTGAGAGACTGCACCATCGCTCTAACTGCGATACGAGATGCCTCAGTGATAGTGCGATTGAGCTCTACATCAGCAAGAATGCCATCATCATTTCCTTTGTAGATATCTTCTATTTTGCGATCTATCGCTTCAGCTAAGAGCCCAGGAAGCGAACGAAGACCATCGTCTTCACGTTCAAGGGCGGCAATGCTTACCAGAGTTGCTATCGCTTCTTCTGCCGTGGGTGGTTTGCCGATCGTGTGAAGTCCACATGGCAGAAGGCGACTCTCGATTTCCATCAATTGGCTATACACCGCGCCTACAACGGCATCCCGTTGGTCGAGATCTAGCTCTGCTGCGTCTTGTTCTGGTAGGTCTACGTCGCGATCAAGATTGCATTGGCGTGCGGTTTCAACGATGGTATTGACGATTTGAACACCACGACCGCCTTCACGCAGTTGCTGGTAGGACCCCACCAGTTCTCCCAGCTCCTTGAGGCCTTTATAGAGGCCTGCATTTTCTGCTGGAGGAGTGAGGTAGCTGATTGTGGAGGCATAACCACGCCTTTTTGCAATCGTTGCTTCGGAAGGATTGTTTGCTGCGTAGTAATAAAGATTTGGCAGCCCTCCGATCAATGAATCTGGATAGCAAGTTTCACTCATGCCCATCTGCTTTCCAGGCATGAATTCGAGCGAGCCGTGGGTGCCAAAATGGAGCACAGCATCAGCTTTCCAGATTTTTTCGAGATAGGTGTAGTAAGCAGCAAAGCCGTGATGCGGACTGGCGCTTCTTGAGTAGAGCAAGCGCATTGGGTCTCCTTCGTAGCCGAAGGTGGGTTGAACGCCTACAAAGATGTTGCCGAAGTGACGGCCATAGATCAGTAGGTTCTGACCATCACTATTGAGTTCTCCTGGCGGCTTGCCCCAGTTTTCTTCAAGGCGCTCTGAATAAGGTGTTAGGCGTTCGTACTCAGCCACACTCATACGGTGTGCAATGGCCAGTTCTGGTGCTCCTTCTAGTGCCTCAGGGTCATTGATTACCGCCTCCATCAGTGCTTTGGAGTCTTTGGGGAGGTTTTGGATGTCGTAGCCCTGAGCCTTCATTTCCTCCAAAACACGATGGATGGAACCAAAAACATCGAGGTAGGCAGCACTGCCAACATTGCCTTTATCTGGAGGGAAACTAAAAATAGTAATTGCTAATTTTTTCTCAGCTCTTGACTTGATTCGTAGAGATGACCAACGGATTGCTCGTTCAGCAATCGCATCAACCCGGTCTTGAAGTGTGTGGGCTTTGCCGGTGGCATCATCCCTACCAGAGAGCACGATTGGCTCGATGGCTCCGTCTAGTTCTGGGATGGCGATTTGTAGTGCAACCTGAACTGGATGCAGGCCTAAATCACTCACTTCCCATTCCTGAGTTGTTTGGAAAACAAGTGGGAGCGCAACCATATAAGGGCGGCTAAGGCGCTTGAGAGATTCGATAGCCTTGGGATGATCTTGTCTGGCAGGGCCACCCACAAGTGCAAATCCAGTGAGGGAAACCACTCCATCAACAAGCGGTTGATCAGGGTTGATTGGGTCGAAGAAGAAGGCATTGACAGGCTTAGAGAAATCAAGCCCGCCGCAGAAAATCGGGAGGACACGTGCTCCCCTGTACTCAAGCTCTTGAATGACTGCGACATAGTGGGCATCGTCACCAGTGACGATGTGGCTTCGCTGCAGGACAAGACCGATCATTGGGCCTTTGCGGGCTTCTTCTGAGAGATCCGTGCGGCTTGCTGTCCAGTTGAGGTATTCCTTAAGATCTTCAAACATTGAAGGGGCCATCGGATGCCAGATGCCCAGGTCCGGGAAGATCTCTGGCTCCACGATGTCTAGTTTTGGACGATCTTCTCCTTCTGTTGCTGGAAAGACATACTTATCCGCCAGCATTAATAGGAAGTTGCGCAAGTTGTCTGGCGTACCTCCTAGCCAGTATTGAAAGCTGAGTACGAAGCTTCTTGCATCTTGTGCTTTATCAACCGGCAGATATTTAAGAACGTTGGGGAGTGTATTTAATAATTTGAGCATTGCGTCTTGGAATCCAGCTCCGCTTGATTCCTTTCGCTTTTTCATGAAGTTGGCGATAACACTATCGCTCTGTCCCAGCTGGGCCATGGTGAAAGTGCCAAGCTTGTTGAGTCGCATCACCTCCGGCATGGAAGGAAAAACAACAATGGCTTTGAGCCGCTCGCGATGGGGTGTGACAGCGTCCACCACTTTCTGAGCTAGGTCTTCAATGAAAATCAGCGAGGCGATAAAAACATCGGCTTCGGCTACATCGGCTTGGAAGTCGGCAAAGTTGCTTGGATCGCGCAGTTCTTCGATGAGGTAACCACTCAGTTCAACGCCAATGGCTCCATTTTTTGCATTGAGGCTGTTTGCGGCCTGGGAAAGCGCACTTTGATACTGAGGTTCGAGTACCAAATACACCGCTTTCATGACAGCTTGATGGCTGTGGTTCTCAGCAGGAGCAACTCGGCGATCGGCTGAGCGAACCTGCGTGAACATTGGCGTACTGCAAAGTAATTTGAGCAAGCCTAGGTTGTCTGGGGCTCAGAGTGAAGTTCGCTGGCTGGGTGTTACACGTAACCACCAATAGGCTGGATTCAAACATCGCCCTTCCATGACGTCAGTTTCTAATGAGTTGATCCCTGTCGTGGTCGCAGGTGCACTAGGCCGCATGGGGGCTGAGGTCATCAGAACTGTCCATGAAGCCGCTGATTGTGCGTTGGTTGGTGCTGTGGACACAACGCCAGGTAAAGACGGTTTGGATATAGGCGAGGAGCTGGGAATCGGGGGCCTTGATGTTGCTTTGACCTCCGACTTTGAGGCCTGTCTTTGTTTGGCTAGCCAGTCAGTGCAGCGCAATGGCCCTGGAGGGGGGGCTGTGCTTGTTGATTTCACACATCCTTCAGTGGTTTACGAGCACACCAGAGCTGCATTTGCTTATGGCGTGCATCCAGTGATTGGCACCACAGGACTCTCACATCAGCAGTTGGTTGATCTCAGTGAATTTGCAGCAAAAGCATCGATGGGAGGCGCTGTGATTCCAAATTTCTCAGTTGGCATGGTCCTACTACAGCAGGCAGCAGCAGCGGCTGCACGCTTTTATGACAATGCAGAACTGACAGAGCTGCATCACAACCGTAAGGCTGATGCCCCGAGTGGCACATGTATAAAAACTGCAGAGATGATGGAGGAGCTCGGCAAAACTTTTAATTCGCCTGAAGTTGATGAGCATGAATCGCTGACTGGTTCCCGTGGTGGCTTACGAGCTAGTGGCTTAAGACTCCATTCGCTTCGTCTTCCTGGATTGGTTGCCCATCAGGAAGTGATGTTCGGAGCTCCTGGAGAGAGCTATACACTCCGACACGACACCATTGATCGTTCGGCCTACATGCCAGGTGTGTTGCTAACCGTTCGTAAGGTGCGACAGCTTCAAGGTCTGGTTTATGGCCTTGAACGCCTCATCTGAAATTCATTTGCGTGTCGATGTTGGTCCCTTTGCGTCCAGGAGAGCTTCAGAGGCTTATCCCTGCAGTGGCCACCAGTAATCAATTCGCAGCGGCCCTTGGCAACCCTCGCAAGATTCTGCAGAGGGTGATGATCGCAGCCATTGGGGGTGTGATCACACTATTGATTAGTCAGAGTCAGCTGGCGAGCCGATGGGGTGCTGTCTGGCTTGTTATTGGAGTGGTTCTTCTGCTTTATGTGCTTTGGGGCCCAATAGTTGAAGCGGGTCAGCGCAATGCAGGACTTCGTCGTTATCCGGCGGCGGCCATCTTCCAAGGTGAGGTGGCCAATGTGTTCACCCGTGAACGAGTGCTGGAACGTCATGAGCAAGCGAACAAGCTCGGAGAATTGGAGCTTGTTGAGAACAGACGTACTTGGATTGTTCTTGAGTTAGAGGATGAAGATGGATATTTGGGTCAAATGAGCTTTCCGATGTCCAAGAAGCATCAGTCCATCCGAGCTGGATCTCTCATTCGTTGCCTGGTGCTGAGCGATCGTAAGGATTTCAGCCGTATAGCTGCACTGACTGATGCATGGTTGCCAGGGCAGCGGTTGTGGGTCGGGGAGTATCCCTTTTTACTAAGGCCTGCATTTGAGGAGCTGTGTCAGTTGCGTTTTGCTCGCTAGACCAGCTGAATCGAGCTAAGAGATTTTTCTTGCCACTAGCTTGAAGAGTCTTAGGGCTGCCAATGGCACCGTTGGTTTGAGTTATACGATTACTCGATTCCTCTGTGAGGTTCTCAACAAGAGGATGGTTGATCAATCAATACTTTTAAGATTGAACACTTTTAGGACTTGCTACTGAAATACCAAGGGGATGCCAGCCAGTTAACATCTCAGTGGATGCTTCGCCATGCAAAGGGATATGGCATTGCCGTTCACTTTTTGCAGAGATGGTTGGGAAACTGCTTTGAGGAGCTTTAGAACATGATTGATCAATTCACAGCTATTGGCGAACCTGCAGCAAAATCACTAGTGATCTGTTTCTCATTTTCTGGTTGACCACTTGAACCGGTTCCACTCTGCAGCAAAAGGGTCTTTGCCAGTTGACATTCGAGTGAAGATCCTTGGCGCTGGTCCCACTGGGTCGCTTTTGGCGCTTGCTCTTGCTCGGCTAGGTCACAGCGTCACTCTCTGTGACCCCTTAACAGTTGAAGAGTTGCCAGCACGAAGTAGAGCCTATGCCCTTACGCATTCATCAAGGCGATTGCTTCAATCACTTGATCTATGGGCCTCACTGATTCCTCATCTCGCTCCATTTACAAGATTGCGGCTAGATGATCAGGAGCTGAATCGTCATACCTATTTTGAGGTTGATGATCTTTCAAGCCAAAATCAGCTTCACGGTGCCGTCGGCTGGATTCTTGACCATCGACCATTAATGGAATTGCTGATTGATCGTCTTCAGACATCTCCAAAGGTGCTTTTAAATTTGGGGAAGTTTGATGACCATCATCTCGATGGGCACGATTTGGTTGTTGCGGCTGATGGTCCGAGATCTCTTACCCGGGAGGCATGGGGTATCAATACTTGGAATCATCCTTATCAAAACGGGTGTTTAACAGCCAAGGTGCTAATTCGGGGAGCTGATCCCTTGATGGCATATGAGATTTTTCGTGCTGAAGGTCCTCTAGCTGTCTTGCCCATGGGAGGTGAGGTCTACCAGATGGTTTGGAGTGCTCCTTTGAGACGTTGCCAAGAACGCGCTGGTCTTTCTACTTCTTGCTTTCTTGATCATCTGGCGGCGGTGTTGCCAGAAGGCCTTCAGCCAGATGTGCTCTTGGATCGTCCTTCAGCATTCCCTCTCCAACTCGCCTTTGCCCTTCGCTTGCAGCGTGGTCGTGGCGTCCTTGTGGGGGAATCGGGGCATCGCTGTCATCCTGTCGGAGGACAAGGGTTGAATCTTTGTTGGCGGGACGTCAGCACGTTGATGAACCTTGTGAAGACTGTCGATGAGGGCAAGTTGCCTGTTGAGAAGTTGCCACGGCTCTATGCCCGTAAGCGCATTGTTGATCTCTTGCTGGTTGGTGTATTTACTGATCTGATCGTGCGCTTTTTCTCCAGTCAAAGCATCCTGTTGCTGATGGTTCGACTGCCGCTGATGCTTCTTCTGGCTCGCCTCTCGTTGTTGCGTCAGTTGCTTTTGAAGGCGATGACTGATGGACCGGTCACAGTGATCAGATTATTGCCAGAATGATGGTCTTATGACGGTGGTTACATGGTGATCAGTAGCCATCCGCAGCCCGCATTCTCACCCCAGTTGCTGCAGTTTTTGCAACAGAAACTCGGCCTTAGCGAGAACGCTCTGAACTTGGGCTTGCGTCAGGCAGAACTTGAGCAAGCACCTCTGCCAGTCGTGCTTTGGAGTTTCGGTTTACTCAGCTTGACTCAGTATCAGCAGGTTCTCGATTGGGAAAACGATCAGGAGTAGATAATCAGTGACTTGACTGGCATCTCAACCGGAAGTTGCTGACGCCCGCCGAGAGTGGCTAACTCGATTACAAAACCACATCCCACCAGCTCTCCACCAGCTTTCTCGATTAACTCGACTGTGGCACTTGCAGTTCCTCCAGTTGCCAGAAGGTCGTCCACCAATAAGACACGGGGATGACCTTGCAGAGCGTCGGCATGAATCTCGAGCCGATCGCTGCCGTATTCCAGGGAATAGTCGACCCCAAGAACATCACCAGGTAATTTGCCAGGCTTTCGAACCGGAACAAAGCCGATTTTGCGACTCGTTGCTAGAGCTGTCCCCACAATGAATCCACGTGATTCGATTCCGACAATTAAATCGGGTTTGAGTTCTGTGCAGAGATCTCCTAGCTGTCGCATCACTTCATCCCAGCCATTGGGATCACGCAGTAGGGGACTGATGTCCCGAAAGAGAATTCCAGGTTTTGGGAAGTCTGGTACGTCTTGAATGAGGTGGCGAAGATCCAAGGAGTGGTGACGCAGGGGCCTTAGGCCTGGCATCATCGCAGCCGAGTGAGATGCGTTAAGACTTTTCGCTATGTGCCAGATCAGGTGCTGAGCATCGTGCGAATCCATGCCCAACTACAGCTAAACATGCGCCCAACGACAGTCCCGCTGGGCAGATGACCTATCCCCCCCACGGAGCCATCTGTGCGGTCACAACGTCGCTGAAACCTTATCCCTCACTAACAAGTGCCAAAGCTGATTCACGGCGTCTGTTGCGTTCAGCTTTGCTGGTTCTGGCCATGTTGCACCCACTTGAAAACGATTTAAATCTCGCGGAGTGAGGGTAAGTTTTTTTAAAAACCTTCCTTTTCACCTACAGAGTCAATCTTTCACGCCAAAAGCATAACTATTCCTGACAAAAACATAAATAAGACTCGTATCAATTCGGCACTATATTTTACCCAAAGCTAAGAGTAAAGTCTGTTTCATATATGTCGAGAGAAGGAATACCGCCAATTTTTTGCCCAAGAACACTCACCTCAGGTTCCATCGCACCAGAAATGCTTCCTTGAAGATTCAATGGATCTGTTGTCTCATACCTAAAAATAATGGGATTTAAATATGAGACTCCAACGTTGGCTAAGCCCATGCCGCCAACGGTTGGAACATCTTTGGGAATCACAGGCAAAGCAGTGACGTTCAAGACTGGAGTTATCTTTGCTACCAACTCTCCTTTCGGGTCGAAATTATTAAACAATCTATCAAAGTCTTCTGTAAAGTTGTAGTTATCTTTTACGTCTGTAAACTTTGCATCTGGGTTGATTAAGTCAATATTAAAACTGAGAGTCGCCTCAGGAGAGGCTTCAACAGCAACTCCGGCTCCAACACCTTCCCCTACTGATGCGACAGCTTCGAATTCATAATCAAGACGACTAGACAATGTTACTTCCCCTACGACAGGATTAAGCACCTCATAATGTGGTCCATCTATAGAACCGTTGTAGGTTTGCACAAGCGGATCCAGCTCAAGTCCAGCACTAGCACTCACATCAATATTTGGTGTAACTCGTACAGAGATTGTTGAGGGTTCGATGGCTCCCAAATACCCATCGTTGAGCAGAATATCTACAGTTACTGATGCAATTGCATCATAGATTGTATAAAAAGGTGCCTTTTCATGACGCTGAGAAATTAAATCAAAATCAATAGTTTCAGTGAACTTTATCGGACCTGTTGGATCGAGAAGAGAATCAAATTCTTCAGGAAGTATGTCCTCGACATCGTTAATTACATCTTCGATTGGAGTGATAATCGCTTCATCTGTATCGTCAACTAAGTCTTCTACAAAATCCGTCGCATCGTTATAACCATCTTCTACAGCATCCGCAACATCATCCCACCAAGCGGATAAAAGAGCCTGATTTGCATTAGAAGAGGATGCTTCAGCCCAATCAGTTGCATCATCTATAGCATCGTCTATAGCATTCTCAGCATCGTCCCACCAAGCGGATAAACGAATCTGATTTCCATTAGAAGACAATACTTTTTTGCTGTCAGTATTGACTCCTTTGAAGTTTATGATCTCATCATTCAGTTGATCTATATCTTCCCAGAAGGCAGACGTAACATCCGACGACATAATGCTCGACAAATATTCACGGGAAGATAAGTTCCCATCTATTAAGCCTCTGTCTACTAGTAGATGGTTGCGTACAACCTTTTCTCCAAACGCATAGGCAAGCTCTTCTGCATACTCAACTACAAGTTGAGAGGAAAGAAGCCGACCTCCTAGGTGTGCTTTACCGCTTTTAAGTGTTATTGGATTTTGTTCGTACAAGAAGAGATTGTCACCTTTCCCATTGGGCATTACCCCAATAATCTTTTTATCCCCATCATTGTCTTCTAAGGAAAACCCATCTCCATATTGATACTTGTCTCCGACACCAGTAGTATCACCTGTACTTTCCACCCATCGATGATTACGTGCAAGATATTGTGTGGAAACTTTTCCAGAGCTTCCGTCATCCGAATACCATTGGTGCCTTTGCTCTTTTGAAGGTTCCCAAGTGATTTTGAAAGTTCCATCGCCATTTACACGAACTTTTGTGTTTTCTAATGATAACTTGAAATCTATTTTAGCATCTTGATTTTGTTTGAGATAATTTTCTAATTCTTTGCTCATTTTTGCTTAGTATGTTTTCAGTAATGATAGTCGTTCAGGGGCTCGCTGTCCACTAGTATACCGTTTATAATTTATAAGTAATTGTCACTTGCAATGATGCTGTTTGTCCTTATTTAATTAACTGGTCAGTCCACAAGGCTGCCTTCATTCTTGACTACAGAGAGCCGTCTCTGTGGGCCTTTGGCACGCCGTCACGGGCTCTTCGGCGCCCCCCCCGCCCCATGTTTCGGCGCTAAGGGCGGGCCCTTCGGCTGCATTGGTGCTCAAGAACCTGGGTTCCCAGCTCTGGATTCGCTACCTTGACCCAGCTCCTGAGTGTCTGTTCAACCGGCTATCGAGACGGCCAATCTGTTGTCAACCGATCAGCTAAATCTCTAGGAATCGGCACCTCTCTTTCAGATGCTGAGTTCTTTGGGCGCCGTGTATCTGGTGGTCAAATTTGTAGCGATTGTCCGTCAAGGAGATCTTCACTCCGCCGGCTAACAAGTTCGCCAATCCGTATGCCGGTGCTTACCATCAACTCGATTGCAAACTGCTGATTCTATGGCCATGTCGGCAATAGCTCTTTAACTACCTCATAATCTTGATCGGTTGCTGTATGTAGATGCTTAGAGACCTTGGTTCCAAAATCAACCTCTCAAAACGAATTTCTTAGGTCACTTCGATACCAGATTTAATGGCGCTTGTGATTAATCTACTATGCAAAGAGCATCGCTGGGCAATTGTTTGTGGTACCAAGTTGCGGGCAGTCAGCCTGTCGATGTACGCCCTGATGAGAGATGGCGATAGATCCTCAGGACTGAAGTCAATATCCTTTAGGGCCGACTTGATCTTGACGTGCCATTGCTTGCTGTAATGCCACCTGTCCGCCGCAGTTGCCGCGCTTCAGCTATCGGTATCAGGTCGGCAAAGCTCAGCTTGATCAGATCTTCAGGCTCGAAGACGGTTGCTGCCGGCACCACCTTCTCAATGGCATGAGTCTCTTAATTCTCATTCGTGCCTGCGATGCCATCAGGTAGTGACTACGTCCTCACCACGTCATCGCTGCACCATTTAGTTGGCTGCTTTGATAGCTCAAGCTGTCCTATTCGCCTCTTGCCCTTCCTCTATCCCTTGGGCATAACGTCGGCATGCAACCTCAGCATCTGTTGTCTGAAGTGAGACGCTATGGCGCCGACCACTAGCATCCCGAAGCTGCGCATAGAAGATGCCTGTTGAGTTGATCTTCCTTGGTCCTACCCGTGGTCTTCCCCCCTTGTGTTTTGCAACTGACAAGCCAACTCTAGTTGCCAAGATCGCTGTTATCCACTGCAAGAACTGAACTCTTCATCATCGCAGCCATGATCAATGCAACAACCACTTCAGATCCTTCATCAACTGTTCAGTCACAGAAACCCTTTGAGCAAAAGCAGAGCGGCGTGCAGAGCAACACCGTTCTTGGCAGGAGAGGACTTGAGCGTCTAGACCTTCTCTTGCTTGTGGTCGAATCACTTGATCTCAATGGTGGTGAGGCGATGCTCTGGGCAACCAATCAGTTGGGTTTGCAGAAACAGTTCCCCAACCGGGTTGAGCTTTGGAAGCGACGTTGTCACAATCCACTGAGACGCGCTACCCGTCGAGGTGAGCTCAGTTCTATTGATACTGAGGCTTTGCTTCGCCTGCTTTGTTTCATGGCTAGCCGTCTTTATCCCCTTCTTCATCAGCTGCTTTCTTCACGTGAACCAGAAGAACTCAATTTGCAGCGCTGGACTTTGCTTGATCAGCGACTCCGCGATCTGATCGAGGAGAGGATGAATCCTCGGCGCGGAGCTGTTCAGCTTCTGTTGAGCCCCGAGCAATCTCAGCCTATTCAGCGTGAGCTGGTGCTTACGCTTGCTCTTGCTGCTGGTAATGGAGGAGTCGATCGCCTGCGCGCCAGCTTGCTTGATCCGACACCCTGATGCTGAACCTCTCTTTCCGTTATGACCAAACGGCAGTCCGCCTTCAGGTGGAGGGCCTGCCAGATTTCTCCGCAGGTCATGGGGATGGTGCTCTAGGCATTCTGTCGGGTTGGCGGCTGCAGTTGGTTGGTTCACCAGAACTAGAAGGCAAGCTTGAACATTTGCAGGCCTTGATGGCTGCTGTGCTCCCCTATTCACGCCACCGCATTTCTGGGGTGAGTCGAGCTTTTGGTGACGAAACCAGTGTGGTTGTTATCTCTCCTGTTGGGGATAGACATCAACTGCTTTTGCGTAGTAGTCAGCCGAACGTCCCACCTCTCACTCTGCACCTTGACGATGCAGAGCTTGCTGATCTCGTGCGTTGTTTGGATGATCTTCGCCTTGACTCGCGTGTGCAGGTTCACTGGGAGTTGCCAATGGATTACCCATTGCCTCGTAAGGAACTGGCCGAGCGAGTCCCTCTTGGTCAACGCTTAGCAGCTCCATTGATGGGTGGCGCAGCATTGGTTTTGGTTGCAGGTCTTGGTCTGTTGTTGCCTGTCCCACGCAATCCAGATGGAACGCTGTCCCCTGCCACTCCTAATGCGCCAGAGTTGCAATCACGTTCTGATCGTTGACGAACAGATCTTGCAGTCCAGAATTACGGTCTATTGAAAACACTTTCATACCTCCCATTGGCAGGTATGCAGGCGTGAAGATCGAATTAATCGTGTCCTGTTGAAGCGGACCCGCCCTACTGACTTATCCCATGAGCAGTCCTCTTCGAAAATTCAATAACTCAGATCGTCAACGTCAGGTTTTCCGCAGATCTCGGCCCAGAAAGGTGCTTCCTCTTTGGCGTCAATGTGTTGAATCGATGCTGATGTTGGTTGGCGGCATCGGTTTATTAGCTTTTTTGAACTGGGTGCCTCAACGACTCGATGGGGTGGTGATTGTCAGCGAAGCAATCGCTGATCTGATTCGAGGAGTCACTCATCTACTTGAGGCCCTTTTGGGTCTCGGTTCGGTGATTTTGTTGGCTGGGCTCGTGATGCTTGGACTCATCCTTCTCCTTGGTGGCAGCTGGCGGATGTTGAGGTTTTTTACACAATTATGGAGTAGGCCGAAGAAGGTTTCCAGAAGGCCAATCCGTCGCCAGATCCGTCGTTAGTGCCTGCGAGGATGAGGATGCGGCGCCAGTGATCTTTGCAACATCCAAAGCTCCTCCATCGTTATATAACGATCGTTGTTTAAATCCAGTCTGTTGAAGTTGTTGCCCAGCCAGCGAATTGTCTGAGCTTCATAACGATTGAGTTTCCCATTGCCGTCGATATCGGCTTGCTTGAAATGTCGTTGGAGCCGTTTACCGTTTGGATGAGTGCCGGAAGGTCGCAAGTCCTCTAAAACTAAGTAACCTCGTGAATTCTTTCTATTCAGCCTTCTTATCAGGTAAGTCTTTTCTCCTACCTCGCTTGCATCGAGCCGACCATCGCCGTTGATGTCCAATCGTAAGAACATGGCCTCCATGCGCTGGCCGTAGGACTCAATGCCATCTGGTATTGCTTCTGCACCGGTTTGGTTCAGCAGAGTTCCAGCGCTGATCAGTCCTGCAGTGATGAACCTGAAAACCTTTGACTCCAACGATTTCGGCCAGCAAAGAGGGGGCCTTGGCTGATATGTCATGCAATCAGCCTATGGATCGTGTCCAGCAATGTCGATGACTGAACTATGACCAAAGCTGTTTGAGCTGTGACATGCTCCAACCCCAGCAGAAAAAGCGATAGATATCGTCTATACCATCGAGGAACAGTGGCTTCTAGAGCACCCATTTGTGATGGAACGCTCCTCGATGATCTGGGTTGTGGACGATGACCCAGAACTGCGTCAGATGGTGGGTACCTATCTGATTGACCAGGGTTATGACGTTCGCTGTCTCAGCGATGTCAAGCAACTGGAAGCACGGTTGGAATTTCAACGACCTGATCTTGTTGTCCTTGACTTGATGCTGCCTGGTGATGATGGCCTTTCCGCTCTGCGTCGTTTGCGTGATGCAGGGGATGATTTGCCTGTTGTGATGCTTACCGCAAGGGGGGAAGCCGTTGATCGGATCATTGGTCTCGAGCAAGGTGCAGACGATTACCTCGGTAAGCCATTCCTTCCACGAGAGCTTTCTGCTCGGATTGAAGCCGTTTTGAGACGGCGCTGTGCGCTTCCTGCTGGCACCCCTTTAGCAGAGGGTGGCGATGTGGTTTTTGGTGGGAATGTGTTGAATCTTTCCGCTCGTACCCTGACCCAAAATGGTTCTCCAGTTGTGATGACGAGCGGAGAATTCAGCTTGTTGTCCGCCTTCGTACAACATCCTCATCGCCCTCTTTCTAGGGAAAGATTGATCGAACTCGCTCGTGGGCCAGCTTGTGATACCGATAGTCGAAGCATGGATGTTCAGGTTTCGAGGGTGAGAAGGTTGGTCGAACCCGATTCCAGTCGACCTCGCTATATCCAGACGGTATGGGGCTATGGATATGTTTTTGTCCCTGATGGTGAGCCCAGGTCTCGCTGATGATGCGGACACAACGCAGGTCGGCGATCGTGTTCACTTCTTTGGGCTGGAGTGGCCTTGTTCTTGGCAGTTGGGCGCTTTGTTTATTGGTTTTGCAGGTGCTCTTTGGCCGACAGTTAGAGATGCTTCAGACCGTTCAACTTGGTCGTGATCTATCACTCAACGTTCGTCTTACTGAGTTAGCTCTTGAGCGGTATCCCCCTGATTTGGTTTCTGAGCTAACAGGGTTGGATCTAGCAGTGATTGATCGACCACCAGATCTGCCCCGATTTGATCATTCTCTTCAGCGGCAAACAGATGCGCTTCAGAGCCAGCTATGCCAACGACTCTCCCATTGTCCAATTTTGGTTCCTTTCTCGGCTGAAGGTGCTCAACGTGGAGCTTGGATTGAACTTATTTCTCCTTTAGAGCCTGTTTGGCTCCGAATTGATCTGCGTTCCGCGTTTGGTTGGCCACCGGAGCCAATCATGTTTGGGCTGGCTTTGGTTGGTGCCGTGGTGATTTGTGGTGGCCTTTTTCTTCTCTTTCAGGTTGATCGGCCGTTGAGGGGTCTGGAAAGGGCTCTCGCTCGTGTTGGTGATGGTAATGATCCTGAGGCTGTAGCAGCAGTGGGAGCTCCTGAAGTTCAACGCCTCACACAACGTTTCAACGCCATGCTTTTACGCTTATCGGCCAACCGCCGTGAAAGGGCAACGATGCTTGCAGGCATCGCCCATGATCTGAGAGCCCCCATAACTCGACTCAGTTTTCGACTGTCTTTGCCATCCCTAAGTGCTAAGGATCGGGCGCAATGTTCAAGGGATTTAGAGTCTCTTGAGCGAATTACCGGCCAGTTTCTTCTTTTTGCCGGTGGTGGTGATAGCGAAGCCTTGGTGGAGTTGCCTCTAGATGCGTGGATAGCAGAGGTCTGCGCTGCGCATTCTGCCGACTTGCTGAGACTTGATCTTCAGCCTCTTATGGCCAAGGTCAGGCCTGTTGCCTTGGGACGAGCAGTTGTCAATCTCATCGACAATGCATTTACATACGGTTTAGCCCCTGTGACTGTGTCGCTGCGTGGCTTTGAACACAGCTATCACATCGAAGTTTGGGACCAGGGAAAAGGCATGCCAATGGATCAGTGGGAGCGAGCCTTACAACCTTTTCAACGTTTGGATGAATCACGCCGGGAACAGGGGCATAGCGGCCTCGGGTTGGCGATCGTTGCTCATGTTGTTAGTCGACATGCAGGGCAACTTAGCTTTGTTGCTTCTGATGGAACCACTGAAGATCAACCTGGTCGCTTTGCGGCAAGGCTTCAATTGCCTTTTGACCCTCCTGACTAGTCATTAGAGTAAAATGCTCTTGATATCCTAATTGTATTTTTAGATTGATCAATGTTTGAGAAAACTTGATTGATGGTTTCTTTTTTTCATTTTAGGCGGCAATATAGGCTTTCTTCGCTAGAGAAGTGAGATGGGCAAAGACAAGAACAAGAAACAGAATAAGGCTTCTGTCTCATCAGAGAAAATCAGTGAGCTGGATAGGGAAAGTCTGGATGGTACTGATCATGATATCCAACATCCATCAGCATGTTCAGATGGTCCTCATTCAAGTGTTCTACGTCTCAACAAGAACCTATATGAGTCTGAATTAAAGAAGCTTCAGTCTGATTTGGTGAGGATGCAGTACTGGATAAAAGCCACTGGTTTTCGCATGATTGTGCTGTTTGAAGGCCGTGATGCAGCTGGAAAGGGGGGCACGATCAAACGATTGACAGAACCTTTGAATCCCCGAGGTTGCCGTGTGGTGGCCTTGGGCACCCCATCAGATCAACAAAAGACTCAGTGGTATTTCCAGCGATACGTTGATCATTTCCCTAGTGCTGGAGAAATTGTCGTATTTGATCGCAGTTGGTATAACCGCGCTGGAGTGGAACGGGTGATGGGTTTTTGTACACAAGATGAGCTAGAGCGCTTCTATCAAGCTTGTCCTCAACTTGAAAGGATGCTCGTACAAAGTGGCATTCTTTTACTGAAGTATTGGTTTTCAGTTAGTGACGTACAACAGGAGGCGAGATTCCAGTCAAGGATTAACGATTTGACGCGTCGTTGGAAGCTTAGCGAGATGGATCTTGAAGCTCGTAATCGTTGGGTTGAATTTTCCAAAGCAAAGGATGTGATGTTTACTCACACCAATATTCCTGAAGCTCCATGGTTCACCGTAGAGGCTGATGATAAACGTAGAGCTCGTCTGAATTGTATTCGCCATTTGCTCAGCAAGGTCCCCTGGGAAGATATGACACCGCCGGCCATCAAACTCCCAGCTAGGCCTGAACAGGGTGAATATGAGCGCCCACCAATTAATGAGCAGTTTTTTGTACCCAATGCCTATCCGTATGATTGATCAACCGAGCCTGACCAAAATCACATCTTGAGTTAACTAATATTTTCAAAATATTAGCTAGCCATCCTTTTTTTCAACTCTCAATGACTGAGAATATTGGGCTTTATGATGCATTCATGCTTTTATTCACTAATCTCAGATTTTGAATCTAGCTGACTTTAAGATAGATTCTTGTAGAGTCTAATTGATCAGATTGCTTTGAGTTCCTTGTTAAACATTACGAGCAAATTTTGGTGCTTTGCTATAATGACGTAGCAATTGCTGCGGTTGAAGGAATGAATAGCATTGGCATGGTTAATACTATTGACACCCTATTGTTAATCTGTTTTGCCGCCTTTCGTGTCAGGAACCAAATGAAACTCTTCCAGCAATTGCTGGTGGCACCTGCTGCCTTGGCTTGATAGCTCCAATGGCTAGCTAATGCCGCAGACCTAGACATCAAAGGTGTGACCGATTATTTAACCTCCAGCGAGCAGGTCACCAGCATCTCCCAATTCCAATGATGATTCTTGTGCTGGCGTAGCTAATGATTGTTCTGCTGCTACAGGTACTGCTCATCGGATATACCGATGAGCAGTGGGGTGTCGCTGCGAACTATAGATATCTTCAAAATAATGATCTTGTCCTTTACTCGAGCATGGATGTAGCTGATACCTCCGGATTCACTTCTTGAACCTTCAGTTATACAAATGTCTTCCCATTGTCTGCATACTGGCTGCCTCAAGAGACTTGTTGGATCCCTTCATTGCTTTGGCGGGGGATTCCATTTAACTAGTTTTGACGATGCCGATGACAATAATGTTTACGAGGGAGACGTTTCTCAGTCGCAGTCCTGGATGGTTGGTCTCGAATGGAATGATCTGTTTGTTGAAGGTAACCCTGGTGGTTTCGCGATCAGACAGGCACCATTTACAACAAGACTCAAGGATGGTGGCACATCTCATGATGGAAACTATCTCTCAGAGCTTTGGTATAAGTTCCAGGCGACTGACAATATTCTTGTAACCCCAGGCCTCTTCTATCTGCGCCTCCTGCCTCAGGGCTTATGGATACTGATGAAACACTCAACCAGTTTGGTGGTGTCTTGAGAATGACATTCGGCTTCTAGATCGTTCAGCTTTGACTTGCATCAACAGCTTGATATTAAAACCCGCTACAGAATAACTAAAGCAGCTTATTGTACACTTTCTTATGTCAATATTTGATTAAAAAGGCTTTTGTGGATTTAAATGATGAGCTATTTATCTTCTCCAAATAGACATTAGACATTCCTTAGCAATAGAACCTAGCGAATATAATCTGTAACAAAACATCCTTCCTATCGTTATAAGACACTAGAAGGTCTGATGAAGATCACAAACAATCTAAAGATCTTGGAATAAATCATGAATCGCAAAGTTAGCTCAAAGCTTCATTATTGTGACGATGAAATGTCTAATCTCTTCATCGATCAATACCAGACTATTAATCGATCGATGATATGTAAAAAGCTGATATTAGTTATTTGGTGTTGCGGTCTCTCGTCTAATAGAGATATCTATGAGTAGAATTATTTCAATGCAGGTATCTCTTGCTTAAGCTGAATAGCCCATGACATCAGCCGATCATCCGTCATGTCTGATTCGCTGTCTTCATCGAGGGGTAGACCACAGAACTTGTCTCCTATTAAACTCTTTGAATCTTCAAATGTATAACCATCTTTTGAAACATACCCCACCATTGTAGCTCCTGCATTTTTGAAGCACTGATGCAGTTCCTCAATAGCATCACAGAAGTTTTCGGTATAAGTCGATGAGTCTCCGAGCCCATAGATTGCGACCTGTTTACCACTAAGGCTTAACTGGGATATGGCCTCGAGCATTGAATCCCAAGCTGTACCAGATCGTTCACTATCTGCACCTGTGTTCCATGTTGGAATACCACAGATAATCGCATCTAAATCGTTTAGCGTGCTTAAGTCCTGTAGATCAGCTAAATCCTGAGGACTATTAGTGCCATTGAGGAGAGGATGAAGCCGATCAGCGATATCCTCAGTTTTCCCTGTTGTTGTTGCAAAGTAGATGCCGACAGCCATGGATTCAATAAAAGCAAACCAGTCTTAATCCAGCAAGGCTTATTTATGTCGTCCATTATTAACTCAAGTCCGTGCTTATTGATACAACATATTGATTATTCTAGAAGGCTCTATGATTTTCCTTGTCAAGCAAGCTCAGTTGCATACATTGTGTGATTGAAGAATTGTGGTTTTTTCTGCGGATGTAAGTTCAGTAGGCAATGCTTTGTTAACTAGTATCTTTAAGAACCCTCTGAATCATTGGTAAGGCTTTTCAATGTACTGACGCTTTGGCTAGATGAGCCTTTAAATAGCTGCAGAATTTGAATTAAATAAGTGATTTATTTTATATCAAGCACATATTCTAAAGGCCATCAGCATGATTTTCCGGCTTCGGCAGTACGTGTTAGTACGACTTTTTATTTATTCTTAAATTAATGACAATTTTTTATTGTAGACCTTTGCTGATAGTTTCTTTTCACTATAGCTTGGTTTATTCAATTTCTAATGACTTAAATTCAATAAAGTTTGTATAGAGCTTATTCAAGTCATGTCTTATGATTAATGATATCAGGATATTATCATTGATTGTGGGGATTATTGTTGCAGGTTTCATTTGAGCTGTGTTCTATAAGCAGCAACTCTCTATTTCTTTTCTCTGTGTACTTAAACTCAGCTGATGGCTTATCCGTTGAGGCGTTCCATCCAAAATCCGGCTAATTGCCAACTGGTCCAAAGAAATATACCTAGGAATGCCCAGTTCATCCATACGGGCCGTTCTGGGTTGTCCATCTTCGTACTCATGATTAATTCAAATCATGGCAGCTTTCCCTCATTATTCAATCTGGATGAAGGAATTGATGCACTGTCTGGATTTAGGAATGTCTCGTTAGAATGATGTCAATACAGCCTTTTTGCTTTTCTTTCCATTGCAGGCCTGTTAACCCGTCATGATGGAGGATCCGATGATGCCTTATGGCTGATGCTCCCTATCTAATTGCCTTGGCCTTGCTTGAGCAAAATGGTAAGCGTGCACTACCACTTTCAGGTAAATCACAGTCGAATCCACCTGGCAATGCGGACAGTGGTGGACAACAAGCGCGTCTTGACATGCCATCAGATGATGGCATGTCCCTTGCGTTGGAATTATTGCTGCGCATATGGCAACGTACAGATGACGGCCCCTTGAACCGAGCTGTTGGAGCAAACAGCTTCCTACTTGTAGAACTGCCAATGGAGCATTTACCGGAGGATCTACCCGCAATCAAGGCTGCCTGGATCCAAAGTGGGGACTTCTCGAGCTTCCTTCTGGATTTGAAAAAAATAGCCGACAGGGGCTGGACCCTAGAATTTACCAAATATCAGCCAGTTAGCTTCAAGGCTTGGTAATGGGTCGGCTAAGCACATATATTCTGAGATTATTTATGATCACAATTTTAGACTTTACAGCTATCAATTCTGTCTTTCATGGACTATACATTGATGTTGAACTACTTAGTAAGATGGATTTTTATAACTAAACCAGTACTCTATAGAAGCTTTGATTTGATGGCAAGTTGTCGATCACAGACTGTAGATAAAAAGATGATTTCTGATCCGAATCCTATTAATTTATGATTGACTACAATCTTTCTATTATAGATTACGTACTTAGATCATTTGGCCTTCATGATCTTCCAATAGAAGTTACCTCCAGAGCCCCGATATTGAAAAAAACCGCCACAGACTCTGTATCTTATTTTCCCTGTGAATTTTACCTCAACAATTAGTAGTTTTTGAACTCCATCTTTATTCTTTTATTTACAGGTCTAAGAACATTGATACAACCATGCTGCTGATTGAAACCTACGGCCAGAGGTAACTTTTATGCACTCAGTACCTAATATTTATTTTGATAGAAACGCTGTACGGAATCCTTTTGATCAATGGCCTTATTGCTTTTCATTATTCTAAAATAATCACTGTTTGTGTTATTAATGGTATTGGTCAAAACTATAGATTACTTTTCATGCTTTGGTTTTTTCTTTCTTTAGTTGCATTTATTTATTTATAGATCTCATTTCAGGGGTCAACCCTTTTCAATCATGGTGTTGATAGCGCTGTAGCGGTTAACCTCAACAATATCAGTGCAACAAATTCATTTTCCATTCAAATGACTTGCCTTTTTGTTGTTCAACATTTAGATCGTGAAACTCCTGGTTTGTTTCAAGACTTTGCACAACAACACGGTATGGCAGTCCATGTCATCCGTGTAGACCTAGGGCAACCTTTGCCTTCTTTGGTTAAAGGAGATGGTTTGCTGGTCCTAGGAGGACCGATGGGCGTAGGCGATCTGCATAACCCAGCCTGCCCATGGTTAGAGGATGAGGTTCTCTTAATTCAACAAGCCTTGGATCATCAGATCCCTTTTGTTGGTGTTTGTCTTGGTGCACAGTTACTTGCACATGCTGGTGGTGGTGGCGTTGAACCGCTGTTGGGCGACGATCCACCGCGACCACTTGCGGAAGTTGGGTGGGCACCAATTACATCAACGCTCGAGGCAGCAAATCAGTCACTGCTACCGTCTTTAATGCAGCCACTGGATGTTCTGCATTGGCATGGCGACAGGATAATTCTGCCTCAAACAGCCAACGTTCTTGCCAGTAGTGTTCGTTGCCGTGAGCAATTGTTCAGAATTGGCCCATTGGCCTATGGCCTCCAGTTTCATCTAGAGGTCGAGGATGAAGATGTTTTTCGGTGGATTGCTGAAGACAATGATTTCATCAGTGCGGCCCTTGGCGAGAACGCAGCAGATATTTTGATTGATCAGCAGCGATTGTATAGCAGGATTAGTAGACCTAGGCGGCTACAATTAATTGCAGATTTATATCGCGAGCTTTGGCCATCGCATTTTTAGATCTTCAGATTTTCTGTAATCTATTCCTACAGAATCATAAACTACTCTTGGTTTAATCGGCCAATCAAAATATAAAAATCAGTCCCTACATCTAGATCTATTTGACGATTGTTCCTTGGTAGCCTTTTGATAGGCCTTGTTTTGCGCCGATCTTTGTTTTCTAGCAAGTTTTAGTTGGTTTCGATGCTTTTCATTTTGACGGCTTGATTCTTGCCACGCTCTGGTTCTTTTAATACTAAGAAACCTCCGCAAAAGGTTTGAGATAGGCTTTGATTGTTGATTTCAATGCCCTATTCTATTATGCACTACTAGTTTTTTTAGTCATTGATTGTCTTTGGTTGATGCCTAGTGCAGGCTGGCAAGATTTGCTTGTGTCTTGATGCTTAGGCCTTTATATCATTTTTTTAGTTATCTCAGCGTGTATTGCTTGAAGATTGTTGCCGATAACCTAATTGGCATTCGTTAAACGCAGTAGAATTGTTTTGTCGCATATTTTTTCATGGTTTTAAATCATGATGCTTTTCCAATAATATATTTATTGGATGAGTATTTGGCTTGTGTATTCGCTATTGATTGATTGTTCCTCAATGAAGTTCTCAACTCCTTTTTGGGGTGATGCTCGCCTAGCCATAATCAACAGATCGGTAGTCTGAAATGTGTTTACCCGCTTAGCGATTTCATCCACCTCTATGCAAAGGAGCAGCTTGCTGATAAAATTGTCATATTAGAAGCACACTTCAAACGTTAGTCAGATCGCACCACAATCCTACGATCCACCAACCCCACCAGAGAACAGGCCTTTAAACAGGACTGATTTCGTCATTGAGCCCTACTTGCAACGTAGTGACCCTAGGGCTTGTTGGCAGTTGTTCTCCACTCTTGTTCCGATCGCTGGATTATGGCTGATGGTGTCATTGATCGGGCATGCATCCTCTCCAGTTGGCCTGAAGGCTGCTCAATTATTCATTGTTCTTGTCTTATTGGTTTTGCTGTCGTCTCGCTGCTTTGCTTTAATGCATGATTGCGGACACGGTTCTCTTTTTCACTCCCGTTGGCTCAACCGCTCGGCCGGGTTTTTTCTAGGAGTGCTGAATGCGATACCTCAGCACCCTTGGTCACGTGGGCATGCATATCATCATAAGCACAACGGAAATTGGCAGCTTTATCGAGGCCCTTCAGCTTTATTAACTCTTGCTCAGTATCAATCTCTATCTAAAATTAACAAGACTATTTATTTTCTAAGTCGGCATCCATTGATGTTATTTCCTGGTGGTTTCTTTTACCTCATAATCAAGCCTCGATTAGCCTTGCTCCTGGGATTAGCAGAATATTGTTTGTCTAAGTGCCGTCAATTTGTTGTAGGCCTTCGAGATGAGGGCTGGAACAGTATCAACAGTTTTAGCTCTCAATTACTGAAGCATCAATCAAGTTATTGGTATACCTCTGGTGAATTAGCAGATCTTCTGGCAAATAACCTCTTAGTTCTAGCAAGTTGGTTATTAATGAGTCGATGGCTTGGAGTCGGTCTGTTTTGGACTTGTTACTCGGTTGTAATGACAGCATCGGCAGCAATCTTTATTTGCGTCTTTTTTGTTCAACATAATTTCGAGGGTTCCTATGCTCATGGTAATGACGACTGGAGTTACTTTACTGCAGCAATTGAAGGGAGTAGCAATTTAGATATTCCACGTTGGCTTAATTGGTTTTTTGCAGATATTTCCTTCCACAGCATTCATCATCTTTGCGAGCGGATACCTAATTATAGATTGAAGGCATGCCATACACATAATAAAGCACTTCTGCATGGAGCAAAGAACTTGCGCATTTCAGAGATCCCAGATTGCTTTGCTTATATTCTTTGGGACTCAGACTCCAACAAGTTAGTCACGCTTGCAGAGGCAAATCTACAAAGTGTTTGAGTAGCCCATCGTAAACATAGATACTCTACTTGCTTTGACCGGAATCAACATAGAAACTCTTTTGAAATCTAATAACCTGCTGTCACGGGAACTAAAACGGAGAGGGTGGGATTCGAACCCACGATGCCCTTGCGGACATGCTGGTTTTCAAGACCAGAGCCATCAACCACTCGACCACCTCTCCCTCAACTGACTCTGTCAAGTCAGCCTTGATATTTTAAACCATCACTTTGAATGGATGATGACCCACCTCCAGCTTGACTCAGCCTCTAGATTCGTGTTTCTGCTGCGGCAAAAGTGATTCACTCGTCATAGCAATCAAATCTTCTCAATGATGTTTGAACTCGTCCGCGATGGAATTATTAGATTCCCTAAACAATTCGCTAGTTCTGAACTATTCATTCAGATAGCCTCAATCGTCTCCTTTTTGTGAAGTGAGCTCCTCGATATATCAAGAGTACGATTCCTTTGAGAAATCTCGCTAAGCCATTAACATCATTGTATTCAAATCCTAATTTTGTCATGCGCTATTCCCAATCCTGTATGATCTTCATGGATATTTTGACTATCTAATGTTTCACAGCTGCCAAGCAGGCATTTGGAGGTTGGATCCCAGAGGTCAATTATATTTGTCCAAGCATGACTTGATAAGTTACTGATGCCTAGTAAGCCTCGAGATCGGCTGGGAGAAGTTTATGGACGCTTAACTGTTGTTCGTGCATCAAATCGCCGAACCGCAGCAGGTAATTGCTATTGGTGGTGCCGCTGTAGTTGTGGCAATGAGCGTGAAGTTCCGAGTGACTCTTTATCTCATCGGTTGAGAAAGAAAAAGAATATTACCGAATGCATTGAATGTTCTCGGGAACTCACAACTGAGGCTGTTTGTGATAAGAACGATCGTGAGGAGAACTTAAGACGAAAGCAGGCGCTAATTGTTCGAAAGAATCTTGTCGGCAAGGTTCCAGATCAATGGCTAAAACTTCCCTTGACTGATGCTCATGCCAGGGAAATCGGCGTAAAGAAATTTTTTAGAGGCACTTATTGTCTGAATGGTCATCTTTCGCCTTATCGAATCAATGGTGGTTGCTTGGCTTGTAATAGAGCTGAATAGGATGCCTATTAACCACTATTCCATGCACTCTGATTAGTATTGCTTACCAAGCAGCCACAACATTCATTCTCTTAGCCCATATCCTCATACCTAGCAGGCACGCGCTAATGGCTGCCATACCAACGCAGCCGATGATGACTAAACCCATGGATACAACCCCAATACTTACAAGGCCCATCGGCACGATGCCGATTGCAATGATTCCACGCGGTGCAATCCCAATAGTAAAAATCTTTTCTAAACCAGAAAACTCTTTTTCTCGTTGAGACTTATTTGGTCCATCAGCAATTTTGGGCTTCATGCTTGTATGGCTGCACGTTAATAGTAATACCCTAAAGCCACTTGCCTATCTCTAGCCATCGCAAAGATGAATCAACCAATTTGATAGGAGGTTGGTTAATCTATTTGTGCGTCGATTAAGGCTATATCAGTTTTTTAAACCTGTTTTTTTGGTTTGGTCGAGGCATGTGATTGATAGGTTTTCTTACGTAGATATCAGTGATGAAAATGCAGAGTGAATTCTATGCTCCTTAGCGACTCTGCTTCATGCTTTTTGTCACATGCCTATTGAAACGCTGTTAACTTTTGACGTGATGGCCTAGCTATTATTCTTCAAGTTCATGACCATCATCTTTATATGCATCTAAGTCAACGTTCTAGGCTTTTACACTCGCCATCCGAAGTTTATTCTCGCGGTCTTCCAGTAGTGTCTTTAGCCACTTGGCGGCAATCGCACGAGAGATGGTGCGATTATGTAGAAATTCGCAAATTACTAGATATAAGGGGCCTGTATTGGATTCAATGTTGAACTGAGCATCGTATGCAAGTAACTGCTCGTCTGTTTGACATGCCCTAAGTTTGTCGACTATTGCTTCTCTTGTGCTTTTGCTCATCGCATTGACCTGGATCTTGGTAGTGCTCATTGGCTTAAGGAGGTGTAGGTCGAACTTGCCTCACTCCATAAATAGCCACCTATCGCTTTTGGTTGCAATGGTCTTTACCAACCAATTGATTTGGTTTCGTCAGAATTTGATGCCTCTTGCCAATTGATCCGCCCTGGAGAACCATCCAGGACGGATTCCATCAGCGTTTGAGTCAGCTCCCAGGTTTGGCCAGTGGCAGTAGGCATTTGTCTGAGTCACATCCAGCCGGCCCCGCCTCCATCAGTTCACCTTGGTCATAGGAATGAAGAGCCTCGAAGAAGTTGCTTCTCACCCTGCGATTAACCACCTCTGCTTGCAGGCGCTCGAATGTGTTTGCATCGATCGGTTCAAACGGCAAGCGCGGGAAGGTGGCATTGTTGGCATCGAAGCGAGCAAGCAGCGCAGCAGAGATGTACCCCTCACTGTTGTCAATGGCCTGATGCAACGCTTCTCCCAGACTTTCTATCTCATCCTCACGCAGTTCGATCGTCGCTGAAGTGTTGTGGGCCGTGTAATGGCTTTGCACTTGCATGTAGAAATCAAATTGAGCCAGTGCTGAGAAGTTATTGATATCGACAGCATCGGCACCAGGGAGATTGGCCCAGCTGACTTCTGTGGGAATTTCAACCAACCATTCGCTGCAGCGTGGATCAAATGGATCATCCAGCAGGCGACCCTGCTCATCTTTATCAGATTGAGACGGCACAACGGTGTATCCGTAGTCCATACATGCCATCGCTACTGGATCATTCTTTCGGAAGGTAATCCGACGAATGAAACGCTGGGCTTTAGGAGGATGCCATCCCGGCGCTGCTCCTGTAAGCAGACTTTTCGTTCCGGCTGGTTGAACTGTGGTGCAACGGCTAGGTCGACGCAACTTGTGGCGATCGCAATAGTCCCAGACCGTTTCGTTGACTATTTTTTTCCAACGGATCAAAAAGGATGCTTCCTTTTGCTTGAAATCGCGACCTTCATCTGTGTCAGGTCGGCCGTTCTCCCACCATCTGAGCCAGGCAGTGCCGAATGCATGGACGAAGAAGTCAAATAAACCAGTAAAACTCACACCCACAATTGGATCCCAGGCACGGCTTTGGCGATATCTGGGGACTTCAAAGCGATGGTTCAGTAGGCAGGCAACCGATAGAGCAGCAGCTTTGAAAGCATCAGTTTGACCTTCTTCATCGCAAGGGTCGATTTGGTTGAGATGGATTTCGGCCAAATTGCAGTGAAAGTCGGCTCCAAGAATTTCCCCGCATGGGTTTAGGCCATAGCGGCCTAGTCGATGCTCGAGTTCACTGGCATCGATCGGACCGTGGTTGGTCTGTAACCAGCGACCTGCTTCGTCTTTTCCCTGATCGCAGTAGATCCCAATAAATTCCTGGCGTAATTCTTGTGTGGTGAGCAGGTCTGCATTGGAGCGAGCGATGGCCTCTGGTGCGAATTGAATGGCACCCTCTCCAGAATGGAATTGTTTTCTTACGGCCTCAACCACAATCGATCGGCTCGGTCTGTTGTGGTAAACCCTGGTGTGATTGGCCATGCGTAGCGCATCTTTTTCGGGATCGATGCACCAATTACCCTCGGCATCTTGTTGCCAGAGATTTTCTTTGGCATCTGCAGCTGCAAGATCTTCCGCCGAGAACTGACGCATGCCAGCACTGCGGCGGATGTTGCCTGCAACGATCGTTACTGCGGCTTCGTCGATTAGCAGGCAACACTCCACTGAAGTGAGGCGACGGCCGACTGCTTTACCAAGCAGTCGAGCGACACGGGTATAAAGATCCTTCAGTTTCACTGGATTGGCCATTCCACCAAAGCCCTTGAGGGTCTCGCCTACTGGCCTTACGTCTGAAAGGTCAATGCTCACATTGATGGTTCGTCCAGCGAAGTGTTTGTCGCTGCATAGTTCGAGTAATAACTGATAGCTGTCCACCCAGCCACGACGTGTGTCTCCAACCTTGACCAAGACGTCGTCGTTTTCAATGCTGTGAGTTGTCTGCTCTTGTCTTTGATGTGCTGCTGTTAGGCCAATATCTGTGACGCCTACGATTTTGATGGGGTTGCGAACCACCGGCAGCTGATCAATCAAGTGAGGTTCAATGACAGCACCAGTTCCGCAGCCCATCATCGCAAGGTCCATCATTAGACCAAAGGCTTCCCAGTCCACCAGGTTGGTGGATGTGCAGTTGTAGGCACCTGAGAAATTCTCTGCTCTTTCGATCCAATCCGTTCCACCGATCCATAGCCAGCGACCAGAGGGGAGAGCCTTTTTCTCGGCTTGCATGCGCGACATCAGCGCTACCTCCTCAGCTCTGAGTTTGCCGAGTTGCTGGAGTCCCTGGAGGTTGCGTGTGCTCACTTCGTTCCAGCTTTCTCGTCCCGACGAGCTGCGGCGGCTGTAAGTGCGATAAAAAACCGGGTTAGCGGCTGGAGCCGAGGCCGGGAAATCAACACGTTTTCCGCTGGCTTCTAAGGCTGTCATTGCTATCTCAGGTCTGCTCGAAGTCAGGGTCATAGGTTGGCTTATGCCGATAAGTACGAGAACGCTACCGCCACTCATGGTGTCTGCAAGCTTTAGTAACACCATCGACAGCGCCTGGTTGAGACTAGTGAGAAATCTGATTGAGATCTTGTGAAGCGCTTGCCTGAGCCGGAGTTAATGGATGATCCGCTTCAGGCCAAGGCCTATGCCGAAGCAGATTTCTCCTGTGGTGATGAGGCATTGATCAAACGCTTGCAGGAGCATCTGATCAGCTTGTGCAAGATTCCTTCTCCAGGCAGCATGATCGTTGATCTTGGTTGTGGACCTGGAAATATTTGCGAGCGACTCCAGTGCCTCTGGCCTGATGTGATGGTGCTTGGCATTGATGGTGCTCAAGCGATGCTTGATCACGCTTTGCAACGGCAAAAAACGATGGCCGCTGAACTTAAGGGACTGACCTATCGCTGTTCCAATCTTTCATCACTCGTGAATCAATGCGTCGATTTGAAATGTTCGGCTGCTCTCGTTGTTAGTAATAGTTTGCTACACCACCTTCATGAACCTAATCTTTTATGGCAAGTCACTAAGTATTTAGCAGCCCCAGGTGCTTTTGTATTTCATCGCGATCTGCGTCGACCCTTATCGACTAAACATGCTATTGCGCTTCAACAAAAACACATGCAGGAAGCACCTTCTATTTTGATTCGTGATTATTTGGCGTCTCTGCACGCAGCCTTCACCTTGCAAGAGGTGCAGTCACAGCTTGGTTATGCAGGGCTAGATCATTTGCATGTGATCGAAGTTGAGGACAGGTATCTCGACGTATTTGGCACGATCTAAATGCATAGGCTCAGTTGGATTTATGAGGCCTTATCGCACGTTCTCACAAATGAGGGTGAAAAGTCTTTTCCCACTGAATTGAGTTGCCGCTGACGAAAGTATTGAGATCAAAGTTGGTGTTGGCGCCATAGCCCGCAGGGAGGGCTCAGTACTTGAAATCGATCATCTTGGTTGCGTCGTTGCATCAGGATTGATTGTGAACGCTTAAGCACTTTGCCCGAACAGTTTTCCTCACTGAGATGAGGTGAGATTGAAAAACTGATCACAATAAAACCTACACAGAGGCTGAAATATCAGCCTTACACCTGCCAAGACGTGAATTCCTTGTCTTATGAATCTCAGACGCAGTCTAAGGCTTGATCATTTATCGCACCTTTAATATGCATTTGCACCCGCCAGATCTTCGTCACCGCTTGACCTCTCTTCCCGATTCCACGAGCCCGCCGATTGATTCGGCCTCTTCAAGCGATGTAGATCAAGTCCTTGAGGCCTCGTTGGCTGAGGCCATTAGCCGTCGCCGTAATTTCGCGATCATTTCCCATCCAGATGCGGGGAAGACCACCCTTACAGAAAAATTGTTGCTTTACGGAGGTGCGATCCAGCAAGCAGGGGCTGTTAAAGCCCGTGGTGAGCAGCGCAAGGTGACCTCTGATTGGATGGAGTTGGAGAAGCAGCGGGGGATATCGATTACCTCCACCGTGCTGCAGTTTGATTATGCAAATAACACAATTAACCTTCTTGATACCCCCGGACACCAGGATTTTTCCGAAGACACTTATCGCACCCTGGCGGCTGCAGATAATGCGGTGATGTTGGAGGATGCAGCTAAGGGTTTAGAACCTCAGACAAGAAAATTGTTTGAGGTATGTCGCATGAGAAATATTCCAATCTTTACTTTCATAAACAAGATGGATCGTGCAGGGCGGGATCCTCTGTTGCTGTTGGATGAGATTGAAGCAGAGTTGGAACTAATACCTTGGGCCGTGAATTGGCCTATTGGTAGTGGGGAGTTGTTTCGTGGTGTTATTGATCGCCGAACTAGAAATGTCGTTCTTTTTACAAGAGAGGAAAGGGGCCGGCAAGCGAGTGAACGCCATCTTCATCTTGACGATCCGGAATTACCAAGCCTTGTCGAGCAGGAGCTTTTGGACCAAGCGTTGGAAGAGTTAGAGCTCTTGGAGGCAGCAGGTGCAGAGCTTGATCTGGAATTAGTCCATGCAGGCGATTTGACACCTGTGTTTTTTGGTTCGGCAATGACCAATTTTGGGGTAAGGCCTTTCCTTGATGCCTTTCTTGAGATGGCGCAGCGACCGGTTGCTCGTTCTACAAGTGAGGGCCCTATTGATCCTTTGCGATCGTCCTTCAGTGGCTTTGTGTTCAAATTACAGGCCAATATGGATCCTCGTCATCGTGATCGTGTCGCCTTTGTAAGGGTCTGCAGCGGACGTTTTGAAAAGGATATGACGGTGCGCCTAGCACGAACTGGTAAATCCATACGTCTATCTCGCCCACAGAAGTTATTTGGCCAAGAACGTTCGGTCGTTGATGATGCCTATCCAGGTGATGTTATCGGTCTAAATAATCCTGGTATGTTTTCGATTGGTGATACTCTGTATACAGGCTCTAGAGTTGAATACGAGGGTATACCATGCTTTAGTCCTGAGATATTTAGCTGGTTACGCAACCCAAATCCTTCAGCATTTAAAAATTTTCGTAAAGGAGTTAATGAGTTAAGAGAGGAAGGTGCTGTACAAATTCTCTACGACACTGATCAGAGCAAGCGGGATCCGATTCTTGCTGCAGTAGGTCAGTTGCAGCTTGATGTTGTTCAGCATCGTTTAGAAAACGAATATGGCGTTCAGACCCGCCTTGAACCTATGGGATTCCAGGTGGCACGGTGGGTCAGTGATGGTTGGCCTGCTCTAGATGAAATGGGACGAATATTTAATTGCAAGACCGTTCAGGATGCCTGGCAGCGACCTGTTCTCTTGTTCAAGAACGAGTGGAACCTTAACCAGCTTCTTGATGATCACCCTGCGTTGGAACTTAGTGCTGTTGCGCCTGTGGTTAGTGGTGTAGAGCCGATCAGCCTCTAAGCGTTGGTCTTAAATCTGCTTTCCTGACGAACAGAACTCGCGATTCACTGCTCTAGTTAGCCAGAATCGTTAAAGATTGTGTTCAGTGGTAGTGGACAACCAATGGCTGATACGCCCCTGTGTTGATGGAGGCACTGAGTACGTATGCTTTCGTGCTGCAAGCTGCAATGATCAACCTGAAAGGGTTGAAATGCTTGTTGGCTTCCACCTTCCACCACAGATGCCGTTGCTCAAGAGTAGGCAGTGGATGGGACAGCAAGAGGCTTTGGTTTGTTGCAAACAGCTCCAGAACAGCCATGGCTATCGCTATGGTTCGCCCCTCTTTTGAGCTGGTCTCGATACGCTCAGAGTAGTTCTCGTAGAACCATGGCCTCGGGCATCGGCTCCAGTTCGAATCCAGGGTCGCAGGATCCCTACTCCATCCTTGGTCTTGAACCAGGAGCCAGCTTCGAATCTGTGCAACAAGCAAAGGAAAAGCGGCTTTTAGAGGTAGGCGATGACCTTCAAGCCAGGGCAAGGGTTGAAGCGTCTTATGACGCTGTGCTCATGTCCAGTCTCAAGGAACGTCAGCTTGGCAAAGTGAGCAATGCTGCAGTCAATGCCTCTCAGCGAGAGGAGCTGCAGGTCGAGACAGCTGCTCGCAGTGGTGGAAGCAATGCACTGCTTACACGCCTACGCAATATCAATTCATCAACTGCTAACACCAAATCAAGAGAATTCTGGCCGAATCTCTCTCTGCCTGAAGGACAGGGCCTCACGGTTCGATTGGTCTTAGGAGGACTTGCCTTATTGCTTGTGATTGTTGCTCCTGTTGGAAGCACGGAGCTTATCCTTGCTGTATCAACAATTGCTCTGTTTCTCAGTCAGATCAGACGAGGTCGTCGCCCACTTGCATCATTGGGCTGGAGTGTTCTCTTACTTGCGAGCGGCTTGATTCTTGGGGGACTCCTCCTGCAAGCCATGACAGCGTTACCAAGCGTTACCCTGCCGATTACAGGAGACCAGCTTGAAGCGGTGCCAACAGTGTTGATGCTTTGGGCTGGTGCACTCTTTTTGGCTTGATTAGATAAGACCCATGCGAACAATGGCTTGCTTTCTCCATATGATTAACTGATAAAAAGCTTTTGTTTAACTTTTAGCCAGCAATTAAATATTTTTTTGAATTGTTGTTTGATTCAATATTGTGAGCTTCCTGCAGAATGCTTTTGAGTTCTTTAGCAAAAAGACTTAGTGCTGCAATACTTGTCGGCCCTCAAGCAGCCTTGGAAGTAATTTTTTATTTGATCAACTACCTATTGATTTAAAGATCAAGATATATTTATAGATCGCCGACCCAATTCGCTATTGAAGCGTTGCTTATCAATGGTTGGCCATTGTGAATTGCTTTTCTGTGACTTTTGATTGCGAAGGCAGCTAGTTATCTAAGTTGATTGAGAGTTATTGAGGCACCTTATGAAGCCGACCTGAATCAAGCCGATACGCTGCACTTGACAAGCCCACAAAGAGTTCTGGCTCATGAGTGGCCACGATTAACAACTGTTCTCGTGCAAGCTTGGAAAGCAGTTCCAATACCTCATCACGTACTGACCAATCAAGCCCGGCGGTCGGTTCATCAAGCAGCAAAATGGTTGGCTTGCGAAGCAACTGAACAGCAAGGGCAAGCCGTCTTTGTTGACCTCCACTGAGACGTTCCGGTGCTTGCTTCATGTCGATTTGAGCCAGTCCAACCCTTTGTAGCGCTTGTGTTTGTTCCACACTGGTGAGTCGCCGATGCCCTAAGCGCAGCTCCTGGGCAACAGTTAATCCAAGAAAGTGCCGCTCTGGGAATTGAAATACGACCCCACACATCCAGCGTCGTTGACGCTGATTTAAGGGTTTGTGTTCCCAGTAAATGGCGCCTTGTTGAGCACTTGCAAGTCCACTGATCACCTCTAGCAGACTGGTTTTGCCACTTCCACTAGCGCCAGCTATTACAACGGGTTGGCTCGCATGAGCAAGGAGATCAACTCCCTGCAGCACAGGTTCCTCAGATGTTGAGGGACGATATTGAATGTCTTTCAGCTGCAGCATGAGCACCTCACTTCTCTGCTCACAGCTGCTAATGATCCTCCAATTTGATTGATGAATGCTTGCTTATGCAGACGGATCTGTCGAATGCCGCGATGATGCAGCCATCGTCGAGCTTTCATGGACGTTCGTTTCCGCGAGGTTGATCCATTCAACTGTTGGCTATGGCTTCATTTTGCCGATGTACCAAGCCAGGGTGAGCAAAATTACGTCGATGGCATCTTTGATAGTTGGTACGTGATTGGCCGTTTGGGTGGATTTAATGCTGAGAACCTACAAGTCCATGAGGAAGGTGCGGATCTCAGCTGGATCACTTACGACAATGAAGACGCCAGATCCGTGATCCCTGCGCTGATGCACAACATGGGCCAGTTGGAATATCAAGGCTGCTGGGCACGTTGTTGGGTTGATCTTGGTACAAGTGATGCTGTTGCACTTGATGTCCTGATCAACGCTCTCCAACAAATTGACTCCGATGTGGTGCAGTTGGATGAAGTGCTGATTGGTGGTGTCAATGATGACTGGCCTGTTGAGCCCCATCCCGACAGCATCTTCCCTGTGGAGGCCTAAGCAGTCTCTTGGCTGAGCTCAGGCGCCTTTTGGTTGAAGCGCAGCGGTTTGATGCAATCACTGCTTCTCACCATTTGTTATCTCTCAAGCAAGACGAAGTCCATTACCTGCGCAGAGTGCTTCGCCTTCGCAATGGGCAAGCGGTTGCGGTTGTTGATGGTGTTGGCCATTTCTGGGAGGCCCATCTACAAGCAGGTGATTTTTTAAAACTTGACACGTCACCTTCGTCTCCTTCTCTACAAAAACCTCGCCATCGTCAACAACTCGGTTTGGCTGTTGTTCTCCCAAAGCGCGGCTTTGAGGAGGTTTTGAGGATGAGTTGTGAACTAGGCGTCAACCTGATTCAGCCTCTACGTTCTGATAGGTGTACTCCTCAGGCGGAGGAGCGACCATTGCGATGGAAGGTGATCCTTAGGGAAGCAGTTGAGCAATCTGAGCAGCTTTGGCAGCCAGAACTTTTGCCCATAGCAGAAGCTTCAGCCTTGTGGAAAAGTCCACCAGATCATGCAGTTTTTGCTTTGGCCACCACTCGTCGGCAGGGACTGATTGATCTACAATTTTTGATGGAAGGATTGACCCCAGAAATCAACCAAGTCACAGTTGCGATTGGTCCTGAGGGTGGTTGGAGCCCACTTGAAGAGTGTGCCGCTGAGGCCGCCGGTTGGGTGCCTGTGGCGTTGGGAGATTCAATCTTGCGCACTTGCACAGCTGCTGTGGCAGCAGCTCAAACAATGGTTTCAAGTCGACGGATCAGCTTGTCAAGAGATCAGTCAAGATCTGATTGAATTCCTGCAGGCTTGTTTTTGATCTACGCGGCTGCGTTTTTACTCACGAATGTCAGCGCTTATCGGCGTCTTTTTCAAGCAAATCTTAATTTCATAGCGGCTTCCTTTAACTCGAGGGCTTGGCCTTCTTCAGTGATTATCTGCAGAGTCTTTTGAGGTGATAATTTTCTCAATGCTGTGATTGAGAAGATCAAAACCGTAGGCTGTTTTTTCTGCTTCATGCTCTGGTCTGCCAGGCAGCGTCAAGCAATAGCCCACGCTTGCTGTCTCTTGTCCAATCTGGCCCAAGGCAGAGCTATCAAAGTTGATGCTTTTTTCTAATCCGACTCTGGTTCAATGGCTCTGGGCTTTTGCTCTCAATGCTCTATTGATTGCACTGGCCCAGAGGCTGCCATTACTCACTTCCGCCGGATGGATTCATGCCGGGGCACTAGGCACCATCCTCTGGGGGTGTCTTGGCTGGCGTGGGTGGCTTGCGGTTGTGATTTATCTCGTGCTGGGATCGATGGTCACCCGTCTTGGCATGGCCCAGAAGAAGCTCGCTGGCCTTGCTGAGGGACGTGGTGGCAGGCGTGGGCCTGAAAATGTCTGGGGATCAGCAGCCACTGGTGCTGTAGTGGCAATCCTGATCAAACTGGGCCTTGGTTCCCAGTCTTTGTTGATGATCGGTTTCGCAGCAAGTTTTGCTGCGAAACTTGCTGACACCTTCGGCAGTGAGATAGGCAAACGTTGGGGCCGAACCACTGTGCTCATCACCACGCTGCGTTCTGTACCTGCTGGTACGGATGGCGCCATCAGTCTCGAGGGCACTCTCGCAAGTGCCCTTGGCAGTCTTTTGATGACCTTCGTGATGGTTTCCATCTCACTGTTGCCTTTTGGTTTCCAGGCGATCTGGGTTGCTTTGATTGGCTTATTGGCCACTCTTATGGAGAGCCTTTTAGGCGCAATTGCTCAGAACAAAATTAGTTGGCTGAGTAATGAACTTGTTAATGGTTTACAGACAAGCTTTGCTGCTGTTTTTGCCATCGCAATCGCCGCTTGGCTTGGTTTGGCTGCTTAATGAGCTCATCAGATTTGTTAGTGGACCAAAGTTGAAGTTGTTTAATTAAACCTTGCAAAACTCTTCGCAGCTTGTTCTCCTTCATCTTTTCGCGCTTTGCCAACTGTCGCAAGCTGATGTCATCGATGTAATGGGCGTAAAGCAAGTGTTGCTGGTGGGATGTTAGACGCTGAATAGCCTTTTTTAGCCATTGGTGTTGCAGATCTGGTTCTTTCTGCTTTGGTGACTTGAGCAGTTCCAATAATGGGACTCTCTTCTCAACATGATTGCCACCTATTGAAGTCTCTTTGGCATCCAGAGATACAAGGTGTGTCTGCCATATGGCTTCGGCAGCTTGATGCCAGCGGTCTGAACTTACATTTAATTGTGCAGCCAGCTGCTCTTCGGTGAGCGGTTTTAAGCCATCATTTTGCTGCATCTGCTGGAGTCTCATGCCGCGGGTATATAGGTCCCTCAGTCGCCAGGGCACTCTCACAATCTGGCTTCTGTCTCTGCGGAAATGGAGGATCTGGCCGTTGGCACGGGCCATTGCATAGCTACTTACTTTAAATCCAAGATTGGCATCGAATTTCTCCATCGCCATGATTAATCCCAGCCTTGCTTCTTGAATGAGATCATCTAGTTCCTCTCCGCCACGGGTGGCTTGGCGAGTTGCTGCAAGGTGCGCCAATCCAAGGTGTTCAACGACAGCCTGATTGCGTTTTTGTATCGATTCGGGCAATGAAAGCGAACGTTGATTCCTAGACCACTCTGCTCTCTTTCTCCTCAAGGTTTTGCAAGAAGTTTGCGCCATGACTTGACTTTCTATTGACATCCTTCACTTTCTGCTTTTCTGCAACGCTGGTAAACCAACTAAAGGATGAACATCGGATTCCTTAGGGATGATTTCAGCCAACCGTAGGAGTGATGTTTGTTAGTTGTTCGAGCTGTGCCCACTCCAGCATCGATGTCCATGCCATCACCCGTTGGTGGATCCAGTCATGTCCCTCTGAGTTGAGATGGATACCATCGGGTTCGATCCAGCTGAGCCAGGTAGGTTCATTGAGCATGGCGTTGTGCAACGGCAGAAATGGCACATCAACCTCAAGACAGGCTTCCTCAAGCTGAGCTTCATAAACCGACCCCGATTGGTTTGAATACCAGAGGCATTGCGCAAATGGCATTACAGCTTCATCGACAGGAGTGAGGCCCATCACCATCACCTTGGTGAGGTGTTTCATCTCTGTCAGCATTTGCTGCAGGCCAAAGCGAAAGGCCTCTGCCGTGAGTTGTGGCCGGCCATCGGGGCGTCCAATACGTGCTGTGTCATTGAGGCCCACCGCCACTAAAACTGCATCAGGAACCTGACGACGGAGTTCGCCTCGACTTTGCCATTCCTGTTGCCAGCGTTTGGCAACACTTTCCAGTCCATCCCCACGAATTCCAAGCTGGTAGACCACTGGGGCATCAGGGAGGCTCATCCATTGGCATCGCAGACGTTCACACCATCCGCCCCCCTCTCGATCTCCCCATCCATAAACACCACTGTCACCTATGACAACGAGTCTCTTGTATGTATTGGCCATTACATCGAGAAGTGGAACCTGATCAGCTTTGTAGGTCTACAACCATAGGTAGCTTTTTAGTTGAACCAGTCCAGTGATATCGCAAGCGATCAGTGATCGCTTCTCCGATCAAGGTCAGAGCTGTGAACACCGCGATTAGAACAATGACCTGTGCCCAGTTGAACGAACCAAGAGATTCAATTAACTGCCAACCCAGTCCAGTACCTCCAACCATGCCAACTACCACGGTTTCACGCAAAATCACGTCAGTTCTGTAAGCGGCATAGGCTAAATAGCTACGGCTTTGGCCGCTAAAGCATCCATAGAGCCAAGCCGATCGTGTTCCGGCGCCAGCCGCGCTTAAGGCTTTCAAGTGGTTGTCGCTTTGTTGGTCAAGGCCTTCTTTTAAGAGGCGACCCATCACTCCAATGTTGTGGGCTCCAAGTGCAAGAGCAGCAACAGCCAGACTAGGTTTGCTGAAGAGCATCAAAAATAGAGCAGTAAGAGGGGTTGGCATCAGTCTTAGCAGTCCCCAGATGATTCTTTGTATTGCTATTCCCAGTTGGCTTGGCCAAAGCATCATTGCTAGTGGCGGTGTTCCGATAGCGATTCCTGCTGCTAACACTGTTAGCAGCATCGTGCTGCTGATTAATTGGATCCATGGGAGAGTGTGAATAGCATCTATTAGCTCATAAAAAGTTGGTAGTGGAAGGGGGCTCCAGTGAAGAGGTTCTCCTAGATCAATATCAACTGCATTTAGCCAGGGAATACTTAGTGCGCATAGAATCAATAAGACAATCAATATTGTGGTAATTTGCCAAATCCCATTTTTCGATAATTTGAAATATCCACGTATCAAACTTAATATCTGCTCAAGACTAAACATGACTGCTGCCAGTAACCATAAAGCTGTCCATACGTCATGGAATTGAAGAGATTGAAGTGCAAGTTGAAGGTCAGTGCCAATACCACCCAATCCAAAAACCCCCAACACGGTTGCACCTCTTAATGCACATTCAAGTCGATATCCGACATAACTCAATAAGACAGGCCCCATCGCAGGGCCAAGAGCTGTAATCAAGGCGGAAGAGGAGCCCGCCCCAGCCTGTTTTAAGCCCTTTAGGGCTCGACGATCCTTGGTGTCAAGTTGATCGCTGACGACTCGTGCAACAAGTGAGGTGTAAGGAATGACGATTGCAACAATAGCTACCCAAGGGCTCAGCCCAACCATTTGAAGTAACAACAAACCCCAGAGCAGTTCATGAATTGAGCGCGGGATTGCCAAAAGTCTGCGAATTACAGTTGCTGGCCAGCTTTTACCTAAAAAGGTCTCCCATACCACCCTGGCGCTGGCTATGCCAAGACAAATTCCAAAAATTGAACTTAGTGACCAGCTAAGAAGAGCTGTTGAGAAAGTGATCTGTATTCCTCTAAATGCACTTTGAACGACCTCTGCTTGAATAGATGGATGAACGGCAGCGCAAATAAACTCCCATAGGAGAGTGGCTCCACCATTGTGAAAACTTATGAGGATAGAAATAAGTACAGGCAATAAAGCCAGTGCTGGCAAAAGGCTCAGGATTGGAGGAGTTGGACTGAGGCGACTCATGCAGATCCGTAGATCAAGGCTAAGGCTTCATCATCAAGACATTCAGAAGGTTGATCAAAGACAACTCTCCCAGACTTAAGTGCGATTACCCTGTCAAAGTGCCGAAAAAAGGAAGGTTGATGCAGGCTCATCAAAAGGGTTCTTTCTTCGCCCATATCACTAGTCATCGTGTTGTCCAAGAAAAGATGGAGGATTTCCTCTGCAAGGATTGGATCGAGACTGAATAAAGGTTCATCAGCGAGAATGAGTTCTGGTTTTTGACGTAAGAGGCGTGCTATTGCCACTCGCTGTCGCTGTCCTCCCGAGAGTTCGCTTACCATTGCAGAAAGGATGCTCGTTGAAAGACCTACTTTTTGAAGACATTCACTGCAGGCATTTAATTCGATTGGCTTGAGTAAATTAGCTAGAGACCATAGTAAATTTCTGTTAGCTAAAGCACCACAGTTGATGTTTTGTGCAACGTTTAGCTCTTCTACAAGGCGAAGATCTTGCCATAGGGTCCCTATTTCTTTTCGTTGACGTTGCCCTAAGTTTGAAGTTGAATAATCCTTCCAAATTACCTTCCCTAAATCAGGAAGAAGAGTTCCGTTGGCAACCGCTAATAAGCTACTTTTTCCTGATCCGTTGCTACCTACAAGTGCAACACGCTCTCCAGAAGAAATGCTAAGGTTGATATCATTAAGCCGATTCCCTCTAATGCTGTGAACAAATACGCCCTTTATTTCAAGCAATCTTCTCACTGAATCTTTCCTAGTTGTCGACCTATTGTCTCGATTGTTATGTATTGATTTTGGTCTGCATCTACAAAACTACTTGCCCCAAAAAGTTCAAGTATTTTTGCTTGTGATTTTGAACTTTTCTTTAGCCCAGTTAGAGTATACTTTAGTTTTTCAGTGAAACCATCACCAAACTTTTTATCGAGATTGGGTTGTGCTAGCCAGTGATAGTCGGCATACGGGGGAGTCCTCCAAATCACTTTCACTTTGGCTGGATCAATACGACCATTTTTTCGAGCCGATTTCCATACACTTTCATTCAGGGCACCAGCATCAAAAGAACCACTTTGTACCAAAGCAATTGTTGCATCATGACTGCCACTGAAACCTGGTTTGCCTCCAGAAAAATCATTCATTTGCACACCTGCTTGCTGAAGGAAATGCTGAGGCATTAATCTTCCAGAGGTGGAACTTTCGGAGCCGAAAGTGAACCGCTTCCCATTCAGTTGCTGAAGCTCAGACTTGTTTTTTAATGGTTTAATTCCGCTCTTTGTATTGGCTATAAATACACTTGTGAATTTGGCATCAATATCTCTTTGCGCGATAACTTCTGCTCCTGGCTTCTGCAACCTAGCTTGTACACCTGTTAGGCCTCCAAACCAAACAAGATCTAGGCTATCGGTGCGGAATGCACTGACTGCGGCTGGATAGTTCGTTACTGCTTTGTAACGAACGGGCACATTTAATTCTTTGCTCAGTTCAGTCGAGAGTAGGCCGTATAAACGGTTCAATCTCTCAGGATTCTGATCGGGAATTGCCCCAATACGAAGTGTCTGCTTAGTTTGATTAGTGCAGCTCTGCAACCCAAAGAAGCAGATCAATGCAGTGAGGACTAACGCCCGATCTGGTCTTGAAGGCATGTTGTCTTTGTTGCGTTTTTTGTTCAGCTCTGTTGGAGCGCTTTGCGGAGACGTTCTAGTCCATCGCAAATTGTTTCTGGCGAAACCGCACAGGTTAGGCGTACGCAACTGTCGTCTCCGAATGCGGCACCTGGAACCATCGCAAGCCCATAGTTTTCAAGAGCTTGCTGACAGAAACTTACTGAGTCGAGGCTTTCAGGTGGGAGTTTTGGAAAGGCGTAAAAGGCACCTTTTGGAGGAACGAGGCTCATTCCCTCAAGGCTAAGCAAGCCAGAGGTGAGGAGTTCGCGACGGGTGTTGTAGCTTTTGACCATCTTTTTCACACACTCCCTTGTGCCTTGCAGCGCGGCCAAGGCTCCACGCTGAGCGAAACTGCAGACATTGCTCGTGCTCTGGCTTTGGAGGGCAGTAGCAGCTTTTACAGCCTCAGCGGGGCCGGCTAGATAACCCAAACGCCAACCGGTCATTGCCCAGCCCTTGGCAAAGCCGTTAACGATGAAGGTTCTGTTTGAAAGATCTGGTGCTATGGCCGAGAAGCTGTGATGCTGTTGCCCTTCTTCAAGAATGAACTCGTAGATCTCATCACTCATGACCAGGATCTGAGGATGATCTCTCAGCAGATCAGCCAAAGTTTCCAGCTCCCACCGTGCCATCACACGGCCGGTTGGGTTGCCAGGGGAATTCAGTATTAAAAGACGGGTTTTAGGGCCGATGGAGGCTTCTAGGTTGTTGAGATCTAGGCAGAAACCGTTTTCTGGAGTGGAGGGAAGTGTTGTCACCTTGGCACCAGCTAAGCGGGCCATTTCTGGATAACTCAGCCAATAAGGAGCAGGGATTAAAACTTCATCGCCCGGATTGAGGATCACCTGAAACAAGTTAAAGATTGCTTGCTTGCCTCCATTTGTCACCAACACTTGCTTTGCATTGGTTGGCACAGTGTTTTCTTTGCTGAGCTTGGTGGCGATTGCCTCACGGAGTTCGGGATCTCCGGCGGCAGGGCCATAACGGGTGATGCCATCACGGAGTGCCTTCACAGTGGCATCAATGATGAATTCAGGAGTATTGAAATCCGGCTCACCAGCACTCAGGCTGCAGATGTCACGGCCTTCTTGCTGAAGGGCCTTTGCTCGAGCACTGATTGCCAGTGTGAGTGAGGGCTGAAGGGCAACGACTCGGTCGGAAAGATGAGGCGGGAGTGGCATTGGTGCCGCATCCCCTTGCGGGATGCCCGTAAGGACATCATCTTGCCTGATGCTCTGACATGGACAACCAACTTCATTCATTTGGCTTTTTAAAGCTCATGGTTGACTTGGGTCGCACAACAACTGTCCTTGAAGGTCAATCGATCTTGCCTAGAGCTAGTTTTTGGAGACTCTTCAGGGTTTTTGAGTCTGAATTCGCCTAGATCTCCTCAACGCAAGTCGATGCTTTCCATCAGAGAGACGTTGCAGCTGTTCGCAATTAATTAAAATAAAAATCACAAGGTTTGACCCATGTCTATGGGGCTCATATGGAGCGCACTAATGGCTGTGGTTCCTGTGACTTGCCTGTTAACCAGCCTCAGATTGTTGTGAGTCGTGGAAACCCACAGGCCTCTTTGATGGTGATCGGGGAAGCGCCAGGCGCTCGCGAGGATGAGCTAGGGAAGCCCTTTGTAGGACGTTCTGGGCAACTCATAGATCGTTTGATGGAGAGTGTTGGCCTTGACCCTCAAACTGAAGCCTACATCTGCAATGTTGTGAAATGCCGGCCCCCTAAGAATCGGCGACCGACACTTGCGGAGATTGCTTCTTGCCGTCCCTGGTTGCAACAACAGATTGAGTTGGTTGATCCCTACGTGATTGCTTTGGCTGGCTCGACAGCAGTCGAAGCCATCCTTGGCATCAAGGGAGGAATTACCCGTCTTCGTGGGCAATGGCAGCATTGGCAAGGCCGTTTATTGATGCCGCTTTTGCATCCTGCCTACCTTCTTCGCAACCCATCTCCAGTAGATGGTGCCCCTATTGCGCTGACCAGAGGAGATTTGATGAGCATTCGCCATAGGCTTAGTAATGTTGATTGACATGCCTTTGTGCCAGTGTTGGATTTAGCCAACCACCAACTGCCATGAGCGCAACCATGGCCGAGTCTCAAATCAGCACATCCAGGAGATACGACACCCAGATCCACCGACGTGTAACGCGCACTGTCAACGTAGGAGGTGTCTTGATTGGTAGTGATCATCCTGTCAGGGTGCAGTCGATGATCAACGAGGACACCCTTGACGTGGAGGGTTCAACAGCAGGCATTCGTCGCTTGCATGAAGTTGGTTGTGAAATTGTTCGCCTAACGGTTCCATCTCTCGGTCATGCCAAGGCTGTCGGGGAGATTTGCAAACGCCTTAAACAGACTTATCAGCCAGTACCACTGGTGGCTGACGTTCATCACAACGGCATGAAAATTGCCCTTGAGGTGGCAAACCATGTTGACAAGGTGAGGATCAATCCAGGCCTTTTCGTGTTTGATAAAGCTGATCCAAATCGAACAGAGTTCAGCAGCGAAGAGATTGCTTCTATCAGAGAACGCATTTCCGAGAATTTCGAACCGCTTGTCACCCTTCTCAAGCAGCAAGACAAAGCCCTTCGTATTGGCGTGAATCATGGTTCGCTTGCTGAACGCATGCTCTTTGCCTATGGAGATACACCTCTTGGGATGGTTGAGTCAGCAATGGAATTCGTGCGAATTTGCGATGCGCTCGATTTTCATAACATCGTGATTTCGATGAAGGCCTCTAGAGCTCCTGTGATGTTGGCGGCTTATCGATTGATGGCTGACACAATGGATCAAGAGGGTTTTCATTATCCCCTTCATTTGGGCGTTACCGAGGCTGGTGATGGGGATTATGGAAGGATTAAAAGTACAGCGGGCATCGCAACGCTTTTAGCAGAAGGTCTAGGCGATACCATCCGAGTTTCATTGACCGAGGCGCCTGAGAAAGAAATTCCAGTTTGTTACTCGATTCTTCAATCCATCGGGCTGCGCAAAACGATGGTCGAGTACATCAGCTGCCCAAGTTGTGGCCGTACATTGTTCAACCTTGAAGAGGTTGTTCAGAAAGTGCGCGATTCCACATCCCATCTTGTTGGTTTGGATATTGCGGTGATGGGTTGCATTGTGAATGGACCAGGTGAGATGGCAGATGCTGACTATGGTTATGTTGGTAAAGGCCCAGGAGTAATATCCCTCTACCGGGGCAGAGATGAGATTCGCAAGGTTTCTGAGTCTGAGGGTGTAGATGCCTTGATCCAGTTGATTAAGGATGACGGTCGATGGGTGGATCCGCCATGAAGTCGTTATTGTGTGAGATCAGTCCAATTTGGACGCCATGCCTATCTCTAGAAGTCTTCGCTCATTAGGCCGCCAGGGCAGTTCATGGCTGGTTCTTCTGGGTGTGGGAGGAGCCGCTACCGCAATTGCACTTGCCTCTCCAAGTTT
The DNA here is from genome assembly GCA_003214855.1 of Prochlorococcus sp. AG-412-I05. Lineage (GTDB taxonomy): Bacteria > Cyanobacteriota > Cyanobacteriia > PCC-6307 > Cyanobiaceae > Prochlorococcus. The sequence continues at coordinate 41,882 of QCLC01000004.1, read as the reverse complement.
GGGTCTGCCAAGCAGTTCTTCTTCCGCTATTAGCGATAGCCCCAAAGAGGTAATTGATCAGGTCTGGCAGATTGTATATCGTGACTATCTTGATTCCACAGGTAAATATAACCCTGAAGTCTGGAAGGGTCTACGCAAGGACTTATTAGCCAAGAACTATTCAGCCACTTCAGAATCTTATGAAGCGATCCGTGGCATGTTAGCGAGCTTGGATGATCCCTATACACGATTCTTAGATCCAAAGGAATTTAAGGAAATGCAGATCGATACCTCAGGAGAATTAACAGGTGTTGGCATCCAGCTTTCTCTAGACAAGGAGACAAAAGAATTAGTTGTGGTTTCACCAATTGAAGGAACTCCTGCATCTAAGGCTGGTGTCCAACCTAAGGATGTGATCGTGTTCATTAATGGACAATCAACTAAGGGCATGTCTACAGCGGATGCTGTTAAGTTGATTCGTGGTAAAGAAGGTAGTGAGGTCACCCTTGGTTTACGTCGCAAGGGTGAAGTTATCCAGGTCCCGTTGATACGTGCACGCATTGAGATACAGGCAGTTGATATCCAGTTAAATACGACAGTAGATGGTACAAAAATTGGTTATATCCGCCTGAAACAGTTTAATGCCCATGCAGCTAAAGGGATGCGAAGTGCTATCAAGAATTTAGAAAAAGAGGGTGCTCAGGGATATGTTCTTGACTTACGAAGCAACCCAGGGGGTTTGCTAGAGGCCAGTATTGATATTGCCCGTCAATGGTTAGATGAAGGCACAATTGTTCGCACAAAAACTCGCGATGGCATTCAGGATGTACGCCGAGCGAATGGTAGTGCTTTGACTAACCGACCTGTAGTCGTTTTGGTGAATGAAGGCTCAGCCAGCGCGAGTGAGATCCTCTCGGGAGCACTACAAGACAATGATCGTGGGGTACTTGTAGGACAGAAGACCTTTGGCAAGGGTTTAGTTCAATCTGTCCGCGGACTTTCTGATGGCTCTGGTCTTACTGTCACGATCGCTAAGTATCTCACCCCAAGCGGAACGGACATTCATAAAAATGGCATCATGCCAGATATTAAGGCCGTGATGTCCGAAAAAGAAATCAATAATTTTAAGCTTGAGGATCTTGGCTCTGGGAAGGATAGTCAATATAAGGTTGCAGAAACAACACTAATCAAAGCCCTAAAAAAAGTACTTGATGGGCCTTCGTATAAGCCTGTAGGAGTTACCTTCCCTCCAACTATTCCGTCAACATTGTAATGTCTATACAATTAGACTTTGTATTAATTGATGATTAATGCATAATCTTGCAGGATGTGTCCGAGCACATAAGAATGACGCCCTGTTTGACCTCTAAGTAACAGGTTGCATTAAGCCACCATCTCCACCTGAATTCGAGTCGTCGTCATCGTTTTCTGCTTCGCTTTGAAGAACAGCAAAAATGGCAATCGCGGCGAGACTGAATAATCCGCTCATTAATCCCATGATTCCCTGATTGCTCCCAATCTCAGTGAATTCCCCCAAGGCACTTTTCGCTATTTCCGCAAATGTAACGAAGAATTGCGCTTTTGTAAAGACTTCTTAATATAGTTGCGCTGGAAGGGCTTAGGGGGTAATCACGGCCTCGTCTCGCTCTATGGCTTGCTGCTTTTGCTGAATTGCAGTCAATCCATCCTGGCAAGGTATCTGTGTGGCCATGAGACGCAACCACTCCATCAGTTGTTCAAGCTGTTTTTCCATAGGCAAGACGCTTAGACCTCGTGCCAGCACCTTGGCTTTATTTCCACTTCCAGTCTGGTAAATCAGTCGGCCGTGCAGGTGTTGCGGTAAACCTTGCCTAAGTAGCCGGAAGGCGGGCTCCTCCATCGGCGTTTCCATCGCAATATTTGGCTTTTCTGGCTTAATTCTCGAGATCCCGCAGCGACGAGCTAAGAGTTTGAGCTCCATGAGTTGAAGAAGTGATTGCACAGGACCAGGAATGGCTCCGTATCGGTCTGTCCAGCTAGCTGCCAACTCAATCAGTGATTCATGAGAAGCACAATTTGCGGCAGCCCGGTAGGCAGCGATCTTTTCGTCACCATCAACAATCCATTCCGCTGGCACGAAAGCTGTTACCGGCAAATCGATTTGAGTGTCATCTACAGATGGAATGCCCTGTCCTTGGATTTCAGCAAGTGATTCCTGCAACATTTCCATGTAAAGATCAAAACCAATGGTTTCCATTTGGCCGCTTTGTTCAACCCCGAGAAGGTTGCCCACACCACGGATTTCCATGTCTCGCATCGCCAGTTGATAGCCACTTCCTAGCTGTGCAAATTCTTGGATTGCCCGTAGGCGTTGTCTAGCGGTATCACTGAGGGATGCGTCACCCGGATAGAACAACCATGCATGAGCCTGAACACCACTTCTACCAACACGTCCACGTAATTGGTAGAGCTGTGCTAGTCCAAATTTATGAGCATCTTCAATGAGAATAGTGTTCACACGTGGGATGTCGAGGCCACTTTCAACGATCGTGGTGCATAGCATCAAGTCGGCCTCCCCTGCATTAAAGGCAACCATCGAGCTCTCAAGTTCGCCTTCTGCCATCTGACCATGGGCTACCAACAACTTCAAATCGGGGAGCATCTGTTGAAGTTGACGAGCTACATCTTCAATACCCTCAACACGTGGAACGACATAGAACACCTGTCCGCCTCGATCAAGTTCCTGGCGAATAGAACTACGAACTGCTTCTTCATCAAAAGCTGCTAGGTGGGTTTTGATAGGACGGCGCAATGGTGGAGGGGTTGTGATCAGACTCATTTCCCTTACCCCTGAAAGGCTCATGTATAAGGTTCGCGGAATTGGTGTGGCTGAAAGGGTCAAAACATCTACATCCTTACGGAGAGCTTTGATCTTTTCCTTTTGATTGACTCCAAATCGCTGTTCCTCATCAACAACCAACAACCCTAGTTTTTGGAATGTTGTGTTTTTACTGAGTAGCTGGTGGGTACCGACAACTGCATCGATTGTCCCTTCTTTGAGGCCATTAAGTATTGATTTTCGCTCTGAGCTTGTTCTGAATCGGTTCAGTAAAGCGACCTTGATTGGGTAGGGAGCGAAGCGGTCTGAAAGTGTTCTCCAGTGTTGTTGGGCTAGCACTGTTGTGGGGGCAAGCATGGCTATCTGGCGTCCAGACGTAATTGCTTTGAAGATTGCCCGTATTGCTACTTCTGTTTTTCCGAAACCAACATCTCCGCACACAAGCCGATCCATAGGTTGTGCTGCTTCCATATCGCGCTTTACATCAACGACTGCCTTGACTTGATCAGGTGTTGGTTCATAGGGAAAAGATTCTTCTAGTTCAATCTGCCATGGTCCATCTGGTGGAAAGGCATATCCAGGGGCCTGGAGTCGCTCTGCATAGAGCTTGACCAGATCCATCGCAACTTTGCGAACTAACTTTCGGGTTCGCTCTTTAACTTTTTGCCACGCTGTTCCTCCCATGCGATTAAGTTTTGGTGGCGATTCACTTGTTGATCGATACCGACCAAGGCTGGCGAGTTGATCGGCGGCCACGCTGAGTGTTCCATCCAAATACTCGATAACCAAATAGTCACGGACCTCACCACTGATGGCCAGTTTTTCTAATTTCAGAAAACGACCGATGCCATGATTGCGATGCACGACAAAGTCCCCAGAGCACATCTTATTGGGGTCAACCGTACGACTGGCCGCCCGTCGTCGTCGTCGAACATAACCGGTAGAGCCAAGGGTTTTTTGACCAAAAAATTCACGGTCAGTCATCAAAACAACACGCCAGGCTGGCAAGATCAGCCCCTCTAAATCCACAGAACCGGTTGTCTTTAAAGCTACTGGGGTGTTTTGCTCGAGCAAACGTTCAATGGCTGGGTGATCTTTAGCGTTAGGGACGAAGCGTGTGATGCAGTCATGTTCTTCAAGAAGAGCCACAGCACGGCTTGGTTGCGCTGATAAAAGCCAAACGGGATGATGTTCTTTTTGATAATTTTTGATTTGCGCTCCTAACCTGCCGAACTGGTTTGGGGTGGCTGGAATTGGCCGACTGGCAAGATCAAAACTATTTGCATAACCATCGTCTTCATGGAGTTCGGCAAGATCAATGCCAGCAAAGCCATCTGTGTTTGCATAGCTTTCTTCGATTCTGCGATGAAGCAATGGAGGCCAATACTTTTTTTGTTGATCAGTCGACAAGCCCATTGATTGACCCACATCAATGTGATGTTCTTCTGCATGTTGAAGCCATAGCTTTCCATGTGCAGAGCCATGACGCTTCTCATCTATTGCGATAAAGGAGTTGGCAGGAATGTAGTCAAGTAGCGAGGCAGGTTTGTTCCATGCAATACCCATTAACCTTCTTATACCATCTGGTGTAGAACCTTCTAATAATTGATCTAAAGTCTCCTCACTAACAAGACGGTCAAGCCCATCGGGCATGGACTGTCGTAGTTGATGAGCAATTAATGGACTAAACCCTGAAGGGGTTAGGCAAAGCTCATTAACTTCATCCAGGGAACGTTGACTGACTGGGTCGAATTCCTTTAATTTGTCAAGTTCATCGCCGAATAACTCGAGGCGAACTGGTAATTCACTGCTTACTGGAAATATATCAACGATGTCACCACGACGACTCCAGGTGGCTTCCTGATCAACGGTTGTAACTCGATGATATCCAAGCTTGGTAAGAGTATTGGCTAAGCTTTCCAGGTCTATATGCTCTCCACGACAGAGTATTTCACACTGTGATGCGAGTGCTTCAACAGGAGGTAGATGTGGCTGCAAAGCTCTTTCTGTGGCCACAATGGCTCGATCGCAACTTCGGGTTGATTCTCCAAGAAGTTCACTTAGAACCTGCAATTGCCCCCAGACGATTTCTGTTGTGGGGTCAAATGGCTCATAAGGTGATCCTTCACTTGTTGGGTAGAGATGATTATGCGACCAACCCATCATTGCAAGCAGCGAAGACCAGCGATTGGCCTCTTCTAGTGTCGGTACGATCACAACCAGTGGACGACTCTGCTTACGAGCTATTGCACTTGCTATTAATGCGCGCCCGACTCGCCCGGCTCCCCGCATCAGTAATCGGTCGTTTCGATTACTTCTATCCACCAACTCACCAGTGAGAGTCGACTTCTGAAGATGACGAACTAATGAGCTCAGAGGCATGGTTGCTAAATAATCATCAAAATTGACAAGTTATAAATATAGCTTGTGAGGCCCAAGTGAAGTGTTTTGTTCAATTGTTAGGCAAGGCCTAATTCTTGAACAGAACTCATATCAATAAAATCAAAATCTCTAGGAAACTAGATCTTTATTCTTGAGTTCCAACCATGGGCATTGAAACATTGCCAGACTTTATTTGTTGAACTAAGTCTGGCGCAAAAATAAACGCGAGTATGATCAGAACTATAGAGACTAGTCGAGCGGCTACTTTGCGATCGATTATACGTTTAATATCATGAGATAACTGTGGGTTTGCGGGAGGGTAAAGCATCAACATATCTTGATGAATTGTATTTGTATGTGCGGTTGTGGGGTGTATATCCCATGGATGCTCTTTCTCAAGTGAGTGTTGATGCCAATCCCAAAAAAGATTAATCATCTTGTCTTCTGCTAACAGCTTCGCTTGAGCTTGGTTCAAGTATCCCATTTGCTCATTAAACGTTTGAGTTTGTAAGACGAGATAATCTTCCGAGAAAATTTTATAAAACACTTTTTGCTGCCTTTGTTTAAAGAGAAGTAATTTGCACAGAAGCTTATTCCTAAGAAACTTTCTATAATGACGAACAATGATTCGCGCTCTATTATGTGACAAGGGGATATGATCTAAAACTTGTACATATCTTGCTTGTTCAGTTGACCCCTTGAATATAATCACACGGCCAGGAGGGATAAAGATTTGAGAAATAAACTCCTCCTTGTTATCTCCTTTCTCATGATAGACGCTTCGAAAATGATATTGGTCCTTATTGATTGATTGATTGAAGCTTTTAATTGTTTTTCTGTTAACATCATTTCCCGGCAATGTATTACCATGTAGCCAAAAGATATGTAAGATGTCTAAATGGTTTTCTATGATACGAGACCAATCGCATTTAAAGTCTATAAATACTTCTTCATATTCGTAATCTTTCAGGTCAAAGCCATAGGCCTCTGGAAGACTATTCTCTAGGTGAGATTTTATCTGAAAATCTTTTGGGCTAGGCTGTGCTTCTCCTGTATAATAAATATATATATAGTCACCTTGCTCTACACAGGGATATTGCCTGAGGTGTAAATGTTTTGCGAAATTATCATAATGAGAGTCAATAATATGGCTACATGTTACTGTATCTGATCCATCCTGATTGCAGGATGGCGTATAGCGAGCTCCATGATATGGACAGACGATTTCACCGTTTTCATTTTCTCCTCCACGAAATGATGCCGAGCGATGAGGGCATGAATCTTTGATACATCTCGGCGTGTTATACTTGTCTCTGTATATGACTAATGGCTCATTAAACATGGACAAATGATATAATTCATTTTCTTTTAATAACTTACTAGCACAAACGGAATACCAACCCAGTAGGCCTACTGAAGGACGTATCGCTTTCTCAATTGGAGACTCAACTGTCAACTTGGTCTTTTTTTATTAATTCAATTTTATCGTGCAGGCATCTGGTTTGTAAATTCTGCAGTTATGGCGTAATAATATTGATATACTGTTGAGCTTCTTATTGGCTCCTTGACTACGACGTTAAGTCCCATAAACGCTTGCACTGCAGGCGATCACACGGGTAGCCCCTAGGCCTCACCCCCCTGACAGGACCTTCGTTACACATAGCTCACCGCTTTCTGGTAGATCTTTGCTGCCTGGGCGGCTGGTTGCGGCACCTTCGTACTTTGACTATCCAGTTGATTATTCAGGATAAAACCATTTAACGCTAACAATTTATACAATATACCAACGCTGACTAATCCGCGAACAGACATGCAGCATCTCTCTGCCTGGATTTGTAGCAGAAGATTAACTCTTATCTACCCCTTTTAATCAATCTGTAACACATGACAACAACTCATTGTAGATCTTGTGTCAACTTAAGAGTTTAAAGCGTGCAATATGGTGCAGGATGGTATTCCCCAGCCCCGATTCTCTGCCATTGATGCTTTAAGCTGTAAAAGAATAGTTCGTTCTAATTGTTGCCTGATGCCCAACAGATTTATTTATAGGCATCCAACCCTGCTTTGGGCTCCAAATACTGATTGTCTATAAAGTTTATATTGCCCTAGAGAATTGATGGATCTTGAATTATTGTTTGAGCCTTTAGCGTTTGTGCATATTAGTTCCAGACTAACTTAACAGCCAGTCTTTGTTGGTCTACATTTATGCCGTTCAATATGTTTTATACAGCCTTGGATGATATATTTACTATCGACTGCTTATATGATCGCTATCCTTAATTTTTTTCATTGCCAACCCATCGCAATATGGGGATCATGCTTGCAATAGTTAAATGTTGACTACTGTCTATTTGTTATTAGCTCTGCTTCTAGAAGCATGTTGAAACTCAGCAATTGCTCATCATTTAATTGTTGTCGGCTTCTCACTTTTAGTTGCTCTTGTAGGTATCTTCTGCCTTGCTCTGGTGTCCATCTAAGTTTCTCGAGCAATTGATCACATTGGATCAAAAGATCTTTGCGGCGTAATGGTAAGCTAGCCTCATTAGGATCTTCTCCAGGCTTTAATCCTTTTAGTTGATTCAGAAAGAAAGTTAAATCACTGTAGCGAGTGATGCGATGACGACTTGAGTGACCAAAGCACTTCTGCAGGTAATGCATCTCCTGTTCTCTATCCCATCCGATTCTTTGTAGCTCATGATCTATTGATGCCAATTCATCACTCCAGTCTTCGGGATCTGTTAGAGGATCTACTTGATGCTCTGATGTTGAAAATTGTTCGATATTATTTGGTTGATGATTCTGCTCATCTTTTTGGAATGGCACGCTGATTAATCGTTTATTAGTGCTTGAATCTGAATCAGTTTCTTGAGTCTCAACTAAATCACTATCATTGAGATGGCTTGTCTTGTTGGCTAGTCGTTTGATCAGTCTTTCTATCGCTCGGTCTTCTGCAGACTCAGCTGTCGGTCCCTCTCCTAAGGCACTTCCTAGAGGATCACCACCTTTCCAACCCGAAACGTGCACAATGCAACGATTTGGGTCTGTGTGGCACAACTTTACCTGGATCTGCATCACCAAGGGCTAAAGCCAGTCTTTCTAGGCATTATTGACCACACCAACTCATAACTGCGCTGTTTGTGATTTCTCTATTCCTTTCGCTTGTTTGACATTAGTCTTCTAAGCATGCTCCTATCAGGATTGGTCAAGTCTGGTTTGAACCTATGAAAATTTTTGAAACACGCTAAAGGAGGACATCTGGCAAAGATAACCCTTGAGTTAGATGTTGAACCCTACCCCAAGACCCTGGCCAACAGTCGCTTGCAATTGTTGTATTAACACCTCTCCAAGCGCCTTGCTTTTGCCTTCCAATTGGCCTTGTCGAATGAGTAAAGGGCACGTTTTTGTACTTACGACTAGGCCCAGATCGGATTCGCAAGCCAGGATCTTTCCTGGTTCATGTTCTCCATCTTGCCAGCGTCCAATCAGTGGCCTTACTTCTTCAGAAAGCTTGGATTTCAATTCCTCATCAAGTGGCTCAGTGGCTTGTACTTTCAGCCTTTTGTTATTCCAGCTGCTGAATGCGTTTGGATAATGGCCCATAACCCTGCGATGCAAATCCATTGCAGATTGATTCCAATCAAGAATGTGGTCTTTTTTCGACAGCATTCGGGCATATGTCGGGTCACCTTCAATCTCTTCCTGTTTGATGACTTCCAATTGTTTCCAACGTTCCGATTCGACTCCAGGGCCTGCTGCTGCAATCCTTGGCATTGATTCTAAAAACAATTTTGCTGTTATAGAGCTCAAACGATTAGACAGCTGATTCGCATTTTCCAGTAAGCCGATAGCAACCCTTTCCTGGACTAAAACAGGGCCTGTATCAAGCCCCTCTTCCATTGCCATGATTCCAACGCCTGTCACGCTGTCACCACTTAGCAAACTCCATTGAATTGGTCCTGCTCCTCGCCAGCGGGGTAGCAGTGAAGCGTGACCGTTCCAGCAACCGAGAGGAGGTTGATTGAGAATTGTTGAAGGAAGAAGCTGCCCAAAGGCGACTACCACAGAAACATCAGCCTTTAGTGATTTTAATTCTGCTTGAATGTCACCCTCATCCCTAATCCGTTGAGGGGTGAATACACGCAACCCCTGATCCATTGCTCGTTGTTTGACGGGTGAGGCCATTTGCTGATTACCACGCCCACGACGACGATCAGGCTGGCTCACCACGCCAACAATTTCATAGCCTGAGTCATTTAAGGCATCCAGAGTTGGCACTGCATAGCTGGGGGTACCCCAGAACAGCACCCTCACGCTTCACCAGTAATTGATAAGCCTTCGACCCACACATGAGGAGATACCCCACCAGGTGTGATCACCTGTTCAGCTTCCATATTCACAATGCTATTCAACAGCGTACGGATGTCTCCAGCAACTGTCGCTGCTTCGATCGACACCCTTTCCCCTTTGATGACCAACCAACCATTAAATGGCAGAGAGAATGAACCCTGACTTGCTTTAACCCCAGCATGTAGAGCATTTAACCCTTCAATTAACACGAAGGTTTCTTTGCTCCTGCTGTGTTGCAGATGAGTATTTGCACTGCTTTGACCTTCGGTGTTGCTCACTTCAAACCAATCTGGTCCCACTGATACCTTTGCTCCCAGTCCGGCATGGCCAGTTGGTGTTACACCAAATGCCCTAGCGGTCGCTTCCGAGTGCAGGAAGCTCTCGAGTCTTCCACCGTTGATTAAGCAAAGTTTTTGAGTAGGTGTACCTTCACCATCGAAACTAGAGGCCCCTACATGTGCAGGATGTAGGCCATTATCATGAAGGGAGAAGAATGGAACGGCGATATTTTTGCCGATTGTTTCACGTTGGCTGAGGCTGACGCCATCGAGCACTGCTCTGGCATTGAACATGCTGCTGAAGGCACCGATCAAGTCTAGGAAAGCCTCTGGTGTAAAGCAGACGAGATAACACCCAGTGTCGATCGGCTGATAGTCAAGATGACTGATTGTTCGTTCTGCTGCTTCATCAATACATCCATCAATATCCAGATCGTGACTACCTAGAGCAAGGCGAATTGCACCACCACTGCGTGGTTTACGTCCACTTTCTTCTGCGCGGGCAAAAAGGTAAAGGCTGGCTTGACTACGCTTCATTTGACGAAGCGCACCATCGCTATTGAGATAAACTCGTTCGTAGGTTGCTTCTCCTAGACCGTTGTAAGGAATGCTCTGTATAGCAGGATGTCGACTAAGAAGATCAGCTTCGGCTTCTTTAAGAACCTCAAGCATTCGTTGAATTCCCTGTGCTGGTCTTAGAGGTCGCTCTAGCTTTGGTAAAGGAGATTTAGCGAGTGTTGAGAAGGCAGGAACGTCATCGGCGTTGCCAAAGTCACTTGCCTGACGAGCACCAATAAGCGCTTTCTCTATTCCTTTTTCTGACAGATCTGACGTGCTTGTGATTCCTACAAGCCCTTTGTTGTTCCATACACGTACTGTAATTGAGCTGCGTTGCGCACCCTTCATTTGCTTGGCTTCGCCACGATCAATTTGAACAGAACTATCTGTGCTGCATGCTGCTCCTAAATCCCATTGGTGGATACTCTCGCGGCTAGCAAGTTGACTGAGTTTATCCCGTAGAGAATGAGTGTCGAGTTCGATTGCATTTGCTGCTTTTATTTCGGACATCATCAACGCCCTCCCACAGTGATTGAATCGACTTTGATATGAGGCTGCCCTACGGTGACAAAAATGTTACCGCTTATTGACCCGCAGAAACCGGCTGCCAGCTCAAGATCCTTGGCACACATCGAAATCCGTGGCATCACATCCTTTGCTTCTCCAATCAGAGTGGCTCCTTTAACAGGTTTGCCGAGCTTGCCTTTCTCGATCAGATAGCCCTCTTCTACAGCAAAATTAAATTGACCTGTGGGTCCAACGCTGCCTCCACCCATTGATTTGCAGTAAAGGCCTCGGTCGATCGAGGCGATAAGTTGTTCCGGTGAGTGCTGGCCGGCGGCGATATAAGTGTTGCGCATGCGGCTAGCTGCAGCGAATGTGTGGGACTGACGTCGGCCGCTGCCTGTGCGCTGGTGACCGGTACGGAGCTCACCGGCTCTATCGCTGATGAATTGCTTGAGCACACCGTTTTTAATTAATACCGTTCGCTGACTTTCCATGCCTTCGTCATCCATGCTCAGGGAACCGAAGGCCCCATCAGTAATCCCCTCATCGATTGCCGTTACAGCTTCATGGGCGATCGATTGGTTCAACTTGTCGCTGAAAGGTGTTGTCCCGCGTTCGATCTGAGTGGTCTCGAGCAAATGCCCACATGCTTCGTGAAAAATCACACCACCAAAGCGGTTGGCGAGTACTGCTGGCATTTGACCGGCGTCCACGTAATCGGCATAAAGCATCGTGCCTGCGCTCTCGCAAACTTCCTTGGCGCTCGTTTCGGCATCCCACTTGCGAAGGTCGTCTGGACGTCCCGATGTGCCATAACGCCGACCAATGCTTGAGCGGTGCTCGCCATCTGTAGCAAGGACATTAAGCCCTATGGACTGATGCAAACGGATGTCGCGTCCAAAGGTGCCATCACTTGCAGCCACGAGAACCTCCTGCCAGTCGCGGGCATAACTGCCTCGCCGCACCTGCAGATGGGTTCCATATTGATCAAGCAATTGAGTTCCATTTAGAAGGCGATCACTTGCTTCATATAGCTCTGGGCATTGGTTGAGCCAGTGGGCCTTATCAATGGCGAAATCACGAAGGTTCGGCAGACCATTAAATGATGAGCGACCAGCCTCATTAACCTCAAGCCCAAGCATGCTGAGAGCTTGCTCTAAGGCATGCTTCAGGCCTGCATCTGAAAGATCATTGGTACTAACAAAGCCATCTTGTTTGCCCAGGAACACCCTGATCCCAGCACCCCTGCCGAAGGATGGAGTGACACTGGTAATGGTGTCTTGTTCAGCAAGGACGCTGAGATGATCAATTTGCTCCAGGTAGACCTCCACCAGATCAGCACCGGCAGTTCGACCACGCGCTAGTAGTAATTCCAGTTGTGGTTGCCAGTGGCTATTCAAGGCTTCTGCCTTATGCACCAGGCTTTGATCTGGGGTGTAGGTCGAGACCAACCATTTCTCCTGCAGCTTGCGTTGATTATGGAGAGAATATGCGTAGATATGTAGATGGACAGCGCCGATCCAGGCGAACCGCAAAAAAAATGCTTATTTCGTTCTCTGCATCGTGGCTTTGGAAACGGCGAAAATACGTTTAAAAGCCTGAGCAGGCTAATAAGTCTCTCAGTTTGCAGTCAACCATTTCTGACCATTGAGCCGCTGCAACAGACGTGAGCGCAATAAAGTCAATGTCATCTTTTTTTCATCAATTAGGAATGGCTCTATGAGACTTGGTTCTGTTCCAGTCTCAGCTAGAGAAATAGTCTTTTTAGAAGCGATTGAATCACTTGCAAAGCAAAGCCAAAAGCGACGACCGAGGGGGATCTCACCACAGACCATCCAGCAAGGATCACCGACAACTGGTCGATCTCCCTGAATCAGCTCAAGGGTTGATGGTGGCGTACCTCTTTCAGTAAGTGCCTGTTTTATGTTTGGAAGAAAGTGATCACGAATAAAGGTCTCAAAAGGTTTGTCTTCTACCTTTGCAGCTGGAGGTTTGGCGGTTTGAGGCTTTGCTCCCTCCTGTTGATCTTCAGTGGGGTTGGTTTTCACTGGATTCTCTAGAGTTGGTTTTTGTTCAGCTGGCTTTTGAGCATCAGCATTAGGATTTACACGGTTGTCGTTGTCGTTGTCGTTCACTGGATCAGTACAGACGAATAAACTTTAAACAGCTTTGCGACGAACTCAACGATCCGTTGAGTTCGATGCGCTATTGGTTTACCAGTCCTCACTGAGAGAATCTCCCCAAGAATCATTTTCTGTTGATGAATATCTATGTGGAACGTTGCTCTCGACAGGTGGACGCTGGGGCGATTTCTCAACATGCGTTTGCCGCCTTACTGATGATCTTCGTACGACTCGGAATGGCACAGCCACCGTGGGAGATGGATCTCTTAAATCCCGTTCTGGGTTCTCATCATGCTTTGGTCTTGATTGGGATGGTTCATCGTTAGCTGCCTGCCAGTTTCGTTGCCACGTGGTGCTGGTATTGGGCGAAGCCTCTCTGACCCCTGGATGGAAATGATCATGTAGTGGGTCTCTGCTTAGTGGTAAGGAGAGACTTGTGGTTAGGGCGAAAATTGCCCCTGCGCTGCTGCCAAGGACCATCCACCCACCTAGTGTCCAGGTTGGAGATCGCCAATTCAATATCCGTAGGTTGACAGGTTGGTTGAAATTGAAACCTGCGACTACAACCACAGCCAGCAGAGGACTCAGGCAAGGCAAAAGTAAGTACTTTTGCAGTCTTGTCATTGTGAAGGACCATTCCAGCGGTTAATGGGGGCGAGCCTTTCATCAAAGAGGTCGAACAATCTCACAACAAGAAAATCAACCATCTCTTCAATTGTGTTTGGTTTTGTGTACCAGGCAGGAATTGGTGGCGCAATTTTGGCTCCTGCTTCTGCAAGTGATGTGAGGTTGCGAAGGTGAATGATGCTCCAGGGCATGTCCCTTGGCGCAATCACCAGAGGCCGCCCCTCTTTGAGATGAACGTCTGCACAACGCTCGATTAGATCGATTGATACACCAGCATTAATTCGACCAATTGTGCCCATACTGCAGGGCACAATTGCCATCCCGCGGGTGCGGAAACTACCGCTTGCGATGCTGGCAGATTGATCATTCCACCGATGGCATGTCAGATTTCCATTTTTTACTTGTAGATGATCCCGCCAGAATTTCTCCTGATCAGAAGGATCCACTGGAACTTCAATTCCTCTTTCGGCTTTCCACACCTGTAGAGCCCCGTGGCTGAAAATCAAATGGACGTCACGGTTATTTTCAAGCAAGAGCTGCAGCGATCTTTCAGCTAGAGGTTGAGCTGAAGCTCCAGAAACGGCAAGGACATAGGGATCCACAAATTATGCCTCACTTGAGCTGACTAGTTGTTCATTATTCTTGGTGTTTTTGCCTTTGACCTCACTTTTTGTTGTTGCTTGATTGGTTAGATCAGAATCAACATTCATATTGGCTTCAACAGTTATTGCTGATCCATTAACTTCGAGGTCAATTTGGTTCCTTAAGGCGTCAACTTTGACAACCTTCACGTTTACTTGATCACCAAGTTGATAGATCTTGCGATTCTTCCGACCCACCAATCGGTTTTGACGTGAGCGATATTCGTACCAATCGTCATTTAAAGAGCTTACGTGGACAAGGCCCTCTGCCATAGAAGGTGGAATTTCCACAAAGAACCCATAACTCTGCACTCCGCTTATCACCCCCTGATGCTCTTCCCCAACAAGGGGTTCCACGATACGTGCCTGAACCATGGCGATCAGGTCTTGTCGAAGCTCTTCAGCTTGACGGCGCAGTGTGTTGAGGCGATGCACGAGGCTTTTACTGCAGATTTCTTCTAGGTTCTTTGCTTGGCTTGTGCTGAATAGTGGCCATTTGATTTGTTGCCAGCATTCACGGGACCCCAGAACCACTTTTTCCTTTTGTCGGACATTTGGACGATCTTTACCGTTACTTAAAAGAGACACTATGATCTGTTGATTAACAAGATCGGTGTAATGGATAGTTGGACAACACCAAGGTGATTGTAGGTTTGAATCCATTGACTTTGTGTCTTCATGGTCGGATTCAAGGTTTATATTCTCTTTCTGACTATCATGAATTGCGAGCCGTAATACAGGCTCTGGCAGAGCATGGCGTAGTTGCTGATCTAGCACTCTTCGACAGGCTGTTGTCGAAAATGCTTTTGCAAGCTCTGTGGCAGCAGGACTACCTTCTTCATCAAGTTCCAAGGCAATATCAAGAGCTAATGCTGATTTAGCAACGTCGTTCAAGGTGTTGTTGGCGGCTTCTGAAGCCTCAATCACCAGGCCAGGGAGTTGCAAGTTCTGGACATGTTGCGCCCAGGCTCGATGAGCAGCTCTAATCATTGGGCTCAAAACTGATTGGGGGTCAGTTTGATCAAGAGGAAGAGCCCATTGATGACGATATGAATCAGGGTCTGCCCAGCGGAGATCGCCAAGACATTGAAGTTCTGGAACAGTTAGATCCAGCTCTATAGAGCCACTGGCCTGTTCTCCCATTTGCAATGTACGAGCACAAAAGATCAATGTCTCGAGTTGGGCTAAGTGATCCTTGACCGACTTCAGAGCAGCAGGGACTGTTCTTGCCTTTGGTTTTCTGTTGCTAAGAGCTGTGAGGGCCTCCGGTCCGATTTCGGCTACTGGCTTGATTAAACTAAGGCTGAAGTGCCAATTAATTAGCTCACCATCTGCCGAGATGTCGAGAGCAACGCTTACTGCATCGTTGATTTCCCCAACTTTAAATGAACAGGCCTTTGAAAGACTTTGGCCGAGTAGGGGATGCCAAACTTCGCCAAGGCAGAGAGCTTCCGCTCGATCTCTTAGCCAGAGATCCAGATTGTTCCCAATATTGAGACGTTCTGCTAAGGCAGGCGCATGAATCCACAGACGTGTGCCACCTGCATGGGGCTCCACATAGACCGCTGGTAGAGGTGGCGCATCAGATACCTGCCAGCTACGCAGTAGCAACGATGGTTGCGAGCTCAGATCTTGCCGATGTTTAGCCGTTGGGGTCTTTAGGCTGCTGCGTGGTGGAGCAGGTCGATCTTGAAGGTTGGCTTTGGTAAGAAGAAGATCACGATCACTTGAGGGGCCTCCATTCAAGGGAAGTGACCGTGCCACATGCCCTTCAGCGGGGAACTGGGCAATGGGATAGCGGTCAAGTTTCACCTCCACCACGCTTGTCTCCTCCCCTTCATTCAGATGGGCTTGATCACCATCTGGCAGTTGGATCGTTGCAAGGATGCGGTCGTCAAGAGGTATTGCAAGGATATTTTGATCTTTGCGTTCAACATGACCAAGCAAGCTGGTGGTGGTCCTTTCGAGGATGCATTGCACCCCACCTTCTGGCGATCTTCGACGTCCCCCATCTCTTGTAATGCGGACTAGTACCCGATCTCCGTTCCAGGCATGGTTGAGCTGATGATCGCGAATATAGATATCGTCTCCCCCATCATCTCTTAGGGCAAAACAAAATCCTTTACTGCTGCAGCGCAAACGAGCTTCAATCAGTGACTCGTCATCACTACGCTTGATTGATCCGGCTTCTTCGTTGTTGACAATGCCGAGTTTCAAGAGACCTTGAAGGGCTGTCTCAAGACCGTCGCGATCGGCCTTTGTGGTGAGCTTGAGAATTTTTTCGAGTTTTTTGATCTCCAGAGCCCCAGTGGGGGGTAACTGGTCAAGCAGGTCAGCGACCGTGAACTTCATTGAGATAGGAAGGTAGGAGACCAGTCTTCATGACCGGCGGTGCCATCACCAAAGAGGAATCCGAAGACAGCGCAGAGTCAACATTGGTTGTGAGTTAATTCTAGACATTTAATCGCATTTATTTCTCAGGGGCTGCCTCCTCTTCAGAAGAAAGACTGAGTTTTGAGAAGATAAGGCGTAAGCCAATGATCAGAAAGCCTAACGAAGCCAGCAATTGCAAAAGGTTTTCAGGGATGAAAGCAGCCATCGAACCTCCTGCCATGGCCCCCAACAAGCTTGCAAAGACCAAAGCACTTGCAGAACCAAGAAAAACAGCAAAAGGTCGGTTTGTTGTTCCACTGATGGCTAGGGTTGCCAGCTGTGTCTTGTCACCAAGCTCGGCAAGGAACACTGTGATGAATGTAGATAACAACAGGGTGAAATCCATAGAATTAATTATTGGCTTGCGATTAGCAGAGACTGTGTTGCTTGTAGTCCAAGCCATAACCCCAAGCTCACCATCAGCACCCCGGCCATTTTTTGCAGGCGTTCTGGTGGCAGGATTCCAGCCAGCCAGCGACCCACCAAGACGCCCACCAAACTGGAAGAGATGAGAGCTAGGGCAGCCCCGAGAAACACAACCCATGGTTGGCCTGACTGAGCTGATAGCAATAGGGTTGCTAGCTGGGTTTTATCGCCAAGTTCAGCCAAAAAGACTGTGGTGAATGTCGTTAACAACACTGTTGTGAAACCCATTGCTCTGTTCTCAGGAGCGGGTTTTGGAATTGTGTCCTTAGAAGTTGGTGCCTTAACCATCTTTTTGAAATGGGAGGCGCAGGCTACGTTCAAAGTTTCGTAGCTCTCGGCTTCTACCGCCATAGACAGATCGAATCTGCTGGCGGCAGCATTGGATTGCAAATGATTCTGATTTGTCTTGCGGCAGATTGAAAAGTGATGCCAGTAAACCAACCCTGCAGAAATCAGGGCGGGAGCTATAGATGCGACAACGACGTCCACCAGTGTCGTAATGCTTGCACCAGCCGTCTGGGTTGACCATCCCTAAATAAATCTCTTGCTGCCTTTCATTGAGTACTGCGATGGCTTCTCCTCGATCAGTGGGATCTAGACGGCAGCAGGCTCCGCAATTCTGTATGCATTGCCACTTCTTCCAGGCATGGCTCATCCTTCATGCTGTGACAAGGCATCACAGAGTCGGTGATCCGTCACACTTTATGTGACCGCAATCTCGTATTCTCTACCAGTCAAAAGGGATCATCTCTAAGTCGCTATGGACACTGCCATCCGCATTCTCGAGATCTTTGGGCCACTTGGCGCAGTTGCTCTGGCCGGTCCAG
Organism: Prochlorococcus sp. AG-412-I05; assembly: GCA_003214855.1. GTDB lineage: Bacteria > Cyanobacteriota > Cyanobacteriia > PCC-6307 > Cyanobiaceae > Prochlorococcus. The sequence goes on along the minus strand of QCLC01000004.1, from coordinate 23,936 downwards.
GAATTATATTCCTATGCTTTTATCAACGCCGACTAGGTCTTTGAAGTTCGGCAAGAGCGTGATAGACGGGCTTACGTGCCACCAATCGTCCGATGTAGGCGGCCAGCACTGAACAAAGGACTAGACCTGTAACTAGTTGCTGATCGCCAACTAGTCTCCAGGCGAACACAATCGAGACAAGTGGAAGCTGTGTGGCACCAGCCAAACCAGCGGCCATACCTAGTGCTAGGCCGAGATGAGTGCTTGAACCGACCAATCCGCAGAATGAGTAACCTAGGAGGCCACCGAACGCAAGTGAAGGGTCAATAAGGCCTCCAGGCACCCCAGGTGATAGTGCAATCATCGGAGCTAAGACGCGAACCAAGGTGATCCATATGGAATTTAGCCCTTGTGAAATAGAGCCACCTTCAGGGAAATGGTTCGGCATGCCTTCCTGAATCAACAATTGCAGAAGCCCCTCTCCATCACCTGTGCTTGTCCCCCAGCTTGTCAGAGCCAAGGCGCTGAGGGAAATTCCAAGTAATAAACCAGTGCGGATTGGTCGTTGACGCACCAATGGCTCAAGAAATGAAGAGCACCAGACAAGACCTCGATTAAAGAATCCCCCCACAAGCCCAGCTAAAATTCCAATTGGAATAGCAATTACGAGCTGCTCGGATTCTGGGGCCATCACATTGATCATGCCAAGACCGAAGATTGGTTCTCCGCCAATGCTGCTAAACCAAGCTGCGGAGATTCCAATCACAAGAGCAGGCCAAATCAGAGTGAGGGAATATTCAGTCGTGAGTTCCTCAATCATGAATACTGGTGCCAGTAGAGGGGTGTTGAAGCCTCCTGCAAGTCCTGCACCGCCACCAATAGCCACTATCTGACGCTCATTTAGTGAAGGGAGCCAACGCTTAAAACGTTTGTGAATAGCTCGTGCAACAGCTGCTCCTACATGCACTACTGGCCCCTCCCGTCCAAGCGGGAAAAGAGCAACCGTTGCAATAGTCCAGAGAAGACTGCGTTGAATCGTTCTTGGTGCAGCGAGAGCATGGGCTAGCTGTGAGTGATCTTCAAGAGCATTCATCGTCTGGGGAATCCCCGAGCCAGCTGCATGTCGCCAAGGCCCCCGCTGCAGTAACAAGAGGATTGGCATCACTCCTATCGGCAAAAGTGCCAATATCAGACCAATTGGCCGCCAGGCACTTCCTGTTGTTACTGGTAACTGCTGAAATAGAGACTTTTGAATTCCATCAATCAGGTTGAGTGGCAGGCAGGCAAGGCCGATTAGAAGGCCAATAATCAAAAGACATAGAAGATGTTGAAAGAGCTGAATAATCTCAGATTGTTTTCTTTCAATCACTCCTGGGATTAATTGTTCGAGCCGTCGTAGATCAAAACTCATGGGCGAAGTCCCAGACCTATTAATCCCTCTTCGATCAGATTATGAATGTAAGGATGCCTAGCTCGACTGTCAGTGCATTTAAGCTTTCCATCGCTTGAAAAGATGCCTTTTAGGAGCTCACCTTTAGCATTAACTAGTACCATATCACCTTCTTTGTCGATAAGACAGCGATAGGTTTTATCTTTTCGATGAAGGTTGATTTCAGGGGAATATGCCCGTAGGGCGACAACCTCCATCTGCAGGCGATTCTCCCCTTGCCAGTGGTTCATGTTGATTCGAAATGCTAAGTCAATCCGTTCAGGAACTTGGGCTTCGTTTATCCATCGCCAGGCAATTGCCCTTCTCTGGCAATCACCTTGGGCCAAAATTAGTTGCAGGTGTCCACCACGCATTCTGTGCTGGTCAACAACAAGACAATTCCTTGCCCAGAACAGTGGTGCTGGGTGACCAATGCCAAAGGGCTCAAGTTTCTGAAGGCCATTCCATAGATCCAAGTTGATCTCGTGAAGCTTTAAAAGTGTTTCTGGTGAAATTGAGACCCCACCACCAACAGTTGCATGCCACTTTCTAGCTAGCTCATTTAATGCTTCATGCAGTGCTCCTACTTTTTCAGCTCGAATCGTGAAACCACCTGCTGCTGAATGGCCACCAAAGCGATCAAGATGAACAGCGCAGGCCTTCAGCGAATCATTCACAGCGAACCCAGATGGTGCACGTACAGAGGCACGTAGACGTCCGTCTCCCTCACCAGCCAGTAATGCAGTTGGGCGAAAATATCTTTCCACTAGACGAGCTGCCACGATTCCGATCACGCCATGGTGCCAATGATTCTGAGCAAGCAACAAAAATGGTGGAGGTGTTGCACCCTCGGCCTCAACCAGGGCAATAGCTTCTGCCTCAATGGCATTACAGAGATCCTTGCGCTGCCGGTTGAGCTGGTCACATTGACGAGCAAGGGTCATGGCCTCGTCTTCGTTATCGACTGTCAAAAGTTTCACCACAAGCTGCGGATCACCTAGACGCCCTACGGCATTGATCCTTGGGGCTAGCTGGAAGCCGATGTCTTCAGCTTTAAGTGGACGTTCTTCTATACCAGCCAGCCTTTGGAGAGCTCTCAGGCCTTTACATCGGGTTCGATGCAGATTGTTCAGGCCTTCTCTCAAGAAGGCTCGATTTGCATCAGTGAGCGGGGCCATATCCGCTACTGTTCCAATACAGAATAAGTCTCTTGCAGGCCCTACAGCTTCTTTGCAATCCATCGCTTCAGCAAGAGATGAAGCAAGCAGGTATGCCAGACCTACGCCTGCTAGGCATCGGTAGGGTGAGTCTTGAGGTGTTACTGATGGATGAAGCAGGCAGAGCACATTAAGAGGTGAGTCAGGGAGCGTGTGGTGGTCGGTGAGGATCACCTCCATAGAGAGATTTTTTGCCTGTTGCAGTGCCTCTTGGGCTGTTACACCGTTGTCGACGGTGACAATCAGTCGAATTCCCTGTTCATGAAGCCTGATCACCATGTCGCGATTGAGCCCGTAGCCTTCACTTTTTCGGTTCGGGATCGCAGCTATTGGTTGAGCACCAAGACACTTCAACGTCACCATTAGCAAGGCTGTGCTGGTCATCCCATCGGCGTCGTAGTCGCCACAGATGGCGACTGACTCTGCTATTTGACAGGCTCCCTGCAGACGCACAATGGCCTTCGCTAGATCAGGGAAGTGATCGCAGGGGTCTGGTGGTTTGGGTGGTTCCAGGATCGTTGTAGCTGTAGAGGAATCCAGCACGCCTCTGCGAACCAGCACGGCCCTTAGAGGCAAAGGAAGAGGAATTTCTGACAAAGGATCAGAGGTGATGGGCCTCGGAAGCTGCCAGCTCCAGGTGGGATGTTCGGATGATGACAATGGTCCTAGGCAACCTTCTGCATTTTTAGCGTTGCTTCAAGCTGTCAGGGAGTTGTATCGCCGCTGGACATGAACAAGCTTTGTTCTGTGTTCTGGGACGTTGATGGCACCCTTGCTGACACAGAAATGGAAGGCCATCGCGTGGCCTTTAATGCAGCGTTTGCCGAGGCGGAACTTACTTGGTTTTGGGATCGCGACCTATATGCTGAACTTCTACGAATACCAGGTGGGAGACAACGTATTGAGACCTATGCTGGGCGAGTGGGAGAAGCGTTCAATGAAGAGTTTTTGGCTCAGTTGCGTAGGCGTAAACAACACCACTACATCGAAAGAATACGTTCTGGATACGTCCCTTGGAGACCGGGGGTGCGGCGTCTTCTCACGGAACTCCAACTGAATGGAGTGGAGCAATGGGTGGTAACCACAAGCGGTCGCGACTCTGTAAACGCCTTGCTTGAGGTGAATTTCCCTGATGGTGATTCACCATTCCAGGGATGCATCACCGCTGAGGATGTTTGCCTCGGCAAGCCACATCCAGAGGGCTATCTGCATGCACTTTGTGCCAGTGGTTTCAACAACAATGAGGTAATAGTGATCGAAGATTCTGCAGCTGGACTCGCTGCCGCTAGAGCTGCGAATCTGCCATGCCTGCTCACCCCATCCCCATGGGACCAAGAACTCAAATCACAGTTTCACCAAGCCAATGCGGTGTTCGACCATCTTGGTGACAAAGGGTTGCCGTGCAAAGTGCTCATAGGCCCCCCTTGTCTTCAAGAGCAGGTCAAGCTGGAGTACTTACAAAGACTCATCAATATGGCTCCTTCATGAGCCTACAAAACACACGCTTTGCACGATTCCAGCGTCAGCTGTGGGGGCATTTTGCTCAAGCTTGGCTTGGATCATGGCGACGGCGCAGCATTGCTCTAATCGCTTTGTTGCTTGGTTTTTATCTCGGTAGCAACCTCACTGTCTATTACCTGCAGAAGATTGATATGAGACCGCTTGTTGTCATTGTGATGGTTTTGATCATTGAGCTATTGGTCTTCTTGCGCAGCCGTGTTGAGATTGAGCCTTGGCCGTTGCACTGGTTGGCTTTGGACAACCTGAGGATTGGCGTGGTTTATGCAGTTGTCCTCGAGGCTTTCAAGCTTGGTTCTTGATCACCATCAAAATAAATTTTTAACGCCTTGGTCTGACCCTGCCGATCCCCAGATTCTCTTTCCAATTCAACCTCTTGAACAGTTACTCGTTCAGTTGGGTTGGTCTGATCCTCAAGCTTGGCTCATCCATTGGCAAAACCGAGGCGGCATCTCGCTAAAAAGGCCTTTCTGGCATCCATCCACCCGCACCGATTGGATTTGGGGGCTTGGTTTGCCTTTACTCACACTTGTGGAAGGTTGTCTTGGCAAAAGCGATCGATCATTGCTTGGTCTAACAGGCCTTCCGGGTTGCGGAAAGACGAGCATTGGCCGTTGGCTCGAAGCCGCTGCTGGAGAACTGGGTTGGCCGATCAAGGTGATTTCATTGGATGATTTTTATTGGCCATTCCCTGAGCTCGATCGAAGCATGAGCGGTAATCCCTGGAGAGTACCTAGAGCGCTTCCAGGCAGTCATGATCTCGACTTGTTGGCCAGTGTGCTGGATACATGGCAGTCAACTGGTCACTTAAAAGCACCGATGTTCGACAAAGCGCTCCGTCATGGTCGAGGTGATCGAGACGGCTGGCACCTTTCTGATCCAAAGGTACTTGTCATAGAAGGATGGATCCTTGGTTGCTTGCCTTGCAAATTTGCAGAGGCAGGCCAATGTTCGGATCAGCTAGAACCACCGCTGAACAAGCTTGAGCATGATTATCGCCTTGTTGTCCAAGAGGCGTTGAACGGCTATGTGCCGATATGGGACCGTTTAGATACTCTCTGGCACCTGAAAGCAATCGACCCAAACTCGACACGAATTTGGAAAGCTAACCAGGAGAGCTTGATGCAACGCAATCGTGGTGTTTGCCTTGATCAAGAATCGTTTGAGGGTTTTGTGCGCATGATCCTTGCCTCTATTCCCTTAACTTGCCTCGATGGAATAGAGGCTGATGTCGTCGCTACCCTTACGCCTGAACGCCAGTTGCTGTGGGTCGGTCAAAGAGGATATCAAGACTCATCATCATCAGACTCTTGCATGGGATAAACAAATCCTTGTGCTCGACCACTAAGAACCGATTTACCGATTGATAGAGCGCGTTGAGCCGCTGTGGCGGCTTTAGCTTTCCAGATGGCATGACGCTGATTACGTTTGCCTTTGGAGGTTTTTTTCTTCGGTACAGCCATCTCAGGCAGGAACAGCCAAACGATAATCCTCCCCTTTAGTAAGGCCTTGCGTCAAATAGCTAGGCTCTGGACACCGCAACGTTGCTGTGAGTTCAGGTCCATCGGCACTCCAGGGGTCGCCATCTCTGAAGCGTTCATCTCTGGAAGCAGATCAGTCTCAGCATTCATCTGAAGCTGTATCCTCTGCGCCCTTCAAGCAGAAACCCAAAATCAGCTATAGCCAGCTGCTCAATCAGATCAAGGAGAAAAAGGTTAAGTCGTTGGAGTTAATACCAGCTCGGCGAGAAGTCGTGGTGGTTTTCAGGGATGGACACCAGGAGAAGGTGGCGATCTTCGATAATTACCAACAAATCCTACGAGTTGCCGAGGCTGCTGATACCTCTCTGACGGTGAAGGACATTCGTCAGGAACAGGCATTTGCAGGAATGGCCGGCAATCTCGTATTGATCTTGATGGTTGTTGTTGGCTTGACGTTTCTTTTTCGTCGTTCTGCTCAAGTGGCAAACAGAGCAATGGGATTTGGACGTAGTCAACCTCGGATGAAACCGCAAGAGGATCTACCTATTCGCTTTGATGATGTAGCGGGGGTTAAAGAAGCGAAAGAGGAGCTGCAAGAGGTGGTTACTTTCTTGCGGCAACCTGAGAGTTTCATCAAGCTTGGCGCCCTGATCCCAAGGGGTGTGCTTCTAGTGGGTGCTCCTGGAACAGGGAAAACCCTCTTGGCCAAGGCAATTGCTGGTGAGGCAGAGGTGCCTTTTTTCTCGATGGCCGCCTCTGAATTTGTGGAATTATTTGTTGGCGTGGGCGCTAGTCGTGTACGGGACCTATTCCGCAAAGCAAAAGAGAAAGCCCCGTGCATCGTGTTTATAGATGAAATTGATGCTGTGGGGCGACAGCGAGGGGCTGGCATCGGTGGTGGAAATGACGAACGAGAACAGACTCTTAATCAGCTTCTGACAGAAATGGATGGGTTTGCAGATAATTCTGGCGTCATTCTTCTTGCAGCTACCAATCGGCCAGATGTACTTGATGCTGCACTGATGCGACCTGGACGCTTTGATCGTCGTATTGAAGTTTCCCTTCCTGATCGTCGGGGCCGTAAGGAAATCCTGGCTGTTCATGCTCGAACTCGACCCCTTGCTGAGGAGGTATGTTTGCAGGATTGGGCACGTCGAACGCCTGGTTTCTCAGGGGCTGATCTTGCCAACTTATTGAACGAAGCTGCCATCCTCACAGCAAGGCAGGAGAAAACATCGATTGGCACTGAACAGCTTGAAGCGGCGCTTGAAAGGATCACGATGGGACTCTCTGCAGCACCTCTACAAGACAGTGCAAAAAAGAGATTGATTGCCTATCACGAGATTGGACATGCCCTGGTTGCAGCTTTAACCCCTCATGCCGACCGTGTTGATAAGGTCACACTTTTGCCTCGTAGCGGAGGCGTTGGCGGATTTACTCGTTTCTGGCCAGATGAAGAAATCCTTGATTCAGGTCTGGTCACCAAGGGATGTCTCTTCGCAAGGCTTGTGGTTGCCCTTGGCGGCAGAGCAGCAGAGTTAGTGGTTTTTGGACTTGATGAAATCACCCAGGGGGCAAGTGGCGACTTGCAGAGCGTTGCGCATCTGGCTCGAGAGATGGTGACGCGGTTCGGCTTTTCGAGCCTTGGGCCTATCGCTTTGGAGACAGAGGGCTCAGAGGTTTTTCTAGGACGTGATTTGATCCATACACGACCGAGCTACGCGGAATCGACTGGCAAAGTCATAGACGAGCAGATACGAGCTTTAGCGATGGAAGCCTTACAGCAGGCAATTAACTTGCTTTCGCCAAGAAGGGAAGTGATGGATCTGTTGGTTGATGCTCTGATTCAGGAGGAAACTCTCCATACTGATCGTTTTCTACAATTGGCTGGATTGACTGTGGATCAGTCACAGCCAGTGGGCGTGTAACTAGAACGACTTAGCCTGTGCTGATTAAGTCGATGGGCTTGGCTGGTTTCGCCCGACCCTTGCAATGGTTCAAGAGCCAGTGGCTTTGGCTCTTGCTGTCTATCGCAGCTTTCTGGTTGTTGATGCGGGTTCAAGTCGAATGGTTGTGGTTCAGTCAATTTGATTGGCAAGGGATGCTTCTCCGCCGTTGGCTCTGGCAACTGGGAGGACTTCTCATCGCCCTTCTGGTTGTCGCGACTTGTCAGCTTTGGCAGCGCAACTGGATCAAACTTGAAGGTGCAAGCAACTTGGAAGAGCCATCCCTTCCCCTGCATGGATGGCGTTATGGCTTGGGGCTACTTAGCTGCTTCGTGGTGGTGGTCGGTGATCTTGTATTACTCAATCGATTGGCGTGGTTAGCTTGTTTCAAGCCATTTGTCCTTGGGCATTGGTGGAGTGAACCTTTTGGAGACATTTGGGCACTGGTGATTCCGCTGTCCTGTGTATTCATCTCAATTTGCGTGATGCTTGGCAATGCCCGAGGGGGAAGGATTGCTCATTTGTTGGGTTGTTTTTGCTTCAGTATCTCCATTGCTAGAGGCTGGGGGCTATGGTCACTTGCACTTGCTATACCTCCTACAGGTATTAAAGAACCACTACTGGGTGGCGATGTAAGTTTTGGGCTCGGCCAATTTCCAGCACTAGCCTATGCTTTAGTTATTCTGTTGGCCCAACTAATCTTAACAACGAGTACGACAATATGGATGAAGTTGGCCCAGCCTGAATCTCTTTCGGATTGGGTTTTTAAAGGTTTATCATCTAGACAGTGTAATGTTATGAGGCCATTAATTGGCATCATACTTTTAACACTTTCAGCACTTTTATGGTTATCACGTCATGAACTACTGTGGACGCAAAACGGTACGGTAGCAGGAGCTGGTTGGTTGGATGCTCACCTGATACTTCCTCTACGAACTTTAGCAAGCTTGGCGATTTTGGTTCTCGCATTACTGGTAATTCCATTTCCATGGATAAAACAAAGGCGTCTATGGAGATTAATTTCTTCAATTATTGGAGTAGGAGCGATTCTTCTCGAAGTAATTTTGGCTCCGTTTGTCCAGTGGATGGTTGTAAAACCTAGGGAACTCAAACTAGAAACCCCTTACATCATTCGAGCAATTAAAGCCACAAGGAAAGCATTTCAGCTTGACTCGATAACCACCACCCTTATTAATCCTCAACCTCAGTTAACTCAACGTGATCTTGAACAAGGAGCAAGCACCCTAAGGAATATTCGTCTCTGGGACAGTCAACCTCTGTTGGCAACCAATCGTCAATTACAGCAATTGAGGGTTTACTATCGCTTTTCAAATGCGGCGGTAGATCGTTATCGCTTTGTGCCTGACAAGGCGAACCGTCAACAGGTCATGATCACAGCACGCGAACTTGATCAGGCTGCACTTCCAAAACGTTCACGGACTTGGTTGAATCGTCATTTTGTTTTCACGCATGGATATGGCTTTACTCTCAGTCCCGTTAATACAAGAGCACCCGATGGTCTACCAGACTATTTTATAAGTGATCTAGGAACCTCAACACGTCTTGAAGGTAGTTCTGAGCTAGGAATTACTCGTGAAGATGTCAAAGAGGCGGTTCCTATTGGACGAGCAGCACTCTATTTTGGAATGCTTCCCTCACCTTATGCTCTTGCTCCGAGCAAACTAAAAGAACTAGATTATCCAGTAGGTGATAAGAATATCTACAATCACTATTTAGGATTAGGAGGTGTGCCGGTGGGTCATCCCTGGCAACAATTAGCAGCAGCTATGTACCTTTTTGAACCCCGTCTTCTTAATACAGGTTCGCTAACGAATAACTCCAAACTTCTTATCAGGCGAGAAGTGAGACAAAGAGTGAGTGCAATAGTGCCATTCCTTGAAGTTATTGGTGATCCATATTTGGTCTCTACATCTGTTAATTCTAGACACCTTGATTATGAAACTAAGCAAAACCAATATTGGATTGTTGAAGCTTATACAAGCTCACGCACATATCCCTACGCAGCAAACCTGCCAGATGGTCGCCCGGTGCGATATTTACGTAACTCAGTCAAAGCTATTGTTGATGCATACAGTGGTCGTGTTCACTTGTATGTGAGCGAACCGCAGGACCCGATAATATTGGGTTGGCAGCGATTGTTTCCAGATCTTTTTAAACCTCTTGAGGAGATGCCGTCAAGCTTACGAGAGCATCTTAAGGTGCCTACAGATTTGTTTAATGTACAGGTACAGCAATTACTTAGATACCACGTTACTGATCCTCGCATATTTTATAGCGGTGATGATGTGTGGCAGGTTCCAAAGGAACTCTACGGTAAGCGGCAGGTTCCTGTTGATCCTTATCACATCACTGCACAGTTAGGTACTCAAGAAAGCTCAGAATTTCTATTATTACAACCACTAACACCACTTGCTCGTCCCAATCTTTCTGCGTGGCTCGCTGCTCGAAGTGATGGTGATCATTATGGAAAATTAGTGTTGCTACGTTTCCCAAGTCAAACGCCAATCTTCGGCCCTGAACAGATTCAGGCCCTTATCAATCAGGACCCGCAGATTAGCCAACAGTTTGGTCTTTGGGATCGTGCTGGATCTGAAGTTGTGCAAGGGAACCTTCTTGTTCTCCCCCTAGGCAAGGCTCTTCTTTATGTAGAACCCGTTTACCTAAGGGCACGTCAAGGTGGTTTACCAACACTTACCAGGGTAGTTGTTAGTGATGGCAAAAGGATTGCCATGGCTGAGGATCTCGGCGAAGGCCTAAGGGCCTTGGTTGACGGGTCAAGCCAAAAAGCAGTGTATTTAAATAGAAATGATCTGCCACCGATTAAGGCAGCAGATCAATCAAATTAATGATATATTAATTGTAATTGATTAATGATTAATTTGTTGAGGCGAAGAACTCCTTACTTCCAACTGGGTCTGGTTTCATTGTTTTCTCTCCTGGTGTCCAATTGGCTGGGCATACCTCATCTGGATGTGACTGTACATACTGGAAGGCCTGCAGTACACGTAATGTCTCATCCACGTTCCTTCCTACCGGTAGGTTGTTGATTGTTGAATGCATTATTACTCCATCTGGGTCAATGATAAACAAACCTCGTAGGGCTACTCCAGCATCATCATCTAACACGTTATAGGCTGTCGAAATTTCTTTCTTAAGATCAGCTATCAGTGGATAGTTGATGTCACCAAGCCCTCCCTCCTTACGTGATGTCTGGATCCATGCAAGATGGCTGAATTGACTATCAACTGAAACACCTAATACCTCTGTATTTCGGCTTGAGAAATCAGTGTACCGATCACTAAATGCTGTAATTTCTGTTGGGCATACAAAAGTGAAATCTAGAGGATAAAAGAATAAAACCACATACTTGCCCTTGTACTGGGAAAGGCTTATTTCCTTAAACTCTTGATCAACAACAGCTGTAGCGCTGAAGTCTGGGGCCTTCTGACCCACCCGTAGGCATTCGTTGGTCGTCATAATGGAGAGTTAAGAGTTGATTGCTCTGCAAGAGGTGTGCTTAATCAGAGCTATAGCGAAGTCGATACGACTTCTAGTTGGCTTCTCAAATTTATCATGCCATGCCTGTTTTGAACGCTATGCCTAAGCGTATCAATATGGCTCAACCGCGAATCATCTAAACTTCTTACATGCTCAAACAAACAACTGCCTGGGACCAAGCCTTGCTACGTAAATTCAGTTGCACAGGCCATTTTCGACTATTAAATCAGCTTAGGTCTGAACTTAAGGTCCAACCACTAATTCGCGATCCCAACACCAGAAAGCCAAGCCTGCAGGCGATGCCGATTCGATCTGGGAGCCAGCGAGGCAGTAGACGCCCCTACACGCCTGAGGTATCCCAAAGCGATAAATCACAGGTTGCAGAAGCGAAAGAGAGCCAGAGTTCATTTCGACAAAGACTTAATGCAATTGAAATGCGTTAGATTATAGATTGTAAATTAGTTAAAATCACTGTCATAAATGCCAATTTAAATTGATTAATTCATGATAACCTTAGGGAAGAATCAAATGCCTTCCTTAGAGCATGTAAAATATTGCTTGAGCTAGCTTTTGCATCGGCTCATAGTAGTGATTAAAAAATGAAAACAAAGATATTCGTTAATGCCGGATGCTCTAATCGTGCGAAACGACTGGTGTCACATTTTGATCAACATGATGTAAGCCTATCCGTTGCTTCAATACATACTTGCAACAAAAGACTTTTAATCGTTAATATTTCCATAATTCGCCAGTAGAAATAAGCTAAATTGAATTATCTTATATCTAATCATACATGATGTTCGTGGAAGGATTTGTGATGATAGCAATAGTGAAACGTAGGCGCTGTTCTTACTATTTTTGAGGGTAGCAGTGTTGCTGGATTGATTGCTGTACCACTCTTCTTCCTTATCTCAAAGTGCAGGTGAGGCCCAGTGCTACGTCCTGTGCTCCCCATTGTTGCGATTGTGGCTCCTTGGGGTACGATCTGCCCTTTTTTAACAAGTAGTCGATTGTTGTGAGCATAACGAGTTGAATCCCCGTTTACATGAGCTATTTCTACAAGATACCCGTAAGCTCCTTTCCAGCCCGCATAGGAAACAATGCCGCCTTTTGCCGAAAGGATAGGTGTATTGACCTTATTGGCTATATCAATACCTTGATGCATTCTTCCCCAGCGCCAGCCATAGCCTGAAGTGATCACACCTTTTGTTGGCCAAATATAAGAGTTCATGTCACCTAGATCTATCCATCCACCTCCATTGCTGAGTAGAGAAAGGGATTGAAGGTTGTTACTGCCAAGACTTGTCGTTAAAGCCGTATTCTGAGGAAGCGTTGCCTTGGCAACTCGAATATTCCTACCCACTTTGAGTTGATTGAATTCAAGACCTGGATTTAGCTGCAGAATCCTCTGATGTGTTTGTCCATGCTGCTTGGCAATTGATGCAATCGAGTCTCCGCTTTGTATTTTGACAAAGCTTGCGGGTGGAGCCGGGGCAGTCACAGGTGGCTGGTTGTGGCTGACTGTTGTTATGTCTAAAGACTTGGACTGCTGCAAACGAGCCATAGCTGACACAGGTAACACAATCCAACTGCCAGCCATCAGCCTGTTGGCTGATGGCTGATCATTAAGCGCTGAAATCTCAGACCAAGAGATGCCAAGCTGATGAGCAATGAATTTAATCGTTGCTGGTTTGTTGATTTTGACCCATATCTGTCCATCAGGCTGAGGGAGAACAGGTGGTGGTAATGGATGAGAAGAGGGATGATGATATTTACTGGCTTCACCAGGCAGGTGGTTGAGTGTGCCAAGTGCAAGTACTGGCGCGGCGATGGTTGAGATCAGCAACGGCAGCGAATTCATGGGGGCCAATCAGCGTGATGCACCCCTTAGACATTCAGCCTTGAGGAGTTCGCGCGAAAGTTAACGTTTGAATTAGAGATGCGCAAGGGGGGCTTGATTGGCTATTGATGATTTGATCTCATAGGAAAGCTAGACATTTTGCCGCAAGGGATAAACTGAGCGAAACGCGATTAACCTCTGGAGAAAATCAATACCTTGCAGGTGTTTTTACTCACAGGCAGTCGTCGTCGCTTTGGCCTGCTTTCCCCTGTCAAGATAAAGCCATTGATGTTTCATTGAAGGGCAGTGTGCTTCTGAATCTCTTGTTGAGGCTGACACAATGGCGTGGATCCTCAATCCTGGCTAATCAGCTCCTACCGGAGCTTGATATCTATTTTCACTCGACGTTAGTTAGATCTCGATAGTGTCGATAATTTTGCTGATATTCATCTGTACTTACTTTCTAATTAGCCTTGATTTTGACTTATGCCTTGTGGAATGAAATTCCGTTATTTTTTTGGTCTGATTTGATTTGTTGCGGTGAAGGCTCATTGGTTTTTTTGAACAAGGTATAAGCCCTATTGGTCAGCCGTTTAATTTTGTGTTAGATGAAATTATTGAAATTAAGCTTTCTTCAAAAGCTATACTTAGTTTTTAGATTCAATAACATAATAAATCAATTAGAAGAATGTTTACTATTTGAGAAGATAAAATGGCTCGGGGGAGACTTGAACTCCCGACCTTGGGGTTATGAATCCCACGCTCTAACCAGCTGAGCTACCGAGCCTTGTCGTTAACAACAATAAACGATGGACCTTCTCTGGTCAGACCTTATTCGATGGAAGCAACGTGACTGGATTCATTGCTAAGCCACCCTTCTTCCTAATCTCAAAATGGAGATGTGGACCAGTGCTGCGACCAGTGCTGCCCATCTTAGAGATCGTTGCTCCTTGCGGTATGAACTGACCACTGCGCACCAAAATCTGATTGTTATGGGCATAGCGGGTAGTGGAGCCACCACCATGTGCAATTTCCACGAGGTAGCCGTAGGCCCCCCTCCATCCGGCATAGGTAACGATTCCGTCTTTTGCTGCAAAAACGGGAGTGCCCACTTTATTGGCGATATCTATTCCTTGATGCATTCTCCCCCACCTCCATCCGAAACCAGATGTAAACACACCTTTAGTAGGCCATATGTAGGAATCAGAATCAATGCTTCCTAGCTGGAGCATGTCATTACTTTTAGTGAATAGATCTGCTGGGTTCACTGGTGATTCAACATCTAAGCAGGTGGGGCAGTTGCATGGAGACTCAAGTGAACACTCCTTTTTAAGGATGTTGTTGCTACTTATTTTTGTTTTGATCTGTGCGCGATTTTTATTCTTATTTAGATCATTGAACGAGTAAAATGTATTTTTGTTCTTAGTTTCATCAAATGGAGATGGGGGAGGCAGCAGTGCCTCATCTGAATCAAGATAGCTGATTTCACCCAAGCGGCCATGAACAGATCTTGGCAAAACAATCCAACTGCCTTTGTTGAGTTCTGTATGTGATGAATTTTTATTGAGTATTGACAGTTCAGTCGCTTTCAGGCCGAGCTTTCCTGCAAGTTCATCTATGGTTATTGGATGGGCAACTTTTATCCATATCAGTTGCTGTGAAGCTTTGCTTGAGATCTTGACCTTCTCGAGTACTGCACTATCTGCATAGCCAGGCAAGGATCCAAAGTTTCCTAAAGCAAGCACTGGTGCTGCAAAGGAAGAGATAAGCAACAACAGGGGCTTCATTCAATAAAGTCAATGTTCAAAACCCCTATCAAGCCGAACTTGCCCGGAGTCCGGGAGAAGTTAGCCGATATCCCCTCGATTAGGCAAGGGGGGAACAGAAGCAAGCTTGGTTCGGTTTACTCACCAAAGCCCCAGTTGCCGGCCAGCCTCAAAGCTCACGATGGCGCAAGCCACAGACAGGTTTAGGCTCCTTACTCCACCCTGCCCCTGTTCACATGCTGCTCCAGGCATGGGAATTGTCGTGATCTGATCACACTGCTGACGGATTTTGCTGGGAAGACCGGTGTCCTCACGGCCGAAAAGCAAAACATCTCCGGTTTGGAAACGCATCGAACGGAGGGGGATTCCTCCAAATCTGCTGCAACCGATCAGTCGATGATTGAATGGAAGGCACTTGCGAAATGTATCCAGGTCAGAATGAACTGATAAATCGACGTGAGGCCAGTAATCAAGTCCTGCTCTACGTAGATAGCGATCATCCAGGCTGAACCCAAGAGGTTCAATCAGAGCTAGTGGAATGCGGAAGGCCGCACAGGTTCTGGCGATATTTCCTGTATTTGGAGGAATACGTGGCTCGTATAGAGCTACGCGTAATGGTGGGAGTTCATTTGGATCGCTCATGGCACCGCAATACCAAGCTGTTTGAGATTCAATGCTCGACC
This sequence comes from Prochlorococcus sp. AG-412-I05, assembly GCA_003214855.1. GTDB lineage: Bacteria > Cyanobacteriota > Cyanobacteriia > PCC-6307 > Cyanobiaceae > Prochlorococcus. The sequence goes on along the minus strand of QCLC01000004.1, from coordinate 8,558 downwards.
CTGTATGACAAGCCAGCTGTTTGATGCCAACGGTTCCAGTTCCTGAGATAGCTTCCCAAGACGATCTCTAAAAAGACCTCCATTGGATGTACTTGGTACAACACCCCAGCCAGTTTCCTCAATGACAATCACGATAGATGCATCATGTTGTCTAATCGTTTGCAGTAGATCGTTCTTCAGGACACTCCAATTGCTCGAAGGTTGATCGAGGTGCCATGTAACAAAACCACCTAACGCTTCAATTAAAACAACATCTGATCTTGGCATTTGAATGATTGCCTTTTTAAGGTCTGGTCCAGATTCAATCACTGACCAGTGCTTTGGTCGACGCTTACGATGTTTTTCAAGCCTTCGCTCCCATTTCTGGTCACCAGCTCTTCTAGGTGAGGTGGCGATATAAGTAACAGACTTGAATTGTTTGACCAAGTGTTCAGCCCATCGACTCTTTCCACCTCTGCTTGGGCCTGAAACTAGGGTCACGCCCTTAAGTATTGGAATAGTGTTAGCCACTACCATTCATTCCGCGTAGGGTTGCAACAGAAGAGGGAGAGACGCGATTTAGATAACGGAAAATCCAGTATTTAAAGATGGTTGCAAGTATCACAGGGAAGGTGGCGATGAATAAAAGAATGAAATTTTCTCGGGCTGGAAAACCAAAATGATTTGCTATTCCCTGTAATAATACCTGCCATCCTTCCGGACTATGGAACCCTACAAATATATCCGTAAAAAGAATGATTGCGAATGCCTTTGCCGAATCACTTAAGCCGTAAACTGCTTCGTCTAGGAAGCCTCTGAGAACTCTCAACTCTTCCCGATTAATTATACAAACAAAAGCAAAGGCAATTAGTGCTGCGAGATCTGCTAAGACATTTTTTACTGCATGTGTGCTTTCTTTATCAGCTTCATCCTTAAGTTGACTTGCTTTTATTGCCAGAGCCTTCTGTAATTCATCTTGACTTGGAATTGAATCACCCTTGAGTAGGGCATCAAACTCTATCTCTGCCTTAAATACTCTTAGTTTTTCAACCGCCTGTTCTTCTAGTTGTGGTTTGGGATAACTCAGAAATGGAAGCTCTGGGGCTAAGTAGTCAATAGCCGGGGTAATGAGATAGGTTCGGCTCATCTGTTGCACAAGTAACGGCACCAGAATGAGCAGCAAGATAATCTTTAGTGAGATCAGAGTGGAATCGCGACGACGGCGAAAACCTGCAACTAAAGTCTCCTCGGATGTTGGATCAAGCTGTCGTCTCACCTTATCAACTAAGCCAAGAAGAGATCTGGGAAGAGGGTCTGGTGACCTGCTCATAGAAGTTGATCTTGATAAACGCTTCGGGGCATAGCGATTAACAATCGTCTCAATTAACTGTAATTTTCTATATTCCTGACTATCAAGTTGGCTTATATTAGGCTTAATAGCCTCAAGCGTTAAACGACAGATATTTACGGCCGTATGAAATTTACGCAATATTGTTAACTGTAATGATCTTGGAACAGAAAGTTGCAGGTTGGGTCTTATAGGGCGATCGCCGTAGTATTCAAGCTCAAGTGTCTGGATCAGAAGTGCTGCTTCGTAACCACGTTCAAGGTCATTATTGATGTCTATCGATCGAGCTTCTCCAAATGTTCTCATCCAGTCCCTAAGCGTCATGGTGATTGAGTCAGCGAGAGAACACCCACCAAGTGGCCATTGGAACGATGGTGCCGACAACCATCAAAACAACGACAATTAGAGTTGCATTACTGTTTTGCGTTTGTTCTTGTGACGGGATATTGGTTTGCTTAATTGCGCTAAACGTTTCTATAGGGGGTCCTGGGTCAACCCCTCCATCCAAAACGATTTGTAAGCGGGCAATTGCATCAAAGGATGCTTGCTGGTAACGCTCCCCTTCGACCACTGGCTTACTCATTGTCGTACGGCCAGTGCTCTGCAAAAGGGCGTCCGGCAATGTGCTTCTTAAACTTGTATCTGCCAAGACAACAGTTTGCTTGGTTTGTGCATCTATCAACATCACTATCAAGGGAAGCTCTTTTTCACCCACGTTTGTGGACCATCGATCGATCAGCGAACTGCCAAAGGTGGAAAGGGTAACGCCATAATCAAGTTTACGAAGAGTAATCAAGCGAGCATCGAGTCTTTCGTTTCCGAGCTCAACAAGACGTCCTTCAATCTGAGAGCGAGACACTCTGCTGAGGACATCAGCAGAATCGACAACATGACCTTCAGGCCTTGCAACAGGAAAATCTTCTGGTGTTATGGCAAAAGCTCCTGGTACAAGGAGAATCAGACCCAGGGAGATGCTGATCAGACCACAGAGAAAGCGGCTTGACCTAAGAACAGGCATCAGTGCAACAACAGCTCATAACGCAGTCTGACGTCAGCTGAGCAAGCTGTCTCGATTCAGAGCAGAAATTGCTTGAATCACAATCCTTGCTCGATCAGAAGGTAAATCAAGCTTGCAAGCTAGATCCTCCAAGAAAGCGGCTTCCTCCTTTGAGACCTCGCGATCTGAATGGACTAACTGGGCGGCGACTGCCAAGGCACATTCCTGTTGGAGCGAAGACAGAGCAGGTAAGGCTTTGCTAATCAGTCCATCTACACCCTCCTGCCGCAACAGGCTTAGGAGTTGGTCAAAGAGCTCGCCCATAGCGGCTTCCGAGCGCTCCCGATAGGGGTATCTGAATTCAAGTTGACGACGAAGGGCATGGGCTTCGTCGCGACCGAAAACGCCGTCACAAGAAACGGCGGCGAGGGCCACTGCTGCAAAGGCTTCAGCATCGGTCATGAAAGCTGGAACAACACATCCCATTTGAGCAAGAGTGCGTGCATCTGACATCACTTTTGTTTCGTTCGATGCGACCAGTTGCACGTATTTCCCTAATTGCCGGGCTGTTGACCCTGTCTTTGGCAGCATTTAATGCGTTGACAGTGGACGTTGTTACACCGAGCTTTCAGCGTGCTGAAGTCCTGGCTGGTATTGCGGCTGTCGGGTTGATGCTTATGGCAGTGTTATGGACACAAGCGAGCCCGATGGCTCCCAGTAAGCAGATCCTTGAGGGAAATCAGACATTCGAGTTAGTAGATGGATTGAACGAGGTATTACAAAAAGAACTTGCCTGGGGAAGTCATTTATTACTTACAGCAACCCCTGCGGCAGTGATCCTAGTGTATTGGAATAATCAAGTTATTTTACGTCGAGGAATCAGTGGTAATGGAAAATTTGTTCCAGGTGAGATCTGTAAACAGGCCACAGATCGAAGCGAATTGATTTCATTAGTTAACACATCACTGTTTCCAGGAAGAATAGAATTTAATCCAATTATTGAGAACTTGCCTGCTGTTATGGTGTATCCATTAGCATCTAATGGTTGGGTTGTACTGGGTGGATGTTCCGAGCGATGTTTTAGTCGTTCAGATGAACTCTGGTTGATTGGATGGTCGCAACGTCTTAGAACTGAATTGGAGGAGAGGACTTAGAGGGAAAGATCGATTTTTTTCTTACCTTCTTGAATTGTTAATTGTGATCTCACGTTAGAACCAGATGAAGAGAACGACACTCTTCCCTCATCTCCAATTCGTCCTTCTAGTTTGTCACTTCGAGTAATCTGATTATTTGCTTCTCGCTTCAAGATCACATCGCCAATTGCCTGAACCTCCTCCGTGCTCCAATTCCAAATACAGTTTTCAGCATTGAGTTGTTCGCCAGGTTGACTGAGTTCACAATTCTGAGGAATTTCTACTTCTGTGCGGGCAAGATCAACTTTAAAACTATTTCCGCGATAGGTTGATCTTTCCTGAGTTGCAGTGAAAGGCTCATTGCTTTCAATCATTTCGCTATTAAATTTCCAACGCGTGGTCTGTGCAAGTAAAGTTGCTTTTTTTTCTGGAATCGTAAGTGTAACAGGCTTGATTAGATCGAGGTAACCCTTTATCGTGTTTCCTTGCAACCTTGTGGCTGTAAGTTGCTGTGGAATATCACTTTTACTTACAATTCGGTGGCCAAGGATTGGTCCCATAGCATCAAGTTTACCGCTGTCTATATTCCAAAGGCCATTGCGTGCGCGGATCACAATGGAGGGTTCATGATTGTCTTCCCGTTGTTTTTTCCAACGTTCAAATTTTGTTGGACCTTTAAATACAATTTCTTGGGTTAACTGTTGAAACAATACTGTCTTGGCACTAATTCTTGAAATATTATCAAGAGCTTGGGGTCGTTGCTCAATCACCATCTTCGATTCATTAGGTGTCCAACGCAAACGATCACCAATGATCAAAACTTTTTCTCCTGTAAGCTGCTGAACCTTTACATTTCCTTCAAGCAGCACTGTGTCACCATCATTTAAAACTGTGGCGGCCTGGGCACTAATCTGAAATGATGGTTTGTTTGCTTTGTACAGAACACCCTCTGGGTTGCGAGCCCTTACAACCCTGCTGCCTAATTCATAGCGTGCTAAGGGGCTGTTTAGGTCCCAGTCTCGTGAACCATCAGCTTGCTTGTGGCGAAGTTCTAGAGATTTAAATACAAAAGGAACTGATGATTTCTTCTTTGCTGATGGGGACTCCTGACATCCCACCATCGTTAAGATCAGCAGCAGACTGCCAAGATGACGTGATGGTAGACGGTTGAATCGCATTAGAGGGGAGAAGAGAGTTCTAGCCTTTGCATTACGGGTTGAGATGGTGGCAATAAAGCTCCACTTTGCAATTGTCCCCAAATTAAACTGTTAGACCAGTCGTTGCCATCAATACTTAGGCCCAATTGGTTGAGCAAGCGTTCGCTTAGAGAAGGTACAAGAGGATTAATTAATAGTCCTACAAGTCGGCATGCCTCCAAAACTGAGTAAAGATCATCAGCAACTTCGGCTTCATTTCCGGCCGTCTTCATTCGGCTCCAAGGGGCAGTCTCATTGAGGTAGACGTTGGCTGCAATTGCCAATTTAAGGATCGCCTCAGCTGCATCATGAAATGCCATGGATGGCATTGATTCACGTACGATGGTAATTGTTGTTTCAGCAGTGGTCACTAAGGGATGAGCATAATCTATTTCATTCCGATGTGAAGGGACTGATCCTTCAAACCATTTTCTTGCCATAGTCGAAGTTCGGTTCAGGAGATTTCCGATTGTATTTGCCAAGTCGTTATTGACCAAATCCATGAATCTTTTCTGCTGAAAATCACCATCATGCCCGAACTGGATGTCACGCAATAAATACCATCGAATAGCATCTGCACCACACACATCAAGCAGTTTCTCTGGATCAAGTACATTCCCTAGTGATTTACCCATCTTCTGACCTTCACGAGTGAGAAAGCCATGGCCAAAAACTTGTTTTGGCAAGGGTAAGCCAGCTGAGATCAGCATTGCTGGCCAGTAGACTGCATGAAAACGAAGGATATCCTTGCCAATTAAATGGACTGAGGCAGGCCATCCACACTCTTCAAGACGTTCTAGTCGAACCTGGCCACCATCATCTAAAAGAGCACTCAAATAGCCTACAAGCGCATCAAACCAGACATAGAAAGTGTGTTTTGGATAACCAGGTACGGGTAAGCCCCAATCAACATCAACTCTTGAAATTGAAAAATCCCTAAGACCCTGAGCTACAAAATTCTGTATCTCATTCCGGCGACTGACTGGCCGGATGAAGCCCGGCTGCGAGATGAGATCTTCGATTTGTGATTGGAAACGAGAAAGTCTAAAAAAAAGGTTCTCCTCATCCCTCCATTCAAGAGGCTTCTGATGAGTAGGGCAGCTGGGTGACTGGGCTTGTGGAGGTTCGTCCTTGTATTCTTCACAATCGACGCAATACCAACCCTGCTGCCGACCAAGATACACATCGCCGGAGGTCTCTACACGTTGAAAAAAAGCCTCGACCAGTAACTGATGGCGGTCGCTGGTTGTACGAATGAAGCGATCATTTGAAATATCCCAGCGAGACCAAAGATTTTGATAACTCCTTGTGATCTGATCACAATGTTGTTGTGGGCTGATGTTATTGACTTCTGCTGTGCGTTGAATCTTCTGGCCGTGTTCATCGACACCTGTAACAAACATGACCTGCTTACCTTCTAGTCTCTGGAAACGAGCCAGTGCATCACTGGCCATGGTCGTGTACAGGCTGCCTAGATGGGGCTTGTCATTGACGTAGTAAAGAGGGGTCGTAATGGTATAGGTCATCATTGTGGGGAGTTTCTGCTGCTGCGCAGAGCGGCCGGATCATAACCAGACAACTCATGGCAGCTTATTGATCGTCTGCCGTCTTCTCTCAGACCAAGCCATGCCTTCCTAGCGTTGTGTTCATCAACAGTTAGAGCAAGCTGACGCAAATTTTGCCCCCCCTCAAACCTCAACGTCTTGCTGAAAACCTAGCTGAGATGCAGCCCTTGACTGGGATTCTCAAGCAGCACAGGATACAAAAAACTCGTCAAGCACTTTGCGACGGCACCGATTCAGTCCGCAGAGATTCTGCGTACAACGATTGTGGGAGCCAATGGTAGATATGGCCATATCAGAACAGAAGAACTGACTATGGTTAAGGTTTTGGCAGTAGCGCTTGATATTCAGATGTTCACAGTCTTGGCCTGGTGAAAGTGATCAAGACCTTCGACCTTTATTAGATTCCATCGGCCACTGGCTTGATAATTGGATCCTGAAGCCCCCCTTATTGCCAAATTCATCGGGCACATGAGAGTGGGGCAATGTTCTTTGGAGAGTGACAGCAGAATGTTGTGCTGGAGATTATTAATATTTCGACGATGATCAAGTCAAATCGCCTCTACGAACAATTTGCTGCGCTTCGCGAGCGTTGTTTAAGCAACCTTTGTCATGAAGTTCAATTGCTTTCTGGCAAAGATGCTCATGTTGTGGGATGACAGTGACTGCGACCAAAATTTGTTCAACTACACAGGTGCCCTTGGTGGTCTGGGGTGGAGGCACAGGAGGTGTCGCCTCAGCCGTACAAGCTGCTCGACATGGAATTAGAACTCTGCTGTTAACGCCAGGCGCGTGGCTTGGCGGAATGATCAGTGCAGCAGGCGTTGCGGCTCCAGACGGCCATGAACTCAGTTGCTGGCAGACAGGTCTTTGGGGGGCCTTCCTTCAAGACATCGCCAAGGTTGAGCAGGATGGACTGGATCAGAACTGGGTGAGTTGCTTTGGTTTTAATCCCGCTCGCGCAGAAGAGGTTTTGCGGAGCTGGGTTGTAGATCTCCCCAATCTCGAATGGTGGTCTGATGTTCAGCTCAAATCACTGTTACGTGAGGGAGATCGCCTTGTCTTGCTTGAGCTGGAGCTTGAAGGGCGACCGCATCAATTGCGCTTCGACTTATTCATTGATGGCAGTGATTTAGGCGACAGTTTTTCCCTCGCAGACATTTCTCACCGTTGGGGTTGGGAATCACAAGAACTGTGGAATGAGCCAAGCGCCCCTTCGGCAAAACAATTGAATTCCGATCCATTCTTTGCCAGCCAGCCTGTTCAATCCCCTACTTGGGTTGTGATGGGTCAACTCGATCAACAAGCACAATCACCTTCATCACCAGTGTGCTTGCCTCGACCATTCGAAGGTGCAACTCAGGCGTTTGGTTTTGAGCGCACCGTTACCTATGGCCGCCTTCCAGGCGGTTTAGTGATGCTCAACTGGCCCCTTCATGGAAACGACTGGCATAGAGACTTGGAGCGTATTCGCAGCTCAGACGTCAAAATTAAAAAACAGCTTGATGTTGAAATGCAGCTGCATAGCTTGTCATTCCTACAAGCTCTTCAAACAGTTAGTGAGGGTTGGCTTAAGCCTGGCAAGGTGTTTCCAGGAATCAATCAAAGCCTGGCATTGATGCCTTACTGGCGTGAAGGTCGACGGCTTAAAGGTCAATACACCTTAGTGGAAGGAGATCTTCTGCCATTATCCTCTGGTGCAGCCCGAGGACCAATCCCCTTAGATAAAAAGGGACGTTGCACCAGTATTGCTGTAGGGACTTACGCTAATGATCATCATTATCCTGGTAGAGATTGGCCCTTAGCCTCCAAAAGTTGTAGATGGGGTGGGAGATGGACAGGTACTCCATTCTGCATTCCTTACGGGGCTCTACTGAGTAGCGAAGTTGAGAATGTACTGATAGCTGATAAGGCCTTTAGTGTGAGTCATATAGCCAATGGTGCAACTCGATTACAGCCAATGATTTTCAATCTTGGCCAGGCTGCTGGGATGGCAGCAGCTATAGCGTTGAAAAGGAGGCTTCAGCCAGCAGAAGTTGATATTTCAGAAATACAGCATGAACTATTGGATGATATTTATGCCCCAGCCGCTATTGTTCCTATTTGGGACTGGCCTGCATGGCATCCTCACTGGCGTAATGCTCAGAAATTTGTTTTGGCGCAACCAGATTGCCTCAGCAGCCATAGCATGATTGAGGGCTGTAATATTAAAACAAATATAGGAGAAATGCCACTGCCAGATCAAGCACCACTCAATAAACATGTGGAAAAGTTTTCAGGCTCACTTCGTATTCATTCTGATCAGACATTCTCTCTTCACACCAAGTTTAAATCCTGGCGATT
>QCLC01000003.1 GCA_003214855.1 Prochlorococcus sp. AG-412-I05 | reverse complement strand
TCAACACTCAGTTGCTCCGTAACGATTGAACGGACTTTCTCAAGGATTGCTTCCTGGGACATAGCCGTGAAGACGGGACGATGCATCCTACGAGCTGGCGGTAGTGGAGTTAACAACGGTGACGGCAACACGTCGAACTTGTCTCACTAGGAGTCTTGCCAGTTACCGTTAATTCAAGCCTTTTGTTCCGGACCAGGCTCATGTCTCACGCTGTCAAGATTTACGACACATGCATTGGTTGCACTCAATGTGTTCGCGCATGTCCACTCGATGTTCTCGAGATGGTTCCCTGGGATGGCCATAAATCCGGCCAGATCGCTGCATCTCCTCGCACTGAAGATTGTGTGGGATGTAAGCGATGCGAAACCGCCTGCCCCACTGATTTCCTCAGCATTCGGGTTTATTTAGGCGATGAGACAACGCGCAGTATGGGCCTGGCTTACTGATCTGAGTTCAACGTCTCAGTCTCAGTTCTCCCTGTTTTGCTCATCTACCCCATAAGCTCAGCCCGGCAGGTGCCGGGCTTTTTTTATGTGCGGAATCGTTGCGGTTATTGGCTCCCGTGAGGCGGCCCCGTTGCTGTTAGAAGGGCTTAGGCAGCTCGAATACCGCGGTTACGACTCTGCTGGTCTTGCCACTGTTGAGCTGTTAGCGGAGGATGGTTCCAGTCGGCTCACGTGCCAGCGGGCTCAAGGAAAGCTGGTAAACCTCACAGCATGTGTGGCAGAGAAGGGTGCGCCAGGGCATTGCGGCATCGGGCACACCCGTTGGGCCACCCATGGCAAACCTGAAGAGCGCAATGCTCATCCCCATAGGGATGGCTCTGGTCTTGTGGCGGTAGTGCAGAACGGCATTATCGAGAATCACCGCTCTCTCCGAGAGGCACTGGAGGCTGAAGGGGTGAGGTTTGTTTCAGAGACAGATACGGAAGTCATTCCTCATCTCATCTCGCTTGAACTTCGTGCTCTGCAGGCTCAGGGCCGAGTCGTGAATGGAAGGATGTTGTTAGAGGCTGTGCAACGGGTGTTGCCTCAGTTGAAGGGGGCTTATGCCCTTGCTGTGATTTGGGCGGAGACACCTGGCGCTTTAGTTGTTGCAAGAAAGCAGGCACCGCTGTTGATTGGTCTTGGCGAAGGTGAATTCCTCTGCGCAAGTGATACGCCAGCTTTGGCAGGCTTCACGCGCACGATTCTTCCGATGGAAGATGGAGAGGTGGCCTTGCTCACTCCTTTGGGGATTGAGCTTTATGACGCACAAGGCGAACGGCAGCAGCGAAGCCCTTCATTGCTCAGTGGCGGTGATCAAGTGGCCGATAAACGTCACTTCCGTCATTTCATGCTGAAGGAAATCCACGAGCAGCCTGAGACTGCGGAGCTGTGGTTAGCACGTCATCTGCCTCCAGATCTTTCGACTGATGATCCTGTGGCTTTGCCCTTCGATCATTCCTTTTATGCCGATCTAGAGCGAATTCAGATTTTGGCCTGTGGCACGAGTCGTCATGCGGCCCTGGTAGGGGCCTATTTGTTGGAGCAGTTCGCGGGGATTCCCACTTCTGTCTTTTACGCAAGTGAGTTTCGCTATGCACCGCCTCCACTAGCACCCCACACACTCACTATTGGGGTGACCCAGTCTGGTGAGACCGCTGATACTCTCGCGGCATTGGCGATGGATGCTCAGCGTAGGCAGGCTCATGGGGAGCCTGCATTTGCGCCTCGCCAGTTAGGGGTCACGAATCGGCCAGAAAGCTCCCTTACTCGTCAGGTTCCATACATTCTCGACATCGGTGCAGGGATTGAAGTGGGGGTGGCAGCTACAAAGACCTTCTTGGGGCAGTTGTTGGCTTTCTATGGGCTTGCGTTGGCATTTGCTGCTCGTCGTAGTCACCGTTCAGTGACTGAGATTGCCAACCTAAAAGATGAACTAAGGGCTTTACCGCATCAGCTGCTCTCACTGGTGGAGCTTCATGATCAACGCTGCGAAGTTTTAGCTAACCGCTTCGCTGATACTCAGGATGTGATCTTTTTGGGTCGTGGCATCAACTATCCCATTGCCCTTGAGGGAGCTCTCAAGCTTAAGGAGATCAGCTATATCCATGCAGAGGGCTACCCAGCTGGGGAAATGAAGCATGGACCTATTGCTTTGCTGGATGCGCGTGTGCCGGTCGTCTCGATTGCGATGCCGGGAGTGGTTTTTGAGAAGGTGCTCAGCAATGCACAGGAGGCGAAAGCTCGTGATGCAAAGCTGATCGGTGTGGCGCCGGAGTGTCTGGATACAGCCTTGTTTGATGCTTTACTTCCTGTCCCTGAGGTGAGCGAGTGGATCAGTCCTCTGCTCACGCTTGTTCCGATACAGCTACTGAGCTATCACATTGCAGCTCATAGGGGTCTTGATGTGGATCAACCTCGCAACCTGGCCAAAAGCGTGACAGTGGAATAGCTCGAGATCAACTGACGATCACGCTCTCACTACGTCCGTAGCGGTCCTCAAAGCGCACGATGTCATCTTCACAGAGGTATGGACCACTTTGTACCTCAATCAATTCCATGGGCATCCGTCCTGGATTGGTGAGTCTGTGTGTGCAGCCCAAAGGGATGTAGGTGCTCTGGTTTTCTCCTACCAATTGCTTTTCTCCGTCCTTTTCGACCAAGGCGGTTCCCTTGACCACAATCCAGTGCTCAGCTCGGTGATGATGCATTTGTAGTGAGAGGCTTGCACCAGGTTTTAACTCGATACGTTTGACCTGCCAGCGACTGTCTTTCACCACAGAGGTGTAATGCCCCCAGGGTCGATAGATCTTGCGATGAGCTTTGCCTTCCGGGCTTCCATCCGCCTCCAATTGCTTCACAATCGTTTTAACGTCCTGGGATTGACTACGGTTGGCAATTAGTACTGCGTCGTCCGTTTCAACCACAACAAGGTCTTCTACTCCTAGGCCTACCACCAGGCGATGTTCGCTACGTAGGTAACAATTGCGACTGTTTTCAGCGATGACATGACCTCGTAGAACGTTGCCGTTCAGATCTCGATCAGTGGTGTCCCATAGGGCACTCCAGCTGCCCACGTCACTCCAGCCAGCATCGAGAGGCAGCACCGTGCCCAGCTCAGTTTTTTCCATGACAGCGACATCGATAGCAACGTTTGGACATTTGGCGAAGGCTTCACGTTCCAGCCGCAAGAAGTCGAGGTCGGGCACTTCCTGCTCCAGGGCAGCACGGCAACAGCTCACCACTTCGGGAGATAGTCGCTCCAGCTCGCTAAGGATGGCGCTTGCTTTGAACATAAACATGCCACTGTTCCAGGTGAAGCATCCATTTGCGAGGAACTGCTCAGCGGCGCTGCGATCAGGTTTTTCCACAAACCTGGCAATGGGTACGGCTTTGGGTTCACCGTTGCCGAATGATTCTGCTGCTTCGATATATCCGTAACCTGTTTCAGGGGAGGTGGGCACGATGCCGAAGGTCACAAGTCGCCCGGCTTCTGCGGGGATGCGACCGGCTTCGATGACATGACGGAACTGGGTTGCATCGCGTATGACATGGTCTGCAGCTAGAACTAGCAGGATCGGATCTTCGCCTCGTTCTGTGGCCTGCAGTGCCGCCACTGTTACTGCTGGAGCTGTATTGCGACCCATAGGCTCGAGCAGGATTGCATTTGGCTCCACATCGATTTGGCGCATCTGCTCGGCAACGATGAAGCGATGCTCTTCGTTGCAGATCAGCAGTGGAGCACTAAGTCCCTCGATGCCTTTAAGTCTTTGTTGCGTTTGCTGAAGCAGCGTTTCTTCACTGGAGCCGCTTAGAGCCCAGTACTGCTTGGGGTAGCTCGCGCGCGACAGCGGCCAAAGGCGGGTACCTGTTCCCCCACAGAGGATCACTGGAATAAGGGGGTGGGTGGCCACGGTTTCGTACTTCAGTGCTCCCAGAATCGCTTAGATATCTTGCTTCTGTCGATTGCTTAGAGCTCTAGCAGTCCAGGAGGTGGGGTGAGTCGGAGCCAACCTTGATTGAGTTGCACTTCTGGAACGATGGCTTCTACGAATGGAACCAGAACCCGCCGCCCTGTTAGTAATTCGATCTCGAGGAGGTCGTTCCCGGCGGTGGTGAGGTCGGTGACATGACCGATTGCAGGGCCTTCCGCTTCCAAACGGGCTTCGAGGCCGACCAAATCAAGCAGATGAAACTCGCCTTCGGCCAGGCTGGGACGATCACTTGAAGGCACCAGTAGGTTTTGGCCTACAAGCGCTTCAGCCGCATTGCGATTGTTCACCCCAGCAAATTTCACGACATAGAGCGACCTGCCAGGTAGTTGACGTCCCGTCAGCAATTCAATAGGTCGTGGCTCACCATTGCGTTCTTTGAGCCAGCGTTGACCAGGAAGAGTGAAGCGTTCAGGGAAGTCACTGCTGGGGTTGATTCGTAGTTCACCTTTCATCCCTTGGGCGGCCACCAGTTTTCCCACGGTGAGCCAGTCTTCGTCGCCATTCATGGGCGGAGAAAGCATGTCTGCTGATAATGGCCCTACGACTGCTAAAAGCTGATCTCATGGCCTCTGTAGACGCACCGATCTTGCCTGGTTCCAATGTTGTTGTGAACGAGATTCGCTCGATCTACAACGGCTATAGCGGATGTGTGCAACGTATCAGTGGAGAGCGAGCTGCGGTGTTGTTTGAGGGGGGGAACTGGGACAAGTTGGTCACGATTCCTCTTAAGGATCTTGAATTGGCCTGAGTTTCATTTATTAAGGCTTTTTGCGTGCTTTTTGCCTGCAGGCTGTTTGCAATAAGGCCATCTCAACAGGTCACAGCTCAGATTGATTCGGCAGCTTTTGAGGCGGCTTGTTGTGGGCAAAATTCTGCTTGCTGTGCTGATGTCAGCTTCAGGGATCAATTTGGCTAAGTCCTGCGCTCTTCTATTGAAGGGCAAGAAAGAATTTCTTGAAGCGCGACCTTTGCGGCTGCCTGTTCAGCATCTTTGATCGATCCACCCCATCCTTCGCCAAGGAGTTTGCCGTTGAGCAGAACTTGCGCGAAAAAACGATTTTGATCTCCATGTTGCTTGCTGTGTTCATTGATCTCATAGTTGGGGCATCCCAATCCTTGGCCTTGGCTCCATTCCTGCAAGGCGTTCTTGCTTTGGTAGCGATGAGGTGCTGAAAGCACCTCATCGCTGGTGGTTTGCCAGAAGGGAGTTAACCAGTGGTGAATTGGGGCAAGGCTTTTGCTGCCTTCATAGAGTGCGCCAATGAGTGCTTCAGTGGTTTCAGCTCGAATGGTGCTTCTCGCTGGATCATCAGCTGTGGCTTGAGCACCGATGATCAGCAGCTGATCAATCTGAATCTGCTTGCCCACTTCTGCTAGCCACCGATCACTGACCAGCTGTGAGCGAAGTGCTGAGGACTCGCCCACAGACATGGCAGGGAATGTTTTGTTGATGAACTCGGTGGCGGCAAGTCTTAGAACCGCATCACCAATAAACTCCAGGCGCTCATGGTTGCTTGCAGCTCTCGCTGAAGTGTGGGTCAGAGCTTGATCAATAAGGTTGAAGGAATAAGCCCAGCGCTCAACACCAAGCTTGTGGATAAGGCCTTGTAGTTGATTCATGCGACTTTGCGAGAGTTGCGTTGTCTTTGTTGAGGGCATCAAAAGGAGCCTGACAGGGGAAAACCTCGCTGGGAGCTCGTATCATGTCATTATGTTGCTTGGATTTGTGCTTTAACTGCTTTGATTTTGGAGGATCGTGCTCGCAATGCGAGATTCTTTATTGGAAAGTTCTGATTCTGCTGTCTTGGTTGCGATTGAAATCTTTGCTTCAAACTGAGCCTAATATCTTGTTCGCTAATGTTGAGATTTGCAGTAATTCCCATTGGCTCATTAGATGAACCGTATGCTTTCCGATATCAAAATTTGCTTTTCTTGGCATGAATGAGTATTCGCAAATGGGAGCCTTTGATAAGCATGCATAAATTAAAATTCAATGAAGCAGCCTCTAAGTTCCTTTTTATTTTGATATGTGGAGATGTTTTTTATTTTCTTCTTCACGTTGTTTATTTGAACGGATTCCTTAACAGTCGGTTTAATTTGGAAAAAGATTGGTCTCTCCCTGAGTCTTACCAATACTTAAAATTTCTATGGTGTTTTATCCTCTTGGTCTTTATAGCTCTGAGAAAAGAATCTAGGTTGCATCTATGTTGGCTTCCGTTGTTTGCATTCCTTTTGGCTGATGATGGATTGCGTATTCATGAACAGATTGGAGGCATGGTTTCTAGTAGTGGCCTTGAATTTCAGCCTCCACTTGGCTTAAGGAGACAAGATATTGGCGAGCTTATTGGTTCGGCAGCGTTTGGATTGCCATTGCTGTTGTTGCCTGCATATGGTTTTTTTAGGGCTGATTCTAAAGTAAGGAATGAATTTTTGGGAATTGGCTTACTGGTTTTAAGTCTTGCATTTTTTGGAATTTTTGTTGATATGTCCCATGAAATTATGGAAAAAGATTTCAATAAAGAGCTTGCTTTTATTGAGGATGGAGGGGAAATGTTGTCTGCAAGTTTGATGCTAGGTTATATCTTTTTTCTGGAAATGTGTAGGCCTGGAGAGCGGTTTAACTTTTTTTATTTTTGCAGGAGCTTGCCTGCGAAGTTTGCGCTTGCCTTTAGGGTTAAAAGATGATCTCTTCTGCTCCCATTCGCTGGAGTCTATAGATTTTGAGGGCTTGCGATATATTGGATTTGCTTCCTGTTTGTAATGTATTGATGCTTTGAGGATATGACAATTTATCCCGGCCATGTTGCAATTTTGGGTTGCCTCTGTTCCTGCATTTTACTGGAAGTAATATGCATCTTTCGAAAAGGGTGAAAGCAGGACGTAAGCCGGGTTCTGTTCACTGCTCAACTGCAGTGGGTGATCATCTATCTAGGACCGCCGTTACCGACGGCCTCAAGCGGCGCATTTATGTGGAACGTGGCAGATGGCCAGCCATCGCTCCTTGGCCTTGCTCCCAACCGGGGTTTACCGAGCCAGCACCTCTCGATGCTGCTGGTGCGCTCTTACCGCACCTTTGCACCCTTGCCTGTGCCCGGAGTAGAACCCCATGAGGCCATCGGCGGTGTTTTTCTGTGGCACTCTCCTCACGGTCACCCGCACTGGGCATTACCCAGCAAGTCTGGCCATCGGGGAGCCCGGACTTTCCTCAACCAAGCTCGTTTTGCCAAGGGCAATGACGACTTGATCGCGAACACCTCACCTGCTTTCAGCTTCCATCATGCATTGAGGGCATAATTCCCTGTGATGGGGCTGTAGCTCAGCCGGATAGAGCGACGGTTTCCTAAACCGTAGGTCGTGGGTTCGAGTCCCGCCAGCCCCGTTTTTTGCCAACTGTTCGCGGTAGCCGGTACTACATCTGGTGGGCTAGGCAAATGCCACGCTCTCGCTAGTGTTAATTAGTTGGATCAGGCGTCATGACCCAGCTTCACGATTTGCGGCTACGGCTACTTGTGCAGCAGGAAAGCGAGAGCATTGCAAGTTCACAGCCCATGGACCTGGACCTCTCTGTGGTTCAGGCTCGCTGCCTCTGTTGGTTGGCTTTATTGGCTGAGGCTCATGAAGATCAGGCCAGTGATGCTGAACGCCGAGGTGATACTGAGCAGGCGATGGGTTGGTTTGCTGATTCGATGCGACTGCGCGATGTGATTCAGGTGGTGTCCACCATTGAGATTCCTTTGCCGGCTCCAGGTGATACAGATTCGGGTGAGGGCAGTTTTTCAAGTGAGCCTCCTCTTGCGGCTTAGTAGATGGCATGATGGGATATGAGCTAGACGGAGTGCGGTGCCTGAAGAGCCCTGTCAATGCCCTGATTGTCAAAGGTTTTACCGGGAGCATGATCGGCTGATTCGTGAGTGCCCTACCTTGCGTCATCAGCAGGAGCTCAATTGGGCTGCTTTGCAGTCTTTTCGAACACTTTCTGGCCGTGTTCTTGAAGATCTGCAGAAGCAATATGGTTCCCAAGCCAATGAGGCTGCTAATGCTCAGGCCACTCCTGTTGGTGGGTCAGAAGAGCCGGCTGATGCAATCCAGCAATCGATCGCTGATTTGGAGAACATCAATGCTCACCTGTTCTCCATCGAAGCCCTTATGGAACGCATCTTTGATGTGAAGGTGCCAGAAGCTGTTGAGCAGAAATTCCGAGAACTTGCAGGTGAACTAGCTCCAGATCCTCTCAATGCAGATCGGCTTCGCCTCAACCGTCTTCTGCATCAGACCCCTGATTTGCCAGATCGCAGTTAGCTTTTTTACCCATCGTTTATTGATCTTTCAGGGCACATCGCAGGTAATTTCTACGGGGAAGGGCTCAGCTTTCCAGATTGTCTGACAGTAGTCTTGGATTGAGCGGTCTGAGGAGAAGAAGCCAGTTCTTGCGGTGTTTAACAGTGACATCCGGTTCCATTGTTTCCGGTTGGTCCAGGCTTGGTTGACCTCGTCTTGGGCGCGCAGATAATCGGCGAAATCGGCTAATACGAAGAATGGATCGAAGCCAGTGAGGTTGTTGAGCAGGGGGCGGAACAGTTCGCCATCGCCGTTACTGAAATGGCCAAGGCCGATCAGCCTTAAGGCTTCCGCTAACTCGGGCAAGGTTTCAACAATTTGCCTGGGCCGATAGCCCTTGGTTTGGAGCTCCATGATTTCCGTCTCGGTTTTGCCAAACAGGAAGAAGTTCTCAGGGCCGACTCGCTCACGGATTTCAACGTTGGCACCATCAAGGGTGCCGATGGTGAGAGCTCCGTTCATCGCGAACTTCATGTTGCCGGTGCCTGAAGCTTCCTTGCCTGCGGTTGAGACCTGTTCGGAGAGGTCTGAGGCGGGATAAATCTGCTCAGCTAGTTTTACGTTGTAGTCCGGTAGGAAAACGACCCGAAGGCGGCCCTCCATATCGGGATCAGCGTTGATTGTTTCGGCAATGCCATTGATGAAGCGGATGATCAGTTTGGCCATGTAGTAGCCAGGTGCTGCCTTGCCTCCAAAGATCACGGTGCGCGGAGCCATTCCCTTGGCCTGGCCGTTCTTGATGCGCAGGTAGTGGGTGATCACCTGCAGGGCATTGAGGTGTTGGCGTTTGTATTCATGGATTCGTTTGACCTGTACATCAAAGAGGCTCGAAGGATCCACTAGAACACCGGTTTGTCGATGGATGTAACCGGCAAGTTTGCGCTTCACCGAAAGTTTGGTTGCTCCCCATTGCTCTAGGAAGGCGGTGTCATGTTGCCGCTCCTCCAGCTTGGTGAGTAATTCCATGTTGGTGATCCATTCAGGACCAACGTGTTCATCGAGTAGTCGTGAGAGAGCTGGGTTGGCAAGGGCTACCCAGCGCCGCGGCGTGACGCCATTCGTGACATTGGTGAATTTTTCTGGCCAGATCTCAGCGAATTCCGGCATCAGCTGTCGCTTCAACAGATCAGAGTGCAACGCCGCAACACCGTTCACATGATGGGCTGCAATGGTGGCCAAGTTCGCCATGCGCACGGCCTTGCCGCCATCCTCATCGATGATCGATAATTTTCGCTGGATTGCATCATTGCCTGGGTAACGCAGGCGCACCTGTTGTAGGAAGCGGCGGTTGATCTCATAGATCAGCTCAAGGTGGCGGGGCAGCAAGCTGCCAAAGCGAGTGAGATCCCACTTCTCTAGAGCTTCTGGCAACAACGTGTGGTTGGTATATGCGACTGAGCGGGTCGTGATGTCCCAGGCGGTGTCCCAATCCAGATAGTGCTCATCAATGAGCAGTCGCATCAGCTCTGCTACCGCAATCGCCGGGTGGGTGTCGTTGAGCTGAACGGTCCAGTGGTTAGGGAACTCGTCAATGGGAATGCCTCGGTTGCCAAGACTGCGCAGCATGTCTTGGAGGGAGCAGCTCACAAAGAAGTGTTGCTGCTTGAGGCGCAGGCGGCGGCCTTCATCGGTGCCGTCATTGGGATAGAGCACCTTGGAAAGGGTTTCTGAACCAACCTTTTCTTCCACAGCGCCGTAGTAGTCACCGATGTTGAAGGCGTAGAAATCGAAGCTTTCAGTCGCGTCTGCTCGCCAGAGGCGTAGGCGGTTACAGGTGTTGACCCGATAGCCAAGGACCGGCACATCGTGGGGAATGCCGATGGCATGCTCGGAGGGGATCCAGCGTGAGCGGTAGTTGCCCTTGCCGTCGGTGTAGCTCTCGGTGCGACCACCAAACCCAACGAAGCAGGCCTCCTCGGGTTGGGGGAGTTCCCATGGCCAACCACCCTTGAGCCATTTGTCTGTGACCTCTACCTGCCAGCCATCTCTGATCAATTGGTTGAAGATGCCGAATTCGTAGCGGATTCCATAGCCGATAGCTGGCACCTGCAGGCTGGCCAGTGATTCCATGTAGCAGGCGGCAAGACGGCCTAGACCTCCATTGCCGAGACCGGGTTCTTCCTCGACCTCAAGGATCTGATCGAGTGATTCGATCCGGAAGCGGCGTAAAGCTTGCTCTGCGATGTCTTTCGAGATGCCAAGGTTGAGCAGGTTGCTGTTGAGCTGAGGACCGATGAGGAATTCAGCAGATAGATAGGCCACCGTCTTGTGAGGTCTGGCTCGGATTGCCTCAAGACTTGCCAGGTAGCGAGTCATCAGCCGATCCCGCACGGCATAACTCAGGGCCATGTAGAGGTCATGGTTACTTGCTGTGGGAGCAAGTTTTCCGAGGGTAAAGAACAGATGTTCTGTCATCCCGTCGAATACAGCATCGGCATCCAGCCCGGCTCGTTCAGGGTCGGCGAAGCACCCCGGAGTGGGCAGGCGTAGATCTAGGGGGTGGGAGCTGCTCATGACGGCGGAGAGAAAATAATGTTGGAGGGCTGGAGGCTCTCCTTGTAAGGGGTATTAAGGGAACGAGTAATCAGGCGTAGCAGGAGTCAGTGGCCAATCGGCAGCTCAAAAGGTGTCAAGGTGATTGATTGGTTCATCCTCGTCAAGTGTGTTGAGGATGCTCATTTTCTTGAGGCGAAGGGCTTAGGCCATCGAACCCAGCTGGGGAATCTCTGGAAGTTAGCTGCGATGTGCGGCTTGTTTGCCTTAGCAACCGCACATCAACACCTGCAGGTTCTCCTCACGCTTTGTTTTGAGAACACCAAAGCAGGATTTGCCTTTCCTTTAATCTCGGTCACAAAGACTGAAATCCGGCTAAATGGTTTTGCATTCAGTGTTGTCCGTGCTGAGCAGCCACGACGTGGAGGTGGCTGAAACTTTGATCGGTGTGCTGAATTTCCTGCTGATTTTTGTTGCAGCACGCACTCTGGCTGAGCTTTTGGTGCGTTTGCATCTGCCGACGATCGTCGGCGAACTTCTCGCTGGAGTTCTGATCGGGGCCTCAGGTTTGCATCTATTGGTGCCGCCGAGTACTCATTCTCATTTGAATGAGGGTTTGGTCAGCCTGATCAGCGCTTTGGCCTCGATTCCTCCTGAGGCCGTACCAGACCTCTATTACGAAACCTTCCCCTCTCTGCAGGCAGTGGCCACGCTCGGCTTGTATGCCCTGCTTTTCCTCACCGGGTTGGAAAGTGAGTTGGAAGAGTTGGTCGCTGTAGGAGTCCAGGCCTTCACAGTGGCCATGGCTGGCGTGGTGCTGCCTTTTGCCTTAGGCACCTTTGGTTTGATGGCTCTCTTCCAGGTGGAATTGATCCCGGCGATTTTTGCTGGTGCTTCGATGACTGCTACCAGCATCGGCATCACGGCCAGTGTGTTTGGCGAACTCGGTTATCTCAAAACGCGAGAGGGCCAGATCGTGATTGGTGCAGCTGTGCTTGATGACATCCTTGGCATTGTGATCCTGGCTGTTGTTGTGGCCTTGGCCACAGGAGGCAACCTCGAGATTGCCCCGATTGTGAAACTTGTCGTAGCAGCGACAGTGTTTGTGGTTTTAGCAATTGTGCTTAGCCGTACTGCGGCTCCAGCCTTTGATTGGGTGATCGACCGACTTAAAGCGCCTGGAGCGGTTGTTGTGGCCTCGTTTGTGATTCTTGTGCTGTGTTGCTTTATCGCTACGGCGATTGGTTTGGAAGCCGCTTTGGGGGCCTTTGCCGCTGGATTGATCCTCAGCAGCTCGAAGAACAATCACGCCATTCAGCAGTCGGTTTTGCCGATCGTGACCCTCTTTGCCACGATTTTCTTTGTTTTGGTTGGTGCTGGCATGGATCTTTCAGTGATCAATCCTCTGGATCCTGCGAGCCGCTCAGCACTTGTTGTGGCTGGCTTCCTGGTTGTTGTAGCGATTGTGGGCAAGATTGCTGCTGGTTG
Organism: Prochlorococcus sp. AG-412-I05; assembly: GCA_003214855.1. Taxonomy (GTDB): domain Bacteria; phylum Cyanobacteriota; class Cyanobacteriia; order PCC-6307; family Cyanobiaceae; genus Prochlorococcus. The sequence continues at coordinate 103,003 of QCLC01000003.1, read as the reverse complement.
GGCTTTCTGGATTGACAAACCCACCAATCGTTTGGTTGTTGGTCTTGGCATGATGCCTCGCGGTGAAGTTGGTTTGATTTTTCTTGGGCTGGGTACAAGCGCCGGACTGCTTTCTCCTTCTTTAGAAGCTGCTGTTCTATTGATGGTGATTAGCACCACCTTCCTTGCACCGTTGCTTTTGCGTTTGGTGCTTAAAGACAAAACGCCTGGAGGCGGCAACTCCATCCCTGATGACGTTGCTGCCAATCCTGTTGGCCTGGTTTAGTGCAGCTTTTTTGATTGCATAGCCCTGATAAGTAAAAGAATTGCCTACCATCACCTTTCGCCACCGTCGCCGTTGTGACGTCAGCTCCATCTGCCGTTCTTAATGCTTCCTGGAGCCATCTGGGGCACGATGTTCATTGCTTACAACGCATCCCAGATCAGGATGTTGAGCATGGGGGGCGCCAACGGCCGGCATTGTTGTTGGTGCATGGCTTCGGGGCTTCTACCGATCACTGGCGCCACAACATTCCAAAGCTTTCTCTCACCCATGAGGTGCATGCCATAGACCTGCTTGGCTTTGGTCGTAGTGCCAAACCTGGTGGGCTCGATTATGGCGGGGACCTTTGGAAAGACCAGTTGGTTGCATATGTCAATGAGCGGATTGGAAGGCCCACTGTGATTGTTGGCAATTCGCTGGGAGGTTATGCAGCTTTGGCTGCAGCTGCTGCTCTTGAATCACAATCGGCTGGAGTGGTTTTACTGAATGCTGCTGGTTATTTCAGCGATGAGAAGTTTTCTCCAACACCAAAAGACATGAGTTCGAGGCTTCGCCAGATGATTGGGCAAGGTCTTTCAAGGGATCTTGTGGTGAAGTGGTTGATATATCCCTTGATACAGAGAATGATCTTTGAGAATCTGCGTAGGCCTGGTGTCATTCGCAGGACTCTCCAGCAGGTTTATATAGACCCTGCCAATGTTGATGATGATCTAATTGAGTCGATTCGTAGGCCTTCTCTGGATCCAGGCGCATTTCAAGTGTTTCGCAATGTTTTTCAGGCACGTGGGCTTAGGGGTAAGGCTATTGATGAATTGTTCAATGATTTGCAAGCTCCTCTGTTATTGCTCTGGGGTGATGGTGATCCTTGGTTGAGGAATGCAAAAGCCAAGCAAGATAAGTTTCGCACATATGCTAGAGAAGCTTCTTTGGAAGTGAAAGAGGTGCTTTTAAATGCTGGACATTGCCCTCATGATGAGGTGCCTGACTTGGTGAATTCTGAATTACTGGAGTGGCTAAATGGTTTGAGTATTGCTTAAATTAGGAATGATTGACGGCCATAGTTCTCCTCTCCTACGCAAGCAGAGTCCCTATCCTCATTGGCAGTATCTGCACCCAGAGAGTGGTGATCGTTTGCGGATTGTGCCTGAGCGAGGTGGTTTAGTCACTGATTGGTGTTGTAACGGCCATGAGCTGCTCTATTTGGATCAGGAGCGTTTTGCAGATCCAGAGAAAAGTATTCGCGGAGGCATTCCAGTGTTGTTTCCCATCTGCGGAAACCTGCTAGGTGATTTATTACCCTTGCCAAGTGGTGAGTTCATTCTTAAACAGCATGGTTTTGCTAGGGATCAGCCTTGGGAATTACAGTTATTGGAAGATCACAGTGGCGTGAAGCTTAGCCTTGTTGATAGTGAAGAGACGCGTGCTGCTTATCCATTTTCTTTTTTGCTTGAGATGGTGGTGCGCCCGATTCGCAATGCTTTAGAGATCGAGGTAAATGTACATAACCGTAGTCAAATTGCGATGCCCTTCAGTTTTGGTTTACACCCTTATTTCAAGGTGACTGATTTGAACAAGGTTCGCCTCGAAGGCTTACCAAATTCATGTCTCAATCATTTGCAGATGGCAGAAGCTGAAACCGCCATCCAATTGGCAGCTTTAACTGAGGGGGTGGACTTCTTGACTCGCCCTGCGGGGTCAGTCACCCTTGTGGATGAAGCCTCTGGGACGTCTCTGCAGCTTCAGCATGAGAATCCCATGGATCTCACTGTGGTGTGGACTGATCCGCCGCGGCAGATGGTATGCCTTGAGCCTTGGACTGGGCCGCGGGAGGCATTGATTAGTGGTGATCGCAAGTTGGAGATCGAAGCTGGTGGCCAGCAGAGGCTGAGATGTGCCTTGGTTAATTGTTGATCAATTTTCCCTATTGATGCAACTTTAATCCCCAGTGAAAATATCTTCATTTTCAGATTGAGTACGCATAGTCTGAATTGATATTGGCTGGCCAAGCTTCTGCCTTTGGCTCGTATTCGTCCATGTCATAAGATTTAAATTAATCTACCTTGATTGGACTTACCTTGAATGCATCCTTGCGCAATGGGCTTGGAGTCTTGGGCTTGATGGTCTAATCATTTTCTAAAAGTTTAATATGGGATATGTTGATCTCTGCAGTGACCATGGCTTGGATCTAATCTTTTAGAGTTAAAGTTAATTGATTGATATACTTGGGTGCGATTAAAGACTTGGGAAGAGGCCTGGCCGTTGAGATTTCATGCCTGATAGTTGTCTATATGCCAGTGACTATTTTATGGATTAAGTCTGAGAAGATTCTGCGCTTTTCGATGCTCTATTGAGGAATTCCGCCATGCCTACTTGGCCGTTGATTGAACACAAACCCCTGGCAATCGGCCTCTCGCTAGTTGTCGTTTTGGATCGAATTGTTGCTTCACAGCTTCAATCAGTGGCCTTGAGGGTGCATCCAGCCAAGCAGGCAGGCGAGCGCCAGCTAGGCTGGGTTGCTGCAGGAGTGTGAGTTGGCCACCGAGGCGAGCAATCTCGAGGCGAAGCGCGTTGAGATCCTCGCTTTGACTGATCCCTTTTGCGTTGGCTGGTGATATTTGCCAGCCGTCGCCGATCCCAGCGCCAGCGGCAAGCTGCCAATGCCAGCCGTTGAGGGCTTGCAGTTCTTTGCTGGCGATCAGCCGGTGAATGTTGCTTGGTTGCAGCGCTACCCGTACCAGCCAGTGGCTGCCATCGAAAGATCCTTCAGATGGGTGTGGCTCTTGATGGGGGCCGAGCCAGTCAAGCTGTTTTGTGCCCAGTTGATGTTGATTGGCGAGGGCTTTGAGGTGGCCTATTTGGTCGTTGACGGCTTGATCGCTCACGCTGGCCACGCCGATGTTGAGATGCCAGTCTTCTAAATCTGTTTTGATCCAATCGCAGTATTCCGGGGTAAAGCTGGTGCGCAATAGTGCAGCTCGCCATGCTTCCAGCGCTTCCAGAGAACCATCAAGGCGAAGGCCGATGTGTGCTGGGCGGATTGGTTGGCAGCGCAGAGTGAGTTCCGTGATCAGAGCCAAGCTGCCCCAACTGCCGCACAGCAGGCGCATGAGGTCATAGCCAGCCACGTTTTTGACTACCCGGCCTCCAGCATGCGCAGCAATGCCATCGCTACGCAGGAGGCCGATTCCGATCAGTTGGTCGCGGATACCCAGATGCCGCTGTCGCAAACCGCCGGCGAGACCACGAGCCACCAACCCACCCACACTGCCAGCACTGTTGGGATCTGTGTTGGCTTGGCTTCCCCTGGGCCAGTTGACGGCTAGCCACTGATGGTGTTCTTTCAAAGCCATTTGTAGCTCTGCCAGCGGCAGGCCTGCTTCAACAGTGATCGTGAGGTCGTCGACAGCGTGATCAAGGATGCGATTGAGACCACTCATGCTGATTGGTTGTGAAGGCATCTCCACAGGCGGCCCCCATTGCAGACGGCTGCCAAGACCACAGGGCAGCCAGGGGGTTGCCGCTGCATGCAGCTCTGCAACAAGATCGGCCAGCTCCTTTGCCGCAGCAGGTGCTGGCACGTTGGCGGTATCGGCGAAGAACGTGTTCACGTCACGATGGTGCCATGAAGATTGTGGTGCTTGATGACGATCCCACCGGCTCCCAGACTGTGCATGGCTGTCTGCTGCTGCTGCGCTGGGATGTTGATGTGTTGCGGCATGGGTTGCGCCACCCTTCGCCACTCTTGTTTCTGCTGGCCAACACACGTGCGTTAGCCCCTGCTCAGGCGGCATCCCGCAATCGTGAGATTTGTTCTGCTTTGCGGCAAGCATTGGCGGCGGAAGGGATGTCAGCAGCGGAAGTTGTTGTGGTGAGTCGTGGTGACTCCACGCTGCGCGGTCATGGCGTTTTGGAGCCTGAGGTGATCGCTGAGGAGCTCGGCCCCTTCGATGCGACGCTGCATGTTCCTGCCTTCCTCGAAGGAGGGCGCACCACGGTGAATGGCGTGCATTTGCTTGATGGCAAGCCGGTGCATTCCAGTGCTTTTGCCAAAGATCGCTTGTTTGGTTACAGCACCAGTGATCTCCCTGCTTGGCTAGAGGAGAAAAGTGGTGGGCAGATCCGAGCTCAAACTGTTCAGCGCCTCTGCCTTGCGCAGTTGGATGCGGCTGTTGAAAATCAAGATGCTGCGAAGCCATTGAAGACAGGCCGCACAGAGTTGCGTCGTTGGTTGGCTCGGCTTCATCACAATCAGTTTGTGGTGGTGGATGCGGAGCGTTCTGAGCAATTGCTGGCCTTAGCAGATGCGGTAAGGCAGTTGGTTGGTCATAAGCGTTTTCTGTTTCGATCTGCAGCAAGCTTGCTCAATGCTTTGGCAGAGCTTGCACCCCAACCTCTTGCTGCTGATGGTTTGGCTGGCATGCGACGTAGCGATCACTCAGGTCAACGATGGCCTGGGTTGGTGATGGTTGGTTCTCACGTTCCTTTGGCTGATGCTCAGTTGGAATGTTTACTCGAGGCGCCAGAGTGCATGGGGGTGGAATTGCCAGTTCCCCGCTTGGCGCAGATCTTGCAGAGGGGCTTGTCTGATGGGCGCTTGGCTGAATTGGAGCAGCATTGCTTCAATCAGCTTGGCGAGGTGCTTGCCATTGGTCGTACACCGGTGTTGTTCACGAGTCGTGGTGAATTGGATTGCTCAACATCAGCGGCAAGGCTGAGCTTTGGCGTTGCTTTGGCTCAATTGATGGCTCGTCTGGCGGCTGCTCTCGCGCCGAAGTTGGGCTATTTGATCAGTAAGGGTGGAATTACAACCCATACTCTCTTGGCAGAAGGGCTGGGCTTGGAGATGGTGCAGCTGGAGGGGCAAATCTTGCCAGGCTTGTCGTTGGTGCGGCCTTTAGCTGGAGATGGATTGGTTGATCTGCCGATCCTTACCTTCCCCGGAAATCTTGGTGATTCTCAAACCCTTTTGGATGCCTGGCGATTGATGGAGGCCGGCGGCACAGGCCAGTAGTTCCATTGGATGGGCGACGGCCACATCACCATCCAGATGGCGGCGGAGCTGCAAGGTGCAGCCAATGTTGGCGCTGGCAATCAGCTCCGCCCCAGTGTTGCTGAGGTCAGCAACCTTGATTCTCCCCAGTTCGGCAGCTTCTTGAGGGTTGACCAAGTTATAAATTCCTGCGCTCCCACAGCAAACTCCGGCTTCTGTGGCTTCGTTCAAAACTAGATGTGGAATGGCCTTCAATAGTTGTCTTGGTTGGGCTTGGATTCCTTGGCCATGAATCATGTGGCAGGCATCGTGGTATGCAACTTTCAGAGGAGTTTGGGGACTGGCAGGCTGCCCATTGTGATGGGGAAGAGGCTGAAGGCTTTGCTGAAAGTTGCTGTCGAGTCCGTGTTCCGCCAGGAATTCATGCACATCGAAAACAGGAATGTTGAACCCTTTTTTCTCATTGAGGAGTTCGCCGTAGGCCTTCATGGTGTGGCCACAGCCCGAGGCGGCCACCAGCACAGCCTCTAATGGCTCGGCTCCAGCAGGTCGCCCTGGGCCGACAACATTGGCAAAGCTTTTGACAAGCTTCTCGGCTAGCTCTCGGGTTTGTTTGAGTTGCCCCTGGTGGTGGGAGACGGCGCCGCAGCAGCCTTGATCTTTCGGCACAACGACTTCAAAGCCATTGGCTTGCAGCACGGCAATAGTGGCTTGGTTCACGTTGGGATCGAAGCAACGTTGCACACAGCCAAGAACAAGCCCCACTCTGCTGCGGCGTTGACCTATGGCGGGGTGGAGAACCTGCAGATCATCTTGAAAATTTTCTGCTGCAAGAGCAGGCAACAAGGCCTCCATCGCTTCGAGTTGGGGCCCAAGAATTTTGTTGATACCGAGGCGGCGGCTGAGCGCTTGTATTGGTGTACCCGCGTAGGCACGCAAAGGTTGCAGAAGGGCGCGCAGTCGGCCGGGATAGGGGAGCAATTTCAGCAGGACTTGGCGAAAGTGGTTCTGGCAGGGGCTGCGAAGTTCTGCTTGGTTCAGTAAAGGGCGCGTGGCCTCGATGAGCTGGTCGTAGCGAACGCCTGAGGGGCAGGCACTCACACAGGCAAAGCAACCTAGGCAGGAGTCGAAGTGACTAGCGACCGTGGCATCAAGCTCCAGCTCACCGTTGTCGATCGCCTTGAGGGTATGGATTCGCCCTCGCGGTGAATCCATTTCAGTGCCCAGCACTCGGTAACTGGCGCAGGTTGGCAGGCAGAAACCGCAGTGCACGCAGGGGTCAGTGGCACGGTCGGCTAGGCCTAGTAGTGCTGTTTGCGGGGATGAATCGATTTGAGTACTTGCGTTCATAGGATTTAGTCTGGCGTGATCATCAAGATCGCGACTTGAACCTTGCAATCCTCTTGGTCAAGCGGTTTTAGTTGGCTTCCTCTAGAGCCGGTTGATTCAGCGAGCTAATTCATAGAGGAAAGATAGCCTCTAGAGGCATCGCTGAGCTCCTTGATTGTGAGTTCTGCTTGCTCTGACTATTCCAGAAGCTTCAGAATTGTGTGTGTCTGGAATCGGGGTTTGAGATTCTTCAACTGGACCAAGACTGTTTGGACCAGTTGAAGAAGCGTGAATCAACAGATGTCAACCAAATGGCTAATCGCTTTTTGGCTTATGGCAATGTAGAGCTCTTAAATTGGAGATGGTTGGCAGCAGCCTTTCGCATTTTGCCCCAAGGCTTTTAAGGGTCAATAGATCTTCCTTGAAGTTACGTCTGATGTATGTGTTGCGTGAAAGTGCATAAAGGAAATCAGCTCCTTCCGGAATGTTTTGATAATGAGTCTTTAGTGTTTTGTCGTTATTCTTGCTTGATATTTTTCTCCATTCTTCTGAAGGTAAAGGCTTGGGAATTGTTTGACTTGCAGTCAGAATTTTATCGTATATCTGAAGAGAATTCGATTGACGACTTAGCTTTATATCATAATTTACACCTAGAAGTGACGCAGTCCTATGCTCGGTCTTGTTTCTCGTTGTCAGAATTTGAGGATTCCTAAAAGGTGTTGTTGCATGATGCCAGAAATCAAATATGGTTGCCAGAAATAATCCTGGTATTAGCATCTTAATTAAAAGATGGATTTTTTTTGTTTCCATTGCCATGGCGGCCAATGAAACTACTCCACACAAAAAGCTTGGCAAAGCAATAATATAGTATCGTGCATGGGAGGAAGGCTTGAAGACAGATATCAATAGTGTGATTGTGATTAATAGAAAGCAAGCGTCTATAGAATAGTCGCATAAAATTTTCTTTGAATATTTAGCATTTAATACGACAAGACATAGGATCAGGACAAAAGCTATTGCGATGAATATAGCTTCCCAATTACTTCCTAAAAAGGTCTTGACAATGCTTTTGAGAGTGTCTATGGAAGTAGGGTTGAGAGTCTTTCTGCCTTTTTGTGTGATTAAAAAGTTGGCATGAGAAATTGTCCATGCAGTAGGAAGAATTAAGGCCAGGCAATTGGCCTTTGTGAATCTATACCGTTTAAATGCCAGATCACATGTGCTTGCACACAAGGCAAAAGCATATCCATAGAAATGGGTCAGAGATGCAGCTGCTAGTGTGATAGTATAAAAAATATGGACAAAGCTTTTATCCTTTTCGCTAGTATTTTCAAGCTTTGTTCGAAATAGAAGGAAAAGCATTATGATCAGCATAATCATGCTATATGCTTTGCCCTCGGATGAATATCTGAAGGCAAATGGGGTTGATGCTGTCAATAAGAACATTGCAGCTGGATAAGGTTGCCTTAGCTTTTGTTCTCTTATGACTAAATTAGCTATGAAGCAAGATCCGAAGTATGAAAACCAAGAAAGGCCTCTAAGAGTTAGAAATGTTTTGCCAAAAACTTGGCCAGCAACCATCATGACTAGATAGTAAAATGGAGGATGTGTATCTCTGGCTAGGTAATTATAAAGATAGTCAATTGAGTCTTGGAATGATTTTTCAGCTGTTGAGAGCTCGTCATTCCATAGGCTAGTCAGCTCAATGGATGTGAAAGATTTTAAGATAAAGAATATCCCGGCAGAATATAGTAAAAGCGTGATTAAATTCCTGGGCGGAGATTTTACGTGTGCAATAAATTCTTTGGAAATTGCCATCTAGGATTTGAGCTTCTCGCAAAAAGTTGCTTGGTTTATTTTATCTTAGCTAGTGTTTGTAGTTCATGGCAATAGATGAGATGCATAGTCATTGAGCTATGAAATAAGCCTGCCTTCAGGGGCTCGATTTTGTATTGCAGAGCATTCCGTGTTGCAAGTTTTTATTAATAGTTTTGGAATTGTTCCTTATCGCTGATGCTTGTCTTGCATTTTGCTTCTTGAAGCTGATCCAGGGATGCGATAGGCCTGATTCAGAAGCGAACAATCACTGCTTCGGCGAAACCGCTGCAGCTCACCGGCTCCACTGCTGGTTCCATCAGGCGGGCCAGGTCATAGGTCACTTGTTTGTCGGCGATGGCGGCGCTCAATCCCTTGGTCACTAGGTCGGCAGCTTCCTGCCAGCCAAGAAACTCCAGCATCATCACGCCGCTGAGGATTACCGAGCCGGGGTTGATGCGGTCGAGGCCTGCATGTTTCGGTGCGGTGCCGTGGGTGGCCTCGAAGATGGCAGCGTTCTCGCCGATGTTGGCGCCCGGGGCCATGCCTAAGCCGCCAACCATCGCCGCAGCGGCGTCAGAGATGTAGTCGCCATTGAGGTTGAGCGTTGCGAGGATCGAGTATTCCTGCGGCCGCGTTTGGATCTGTTGAAAGATGCTGTCGGCGATCCGGTCATCGACAAGCACCATCTCTTTCCATTTGCCGTGGCCATGACTGGTGCCGATGGCATTCAGTACGGCGTGCACTTCGGCATCGATGCTGGCCTTTTTCTCAGGAGTCAGGCTGTCGTAGCCAGGCTCGATCATGCGGGCATTGGCTTGGATGCTCAGTTCTGGATCGTTCTCAAGATTGCTGAGGATCCAGCTCTCCCTTTCGGTAATGCACACGTCACGGAACTCGCTTGTGGCGAGTTCATAGCCCCAGTCACGGAAGGCTCCTTCCGTGAACTTCATGATGTTGCCTTTGTGCACCAAGGTGACGTGGCGCTTGTCGCCTTTCAGTCGCAGAGCATGTTGGATCGCTTTGCGGATATGACGCTGGCTGCCGTGCTTGCTTACGGGCTTGATACCGATGCCTGAGCCCTCAGGAATCTGGCGTTTGCCTAACTTGCCGTTAGCGGGGATGACGACTGCGTTGAGATGTTCGCGCAAGTTCTGGCCGACTGGATCATCGGCTTCCCATTCCACCCCCATGTAGATATCTTCAGTGTTTTCTCGGTAGACGATGACATCAAGATCCTCAGGCCGTTTGTGGGGGCTGGGTGTGCCCTTGTAGTAACGACATGGGCGGACGCAGGAATACAAATCGAAGATTTGACGTAGGGCCACATTGAGGGAACGGATGCCGCCACCGATGGGAGTTGTGAGGGGCCCTTTGATGGCGACCCCATAGGTGCGGATCGCTTCAAGGGTGTCCTCAGGTAGGTACTGGTAGGTGCCATAAAGATCGCAGGCTTCGTCGCCTGCATAGACCTTGAACCATTCGATACGACGCACCCCTTGATAGGCCTTTGTTACAGCTGCATCCAGCACTCGCTGGGTCGCCGGCCAGATGTCCACACCTGTGCCATCGCCTCGGATGAAAGGAATGATTGGTTCGTTGGGTACGACTGGTTGGCCGTTCACGAAGCGGATGGCAGTGCCCTGGCTTGAGGCGGAGAGCTTTTCGAACTGAGCCATGGGAAACGTGCGCGACGGAGAGGCGAGCTGAGGCGAGCCTATGCCTTGGTGGGGGGTCACTAAAGTTAGACCGATACGATGCATCTCCCATGCCGAAGCCTGAAGGTGTGTGGGTGGTGGCGGCCTGTTTCAACGAACAGGATGTGATCACATGCTTCATCGACAGGGTGCTGGTGGTAGCTGGTGTGGACCAGTTGGTGCTAATCGATGACGGCTCATCCGACGCCACCGTCGAAAGCATTCGGGAATGGATGCGCTCGCATCCTGGATCGCCGGTCACACTTTTGGAGCTCACACGGAACTTCGGCAAAGAAGCGGGGATGCTGGCGGGCCTTGATTACGTCAATGGTCGTTGCGGTGCTGCCGTGTTGATCGACTCGGATCTTCAGCATCCACCTGAACTGATCAAATCGATGGTTCACGAGTGGCATGCTGGCGCTGAAGTGGTCACGGCGGTGCGCAATGACCAGGATCAGGAATCGCGTCTGAAGGTGGTCAGCGCTCACTGGTTCTATCGGGTGTTCAACGCCTTAGTTGGTTCGATTCAGCTTCGAGAAGGGGCCGGTGACCAGCTCGTTCTTCTCGACGCTGTCGCCGTACAAGCCATCACAGCGATGCGCGAGTCCAGTCGCTTTTCCAAAGGTCTGCTTCCCTGGACTGGATTCCGAAGTATCGAGCTCCCATATCAAAGAGTCCTGCGTAGCGGGGGACAGTCCTCCTGGAGTCTGCTCAAATTGTTCAGCTATGCCATGGACGGAATCTTCTCCTTCTCTGTGCTGCCACTCAAGATTTGGACAGTAATCGGCTTGTTTGTGTCGTCGTTTAGCCTCGTCTATGCCTCGATAATCATTCTTCGCACTGCCCTTTTTGGTGTAGACGTCGAGGGTTATGCCTCCCTGATGGTCACCGTCCTTTTCATCGGCGGGATTCAGCTCATCGGCATAGGTGTGCTCGGGGAATATGTCGGTCGGATCTATGTGGAGGCCAAATCACGCCCCCACTACTTCATCCGCCGCATTCACAACTCTTGAAGCGCGCCCTATTCTCGTTGTCGACTCAGCATCGATTTTTGCACCAGGATGTGCAAAATAACGGTGGGATGCATCATGGCTTTAGCGACCTGCTGCTGAAGTTCCAGGCTGCATGGAGTGGTTCTCCTGACATCTGACCGGTAGAACGCCTGTGAAGCCCTGATCGCTGGCGAGGCTAAAGCACCGGATTGCAGGCTGTGCTCTGCGGCTGAGCAACTGCAGCACCAACCACTTCAGCCAGCCACCTTGAGTTAGAGCCACTTGCCAATACCTCCATGAAAGCCCGATGGGCCAAGGTTCAGTAGTGCTCCGGAACCAGCCAATGCCTTGTTCAGGGGTTAGTTAAAGGATGACATCGAGCAGGATTGTTGCCAAATGAACATGTTGGTGGCCATCCATGGCGATGACCGTGTTGCCGGTGAGCTCCCGAAATCGCTACATCTGTGCATTCAGTTCAAAGCGCGGCTGCTTTTCAAGTCGTTGTCTCTTTGAGGATTTCTTTGGTAGGTAGGACGCCAGGGTCAATGCAGCAAAGGAGTATTTGAGTCGTCCTTTGCTATCCATGAGATCGGGGATTTGTTGAGGGGCAGCGATTGGTTGACCTTCGGAGAGGTAAAGGTGCAAGCAAAGATGAATGTTGGGGGGGTTCCCATCCCTCAATCGCGGAGTTAACGGCGGTGCCGTTGACCAAGAGGCTGGCGCTGTCCAACTGACTGGCCTCAGCGAGAAAAAGGATGGCGGTGTTGGTTGCTTTGGTGCGACCTAGGTCATCGGCATGTAGTTGCTCGTCTTGTTAGATCGTTGGTGTCGGCGCATGCTGAACTGGGCTGCCCTGGACCAGATCAAAGCATTGAACAATGTAGGTGTAAAAACCAGCATCGCTTTGGTGATGGGTAGTGAGGTCCAAGGGCTGAGCGCCAATGGCAACAGTGCGCTCACGCTGACATTGACACTGAACTGCAGAAGCAACCAGCGACGTGCGAAGCGCTGTCCAGTTGTTTCTGTACGGAAGGTGTACAGGGCATGGCCTAGATAGCTGACCAATGAGGCGGCTAAGAAGCCACTGAGGTTGCTCAGCCAGAGCGGCATGAGCTTTGCCAAGAGCACCAGCAGCGTTGCGTGTATGGCTGCCGCTGCTAGCCCGACTAGTCCATAACGCCCTACCCGTGCAGCAAATGGCTGCAAACTCATGCCAGCACAGTCTCAATGCCTTTATTCATCGTCTTGAGATGATCGAGTAGTAATAGACATGACATGGCAGAGCCATTCCTCATCAGGGACAACATCAAAGTGCCTCAACCGTAATCGCATGGCACTGAGTGATCCTGCAAGATTGGTACGATTCAGAAGAATTGATGCAGTCGCCACAAGATGCATCACTTGGAGTGATGCTCAGGGCCAGATTGAATGTTCATGTCTTGAGTCCGCATCTACCAGCCGCTCAATCCATCTTCACTTCCTGATGGGATGATCCAGATATTTGTAGTTGGCTCGAGGATGAGACCCTGGATCTTGCTCTACTAAGACAGCTTTGGAACTTGTGTCTTTAGTGCCGCCTTGTTAATGCAAATCAGCTCAGTGGCGAGGTGGTTCTCTTAACCCTCTGCAATCCGATGACTTCATTAATTACCGGCTATTTTGATTTGGTTTCACTTTTAAAAGGTTTGTTTTCTCAATGGCAGTAGCGCTTGCGAGCTAACTGAGAAAAGGCACTAAGGCAGCCCTCACGATGGTCGAGAACACTTGTTTCGTGAGCTGTTTCCTCCAAGGCGTGATGGCTTAGTCCAGCTATCTCAGCCTGGTGGCTGCAATTGGGAAGGTTCTGTTTGGATGCCTCACGCGCCGCCAACGAGGCGGCAGCACCGAAGATGCGGTGGCCTGAGGAGCTTTGCAATCGTCAGATTTGATCAAACTGCGGCATAGTTCTGCATCGGTTAGTCCACTCGCCCCTGTGCGTCGCGTCTTTTTTCTGGTTCCGGGGACTATTGATCGCTATCGCTGCGGTGGTCTTTCAGTGGCGCTCCATACCGCAAGGTTGGTGAACAGGCTTAGACCTACTGATTTGGTGACCTATCGGAACCGTCAGGACGATTATCTGTTTTTGGATGATCTTTTGCAGCAAGAACCCGCTCCAGGGGAAACACTTTGGGTGGTGAGCTGGGGGTTTGAAGTGCCGAAGTTGTTGCGGCGTCTAAGGGGGCGGCATGTGGTTTATCACGCCCATAGCAGCGGCTATGGATTTGATCTTCCCTCAGGGGTTCCTGTCTTCGCTGTGAGCAGGAATACCCTTGGCTACTGGGGTGATCGGGCTCCGCGCAATCCTCTTTTTTGGGTGCCAAATGCTTTAGAACCCCATTGGTTTGAGCGAGGTGCTCGGATTGGAGCAGCTGTGGCTGAAGCTGGAGATCGCCCCATCGATGTCTTGGTGCAGGAGCGAAAGAGTAGCCGTTATGTGCTGGGGCAATTGGTTCCTGCCTTGAGAAAGCTAGGGCTGAAGGTTGTGGTTCAAAGTGGCTGGGTGGACGATCTGGTCGCTCTGTTCAACGCTTCCAAGGTTTATCTCTACGATTCGGCTGAGTATTGGCGGGGTAATGGCCTGAGTGAGGGGTTTGGCTTGCCCCCTCTAGAGGCGATGGCTTGCGGCTGCGTTGTGTTCAGCAGTTGTAACCATGCGCTCGCCGATACCCTTGATCCGAGTGTGGTGGGCCATCAGATTGGTTGCGGCAGTCTCGCCTGGGATGTGCGGCGAATTTGCGAATCTGTGCGAGAGCCGGCGGCTTGGTGTCCAACGCAGGAGCGGCTCAATCAGTTGTTAAGTGAACATACGGAAACGGCTTTGATATCGCGTTGGAGATCGGCGCTGGCTGCTATTGAGACCATGCCGTCAGATGCAGCGCCCCTCAGGAGGTCTCCAACCTTTGTGTTGCGATGCCATCGAAAGGTTGGCCGATTATTGAGGCTCTTGAGAAAGCTGATCTCTCGCCGCTAATTGTTGCTTCTGCCTTTCTGATGAGCTGCTGCATCGACTAGGGGACTTGGGGATGGTCAATCGGTTACCTGGCTGGCCGACCTGTTGCTGATTGGTGAGGTTGGCAACCGGTAACTTGCGCTTTAAGGATGCTTGCGTTTCGTCTGCCTCCGAGAAGAATTGTGCGGCGTGTCCATGCTCTTGCAAAGCCAGACCTGGAATGAACTAAGACAGCTGCTGCGTCAACTTCCTTCTAAGCGCATCAACCTACTGATTTTTGTTTTGCTGGCCTCCTTTTTTCAGGGCTTGCTTGACATGCTGTTGGTTGGTCTGCTGGCCAGGTTGGTAGGGGTGATGTCGGGAGCGACGTTGCATGATCGTATTCCGGGCATCCGCTTTTTTGGTGGTGGCATTCTTGATCAAACCGGATGGTTGATTGGACTCTTAATCGCGTCGTTCTGGTTTACTTCAGCGATCCGTTTTGGTGTTGCGCTGATGCAAAGCATGCTCAGTGCAGAGATCTGGACAGATTTAGTTAATAAGGTCTATGCCAACTTGATTTTGCAACGCTATGAGTTTTTTACTCACAATCGAACTGCTCATCTTTCCGAGCGCTTTAACAGAATTCTTAACCGTGTTTCAACCACAGTTGTGACACCTTTGATCACGATTGTTGCTAACACGCTTTCGGTTTTGGTTCTACTGGTCGGAGTGGTTTTTGTACTCGGCTGGAATTCTTTTCTAATTTTTGTCTTGATGTTGGCTGCATATTCGCTTGCATCCAAAATTATTACTCCTTATTTGCGCCTGGCAACAAAGCAGAAGGTTCGTTATTCGCGCAGGATCAATTTGTTGCTGATGGAGTCTCTGAGGTCAATGAGAGATGTGCAAATCTATTCGGCTGATGAATTCTTTGTCGGGCGCTTCTCAAGAGATGGTGCTATCGCTAAGCGTTATGACCGTCTCTCTAAACTTTTGCCTGATGTGCCAAGGTTCATCATTGAGCCTGCGGGTATCACCATCCTGTTTTTGGTTGGTTTGGCTCCGGCATTGCTGGCTGGTGATATAGAGAAACTTCGTGAAGCTGTGCCGATGTTGGCAGCAGTCTTGGTCACGTTGTTGCGTATCTCTGCTCCCCTGCAGTCGATGTTTCGCAGCATTAACAAGCTCAGAGGTGGCCTGCCTGAAATTAAGGATGCCTTGCAGTTGTTGAGCATGACCCCTGATCGACTCGTTTTGTCTTCCCCTGGGGTGCCCACTCCAGATGGAGTCATGCCACGAAGGTTTATTGAACTGGAGGGCGTGGGTTTTACTTATGGCGGCACTGAGAAAGAGGTTCTTCGAGATATCAATCTGACGATTCCAGTCGGTTCAAGGATTGCTTTGGTTGGCGGCACAGGGAGTGGTAAGAGCACATTGGCTCATTTGTTGCTGGGGTTATACCTTCCGTCGCGAGGAGAGCTCTCTTTAGATGGTGTTCCGCTCAATGCTGAGGAGGTGCCGGCATGGCAGGCCAATTGTGCACTTGTGCCCCAGGATATTCGCCTCCTTGATGCAAGTATTCGCGAAAATATTGCCTTCGGTCAAGATCTTGAATCCATCAATGATGATGATGTTTGGGTTGCTTTGGAGGCTGCTCAGTTTGACGACTATGTGAGTCAGATGCCTTATGGATTGTTTACCATGGTTGGTGAGAATGGTGTGAAACTTTCTGGCGGTCAGCGGCAAAGGCTTTCTCTGGCCAGAGCTTTTTTCCGTAAGGCAAAAGTACTTGTGTTGGATGAGGCGACAAGTGCTCTCGACAACAAGACAGAACATGATGTTCTTCAGGCGCTTGACCTAATTGGTAGACGTTGCACCACTATCGTGATTGCCCACAGGTTAACCACTATCAAAAAGTGTGATCGGATTTATGAATTGCAGGATGGTTGCATCAAGGCATCCGGTGATTACGAGACACTTTGCTCCTCATCGTCCACCTTTCGAGAGATGACTCGTTTCGAGAACGCCTGAAGGGACTATGGCCGACTTTGTGATTCTTTCCACTGCAGATTGGGATCATCCGCTATGGACTAATAAGCAGCATGTTGCGGTATCCCTTGCAGCGTCAGGTCATCGAGTGTTGTATGTGGATTCTCTTGGTCTGCGTGCGCCTCGTGTTGGGGCTGTTGATCGAGGCCGCATCCTGCGGCGTCTTGGTCGAGTCTTGCGTCCGCCTCGGTATGTGAGAGAGGGAGTGTGGGTTTGGTCTCCCTTCGTGCTGCCAGGCGGTACGTCGGGTATTGCTTTGCGCTTCAATTCCAAGGCCTTGGCTTTGGGGTTGGAGTTTGCACGAAAGTGGTTGGGTTTCCAGAGTCCAATTATTTGGACTTATAATCCGCTGACTCTTCGTTATTTGTCATTAGAAACTTTTAGCGGATCTGTTTATCATTGTGTTGATCGCATCCAGGCTCAACCAGGTATGCCTGCTGAGAAGATCAGTGCTAGTGAGAATCAACTTTGTCGATCAGTGGATGTTGTCTTTACGACATCTCCTGATTTACAGGCTGATTTGGAGAGGTTTAATCCCCATACTCATTTTTTTGGTAACGTCGCTGACCAAAAACATTTTGCCCAGGCGCTGCTGGGTAACTTGCCTTGTCCTAGCCTTTTAAATGATTTTGACAGGCCTCGATTGCTATTTATAGGTGCAATTGATGCCTATAAGTTACATTTGCCGATGTTGGAAATCTTGGTATCCCGGACACCTCAGTGGAACTATGTCTTTGTAGGACCGGTTGGAGAGACAGACCAAGGCACTGATATTTCGGAATTGCGCGCTTTCTCTAATGTTCATCTTGTTGGAGCCAAGCCCTATGGCGAATTGCCGGCATGGCTTGCTCACTGTGACGTCACCTTGCTGCCATTGCGCCACAACAATTACACACGTCATATGTTTCCAATGAAGTTCTTTGAATACTTGGCATCTGGTTTGCCAGTTGTGGCTACTGCAATCCCTGCTCTTCGACCTCACGCAGCCGCTGCAATTCTCTGTGAGCCTGAACCATCTTCATTCGAAGCGGGAATTTCCAGTGCACTTGCTTCTGGCGGACCATCTGTGAAGGAGCGACTTGCCTTAGCGGCAGCACACACCTATGAGGCGCGAACAGCAGCCATGTTGTCAGTGCTCAATGAGATCGGGATTTTGCGTGATGCTGTGGCGAGCGACGCGGCGTATGGGGGGAGCAATGTACTGGTGCGAATATTCCCCAGCTATTGGCCTGAGTGGCTGCTGTCAAAGCTCACGATTCTTTTGGTTGTTGGCTTGGAACGAATCGGTTTCCATGGCCGTGCATTTGAAATTTTGCGGGCTTTCAGACGTCGTTGGCCACGAAACATTCCTGTACTTCGTGCGTTAGCCATACGCTTCGTTAAGCAAGGTGATTTCGATGCTGCTCTCGAAGTCATGGAAGATCTTTGGGTTAACAATGGTCAGATTGATACCCTTAAAACATTGCTGTTTCGTCGCGATTCACGCCCCGAAAATCCACAGAAGCAGATTGCATTATTTGAAACTTTGTCCAGAAGCCTCCACTTGCCTATGACCTATCGATGCTATTCAAGTGTGGTGCTGGCCTATCGGATTCTTAAAAGTTGTGATCAAGCAAGAATGCGCGAAACGACTGTTGCATTGGAGGTATTTGTAAGGCAGCTTGAAAGTGATCCAGGAACTCGAATTTGTCGGCAAGCTAATCGCACAAACCGAGCCAAACTATTGATCTCATGCTACATGACCCTGACTTATTTATATTTAGAGCTAGGCGATCGAAAGGATTTGGCGGCTATTGGTCGACGAGCGTCGAGTTTTATGGATAGTTTCAATTTGAATATGATTAATAGGGGCACATCATACCGACTAACTCGCAACCTGATGCGATGTCTTTTGATTGATGTTCTTGAGGCTTGGCGATTGGGTGATCAATCTCTTTATTATCAGGCAAGGCAACGGCTAGCTCGGGTTGAGGAATATTGTCACTTATCTATTCATGATAATAATAATGCCCGGGAGGATCATCGTGGTTTCGCTAAGGCTCTCATAAAAGAGGTCGATAGCCTTGAAAGGCTGATCATCAGTCCCCAGCGTGAATCACAGCATATTCATGAATTACTGAGATTAATGATTAAGAACAAGGATCCATCTCTTGATGGAGTACTGCCGCTATTCCCTGATTATCTCTTGACTTCGATGGATGAGGTGACGAGATGAAAGATGTGGTTGATGTCTCGTCGCCACGAGTGCTTTTGTACGTTGATTCATTGAAGATTGGGGGAGCTGAGAGGATCACTCTCATTTTCGCTAATTGGTTGCATCAGGCAGGTTGGACACCCGTTGTTCTGACGCGGCAGTCTTTGAGTAAAGACTTTTACCCCATTCCAGCAGAGGTAGAGAGGGTAGTGGAGCCAGTTGATCCCGACTGGCTAATGATTCTTGGCTGGTTTGGTTTCCCATGGCGGGTCAAGCGTTTGCGGTGTTGGATCCGGCGTGAGCGGGTTGCCGTGGCTATTGGTATGACCACGTTGCCAGCCATCAAACTGCTTCTAGCCACACGTTCTCTGGCTGTGCCATGTGTTGTTTCTGAGCGGAACTATCCACCGGCTAAGCGACTTGCTATGCCTTGGCGGTTATTAAGACGTTTGACCTATCCATGGGCAGATCTCCATTTGGTGCAGACCCGATCAACGGGCAAGTGGCTTGCGAACAAGGTTGGAGCTAAGCATCAGCTGCTGTTGCCGAATCCCGTGCAGTGGCCACTGCCACGTTTTGATCCTGCCCCTGACCCAGAGGCTTGGCTTGCGGCTGCCGGGGTGGTTGCAGATGACCCTCTCATTTTGGCTGCTGGCACTAAGGCCTATCAAAAGGGTTTCGATCGCTTGATGCAGACCTTTGCCTTATTGGCAGCTCGCTTGCCAAGGGTGCAGCTCGTGATTGTGGGCCTTGCGTCAACGATCTATCACGGCATGGATCAGCAGGCCAATTTGCGAGCTCTGCTTGCTCAACATGGCGACTTTCAGGCTCGACTTCACTTCCCGGGGCGCGTTGGCAACATGATGGATTGGTATCAACGTGCTGGGATTTATGTTCTTCCCTCGCGTCATGAGGGTTTCCCTAACGTGTTATTGGAGGCGATGGCGGCAGGCTGTGCTTGTGTTGCCTCAGATTGCCTCACTGGCCCAGCCGATTTGATTGAGAATGGTCGTAATGGGCTGTTAATGCCTGTGGAGGCTTCTCCCATGGATTGGGCTGAGGCTTTGGCTGAGCTTTTGGCCGATACAACACGGCGCCGTTCATTAGCCAAGCAAGCATTAGATGTTCACGAGCGCTTTGCTCAACAGGCTTTGCGTCAGAGTTTCTGTAAAGCTCTGGCAGGCTTGCCAATAGCAGATCATCAGGGCATTCGGAATGGCAAAGATGGATGATCTTTGGCTGGTGTTGCCTCATTTGGGGCCGGGCGGTGCCCAAAAGGTTGCTCTTCTCGCTGCTGATCACTTCGCGGCTCAGGGGCTAAGCCTGCGTGTTGTGACTTTGCTGCCAGGTCATTCCATTGCCCATTGCCTCCCTGATGGACTTGATCATTGTGATCTAGGGCCTGCTGTCGATGCCGCGTGGCACAGGGACTCTTGGAACCGATCCCTGGCAGCGCGTGGTCGACGATTCGTGTTCGCTCAGCGGCGACGACTACATCGCATCGCCGCAAAACTTTTGCTGCTGCTGGTTTGGCCCTGGTTGAGTGGCGAGGCTAAGCCTGGCAGGAATGGCCTTGCATCAGGATTGCTCTGTTGGTGTATACACGGGGTTGGTGGGCCTCAGGCACTGCTGCTTCAGGATTTGTTTCGCCAGCATCAGCCTCAGCGGGTCCTGGCGTTTTTAAGTCGTACCAACATGTTGGTGTGCCAGGCCCTTTGGGATTCTTCGACCCACCTGGTGATTTCTGAGCGCAATGATTTATCGCGTCAGTCGTTGCCGTTCCCCTGGCAGCGGCTACGCGAGGTTCTTTACCGACGTGCGGATGTGGTCACCGCTAATACCGATGGTGTGCGCCAGTCTCTTGAGTGTTTACCCAACTTGCAACGCCTAGAACTATTGCCCAACCCCCTGCCGAGAAAGGATGAATCTCTCCCTGTTGCCAATGCCGCTGATGGCATACGGTCAGAAGCATTTGTCACCGTGGCCAGGCTGGTTCCTCAGAAGGGCATCGATGTCTTGATTCGGGCGCTTGCACTGATGACTGGCTCGGCCAGTCAATGGCCAGTTTTTCTTGTTGGCGATGGTCCGGAACGGCTGGCACTGCAGAGTCAGGCTGTAGTCGAGGGTGTCGCTCAACGTGTGCATTTTGAGGGCTTCCGCAGTGATCCAGAGGTACTCCTTGCTGCAGCTTCTGTATTTGTGCTGCCTTCAAGGTTTGAGGGTATGCCGAATGCTCTTTTGGAGGCGATGGCTGCCGGTCTTGCTGTGATCGTTACCGATGCGTCGCCAGGGCCACTGGAGGTTGTCGAACATCGGCGTTCCGGCATTGTGGTTCCCAGCGAGGATCCTCATGCTCTTGCCAAGGCGATGTCGGAACTGGCTCAAGATGTGGACCTACGAAATCGTCTGGGATTGGCAGCACGTGATCGCCTTGCAGCCCTTGATTGGCCGCAGGTGGAAACACAGTGGCGCTCGGTGCTCGCTCTTCCATGAGCATTCGCTTGCTTGTGTTCGCGCCAACAAGACGTGCTCCAACGGAAACCTTTGTTCGCGTCAATCTTCAGGGGTTGCCTTTTGAGATCACGGCCTATTTCGGGGATGAGCGACCACTATCAAATCCAGGGCGACTGGCCTATGGGATTGCCATTCTCTTCAGCAAGGCGCTAACCAGACTTGGCCTTTTGCGTTTGGCCACGTTGCCAGGCTCCCTGGTTGCCTGGATCTTGATCCATTGTCATCAGCCAGATGTGCTGATGGTGGAGTTTGGTTTTCATGCGGTGCGCATCATGGAGGCGGCCGCTTGGAGTGATATCCCATTGGTGGTGCATTTTCGCGGCTCTGATGCTTCTGCACAGAACAGGTTGGGGCTCTTGAAGCACCGCTACCGACGATTGATGGCGATTGTCTCTGGGGTCATTGTTAAAAGCCAACCCATGCGCCGAACGTTGCTGGCTTTGGGTGCACCCGACACTCAACTTATTGTGAGTCCTTCAGGAGCTGATGAACGACTATTTTTTGGTGCCGATCCAGAGAACTCCTCTCCTTTGATTGTAGCCGTCGGTCGCTTTGTTGCAAAAAAAGGTCCGTTGCAAACGATTCGCGCTTTCGCGGCTATGCGCCAGTTGTTGCCTGAGGCTGCAGCGCTTACCACCAAGTTGGTCATGGTTGGTGATGGGCCACTGTTGGAGGAAGCGCGTCAGTTAGTGGGCGAGCTTGCTTTAGTTTCCTCAGTGAGCCTGCCTGGATTGGCTGATCGGGACCAGGTGGCTATCTTATTGCGTCAGGCAAGGTGCTTTGTTCAGCATTCTCAGATTGCTGCAGATGGGGATAGCGAGGGTTCTCCGGTTTCTGTATTGGAGGCGATGTTGAGTGGGCTTCCAATTGTCTCAACCCGCCATGGGGGGATCCCAGAGGTGGTGCAGGACAGCGTCAGTGGCTTTTTAGTGGATGAGGGAGATGTCTATGGCATGGCCATTGCTATGGCGAGATTTGTTCAAGATCCTGCGCAGGCTGGGAGAATGGGAGCCGCTGCTCAGAAGCGGGTTGCTACACAATTCACAGTTCATCATCACTTGACCCAAGTGAGAAAACTGGTACAGATGTTGGCGCCTGATCAATTGTGAATTGTTTTTCTCATTGTTCCGAGAGAGTGGTCAATATGTGCGAATTTGCAAAGATAACTTTCCCTGAATAGAGAGCTTCATTTCTGTTTTTTTTAGGTGCCTATCTTCAATTCAATTGGAATCTGATGATTGCTCATCTGCCCAGCACGAAAGGCAATCTTTCTGAGTTCGCTGAACAAAAATTGCGAAAAAAATATTGATGTGTAGACTGCTATTAAAACTAGGCGATTAGATGAAGTTTCAGCTTCCTGCTTGTTTGCATAAATGGCTCACTTGGCTGCGCCCCTTTGATGCCCTGATGTTTTTGAGTATTGTTCTACAGACTTATAGATCTACGCGAGAGCTAAGCTTAGGTTTGCTTGTGATCTGGCTGGTTTGGAGGCTTTTGGTTTCACTTAGTGAGGGATTGGGTGATGGTATCTCGAATAGATTTGGTTTCAATGTCGCTCTATTTTTGGGCTTGTTGCTCGTGAATGCTCGCCTTATCGTATTGCGAGATGATGTAGGAGGTCCTACTCAGTTTCTTCTGATTGCGCTCGGCTTCGTGGTTGGCACTAATCTCGGGGAGCAGTCATGGAGAAAGATGATATTCTGGCTTGGAGTGTCAACAATTCCTCTATTCTTTCTCTTCCTTGGGCAGGCTTTAATTTCGAATTTTCCTCTCGAATTCGGTTCAATTGAAAAGATCTATAATTCAACAATGCGTGGCCATGGAGGCATTAATCGATTTGCTACTCTTTCGTTGATGTTGTCAATAAGTGCTTGGTATTCTTTTGTCTTTAGCCGTGGCTTTTTTGCTCGGACTCTGTCTTCCCTGGCGACGGTTGCAGGATATATTCTTTGCATAGGAAGTGGTTCTAGGCTGTCAGTAGTTGCAGTCCCTTTGAGTATATTTATCGCTTGGTCAGTCCTTCGCCTTAAGGCAAGAAGTCGAGAACTGCAGAGTATTGCAATCGGTTTGTATACTCTGCTATTTAGTTGTTTAGGGTTGTGGTGGTTTTTGCTTTCGCCAAGCTCTGCGCTTAATAGGGCAGCTGATTATTACCGATTGGAAGCGGCCCGTTGTTGGTTCTCGATCATGTTCTCTGGTAGCAATCGCTTTATCTATGGAGTCGGTTACGGTGCAGGCAAACCAAATGAGCTTTGTCGACATATACCTGATTTTAGGGGAGAGTTGGGGACCATTGGCCATGCTCACAATACTTTCGCTCAAATGGCTGGTCATCATGGAATCCTTGGCATTATTTATTTGATAATCCTTGTGTTACTTGTTTTTGTTGGGCTTAGTGCTCAGTTGGCAAAGGTTCAACAAGTGCTGCCGTTAGGTCTTCGAGGTATGACTTGGGCTGAAGCAGCGCTAGGCATAAACTTGGCAATGATATTCACTTCTTTTACCACTACTATATTTATCTATAGTCAGTTGAATCAGGTCCTGATCGGCTTGTTCGCAGCCAGTGCATTTGTCGATTCAGGGCGCACTATTGAAAAGTATTTAGATGCTGGGATTGATGATAATTTATAGGTTCTTCTGCGTAATTTACTTGGCTTGATGTCCGGTGCGAATGTGGGGTAATCAATGCCTTTGGGTATTCATTGATTCAAGTTAATAATTCAGGGATATTGAATAACATGCTTAATATTTTAAGTCCACAGATTGAACGGGTCTCTTTTTGTCCTTCATGTCTATGCCATTACTTACGTTAATAGCATGCAGATGCTTAGCGCGACCTAGGCAATTTGCTTTGCATGTGCGGAGTTGGTTAAATAATTGAATGGCTAATGGTATGTCTGCTTGGCTTCTATAGGAGATACCCTGAAAAGATGAGCTTTCTCGCTGGCCTTAATGATGCTCAGCGCAAGGCTGTCGACCATCATCAGGGACCTCTGTTGGTGGTTGCAGGAGCTGGTAGTGGCAAGACGCGTGCACTGACGCATCGCATCGCTCACTTGATTGGAGCGCATGGTGCCGATCCGGCTCAGATTTTGGCTGTGACCTTTACCAACAAGGCCGCGCGCGAGATGAAGGATCGTTTGGAGCTGTTATTGGCTCAGCGGCTTGCTGAGAGTCAATACGGCCAACCATGGAGCACTCTGCCGCCGGTGGACCAGCGCCAGCTGCGGGGTCGAATTTTTCGAGAGGTGACCAAAGAGTTGTGGATTGGCACATTCCACTCTTTATTTGCTCGCTTGCTTCGCTTTGACATCGACAAGTTTCGTGATGCAGAAGGACTGAGTTGGACGCGTCAGTTTTCGATTTACGACGAGGCCGATGCCCAGAGTTTGGTGAAGGAGATTGTGACTCAGGAGCTACAGCTCGATCCCAAGCGCTTTGAGCCTAAGAAGGTGCGCTGGGCGATTAGTAACGCCAAAAATCAAGGCTGGTTGCCTGATCAATTGGCAGCCCAGGTCGATGGTCAGCGAGGCAAGCTCACGGTTGAGACGTATCGGCGTTATCGCAAGGCATTAGCGGCGAACAATGCACTTGATTTCGACGACCTGCTGTTATTGCCCGTCCAGTTACTTCAGCAGAACGAGCAGATACGACGTTATTGGCATAATCGTTTTCGGCATGTGTTAGTTGATGAATACCAAGACACCAATCGCACTCAGTACGAGTTGATCAAGTTGTTGGTTACCGATGGTCGGGAACCTGAAATCTTTGATGATTGGCAGGGCCGTTCAGTTTTTGTGGTGGGTGATGCAGATCAAAGCATCTACAGCTTCCGTGCGGCTGATTTCACGATCTTAATGGGCTTTCAGGATGACTTTGGTGACAAAGCATCAGACGATGCCACTCGCACCATGGTGAAGTTGGAGGAGAATTATCGCTCTACCTCAACAATTCTGGAGGCAGCTAATGCCTTGATCGCTAACAATACAGAGCGGATTGATAAGGTATTGCGAGCTACCCGTGGCGAGGGGGAGTTGATCACCCTTACCCGCTGTGACGATGAGATCGCAGAAGCTGAAGCTGTAGTGCATCGAATGCGCATGCTGGAAGCTGCTCATCCAGAACTTCGCTGGGGCGATGTGGCAGTGCTGTACCGCACCAATGCACAGTCCAGGGCGATTGAGGAGTCGTTGGTGCGTTGGCGTATTCCTTACATTGTCGTGGGCGGACTACGTTTTTATGACAGGCGTGAAATCAAGGATGTTTTGGCCTATTTACGCTTATTGGTCAACCCCGCCGATACGGTGAGCCTGCTCAGAGTCATCAATGTGCCCAAGCGAGGCATTGGCAAGACCACCTTGCAGAGACTTGCTGATGCTGCCAATCAACTTGGGATTCCTTTGTGGGATGTGGTGAGTGATGCCGAAGCAGTGCGCTCACTAGGAGGCAGATCGGCGAAGGGGTTGTTGCAGTTCTGTGAATTGATCAATGATTTGCAACGCTCGATTCAAGATCAGATTCCTTCGGAGATGATTCAGCAGGTGATGGAGAAGAGTGGCTATATTAGTGAGCTGATCGCTGAAGCCACAGATGAGGCAGAGGAGAGGCGACGCAATTTGCAAGAACTTGTGAATGCTGCTTTGCAATACCAGGAAGAAAATGAAGAGGGCAATCTTGAGGGCTTCTTAGCCTCCGCTGCGTTGGCTAGCGATGCTGATAGCAAAGATACGGCTGCTGATCGGGTGACGTTAATGACTTTGCATAGCAGTAAGGGTCTGGAGTTTCCCTTGGTCTTTCTGGTTGGTATGGAGCAGGGGCTTTTCCCTAGCTATCGCTCCCTTGATGATCCATCCTCTTTGGAGGAAGAACGACGCCTTTGCTATGTGGGGATGACGCGTGCCAAAGAACGTTTGTTTTTGTCTCATGCCAGTGAGCGAAGACTTTGGGGTGGCATGCGACAGCCTGCTGTTCCCTCACTATTTCTTGCTGAGTTGCCCGAGGGTTTGGTGCAGGGTGATCTCCCTCAAATTGGTGGTGTGGCATTACGGCGTGAGCGACGGCTGGATCGTTTGACGCGGGTTGATCGCGATGACAATCAAGGGATCAAAGCCGGTGGTGTGAGCGGAGCCCCTAGCAATGCAGTCCGGCGGCGGCAGGCTGGGCCCGCTCCAGGCAAGGCATGGGTCGTGGGCGATCGGGTCGTGCATTCCAGCTTTGGCGAAGGGGAGATCACCCATACCTTCGGCAGTGGCGAAAAAGTGTCGATTGCTGTCAAGTTTGCTGGTATGGGGCCAAAGATTCTTGATCCACGTTTGGCCCCGATTGAGCCTTTGGATTAGGCCTGAGGTGATGGCACGTAAAAAACTGCTCCTGATCCGTGGCCTGGGCCATAGCGGCACCACCATTCTCGATTTGGCGTTGGGGAGCCACCCACGCATGATCGGACTTGGAGAGGCTCTACGCATTTTGCGGACTCCTTCACCAGGTGAGGAGCACCGTGGTCCTGCTCGTCTTAGGGCTGAATTGCGCCATCAGCGTCTTTGTACATGTGGCACCACTGCGGCCAGTTGTCCTATTTGGGGTCCGTTGCTTGATTGGCTGCCCGCCCATGATCATTTGCCTTTAGCTGAAAAGTTGCGTCATTTACTTGGCGATGTTGACCATTATGTTAATCAGCAGAATGGTGAGATCGAGTGGGTGGTCGATTCTTATCAGGGTGATCTGCAGATCCCTCTTCAGGTGCTGCCAGATCTTGATGTGCGCATCATCTTTTTGGTTCGTGATGTACGTTCTTGGGTTCACTCACGTGCCCGTGACAACAAGAAGGGCGAGAGCTTGCCTGGGGTCAGGTCGTTGGCTCGCTGGTGCAGGGTGAATCGACGCTTTGAAAGGGATTTAACCCGTTCTGGTAAACCAATCTTTTTACTTGGCTATGAGGAATTAGCTCTTTCACCAGAGAGGTCTCTCACATTGTTATGCAAATGGTTAGGACTTTCCTTCGCAAAGGCCATGCTCACTCCAGGAGTTAGAACAAAAAGTCATATCCTGGCAGGTAATCGTCTGCGATTTGACCCTCTTAAGAGTCGAGAGATTAGCTACGACACGTCTTGGATGCAGGGGCCTGCATGGCCAGCACAACCTGCGTTGATGTTGCCTAGTGTGGATCAGTTGAATCGACGCCTTGTTTACTCCAATAAGATTTTGGACGTTGATTAAGATCATCTTTAGGATGCGAATAAAATTATCTAGTTTTTAATGTTTATTCAATAGTTAATTTGCTCATGCTTTTGACTAAATCGTCAACTGATTTGACTTGCTTTAAGAACGCTTCTAGTAATGGTAGAGGCAGTGCGCTGGGGCCATCGCAGAGAGCTTTGTTGGGATCGGGATGCGATTCAAGGAATAAACCTGCAAGTCCAACAGCCATGCCAGCACGGGCGAGTTCAAGAACTTGTGAACGCCGGCCGCCCGAGGCGGCTCCGCCAGTATCGCGGCATTGCAATGCATGG
Source organism: Prochlorococcus sp. AG-412-I05 (assembly GCA_003214855.1). Taxonomy (GTDB): domain Bacteria; phylum Cyanobacteriota; class Cyanobacteriia; order PCC-6307; family Cyanobiaceae; genus Prochlorococcus. Next base: position 75,681 of record QCLC01000003.1, on the reverse strand, counting down.
GTGACATCGAAAATCAGGGGCAAATCATTGCAGGTCTGCTTCATGACTCCAAAGCCCAACATGTCAACAACTAGATTGTCATAGCCAAAGTTGGAGCCACGTTCACAAAGAAGCAATTGAGTGTTGCCACATTCGCTAAATTTTTCAGTAATATTCTTCATTTGCTCTGGGCTCAGGAATTGTGGCTTCTTGATATTGATCACGGCATTTGTTTCTGCCATCGCCCGCACAAGATCTGTTTGGCGTGCCAGGAAGGCAGGAAGTTGAATTACGTCGCAAATGGTGGCGGCTTCAGAGGCCTCTTCCGGTGTATGGACGTCAGTTAAAACTGGGATTTTATAGGTTTCTTTCACGGTTTTGAGTATGTTGAGACCTGCTTTCATCCCTGGTCCCCGGTAGGAATGAATTGAAGAACGATTGGCTTTATCGTAAGAGGCTTTGAAGACAAATGGAATGCCCAGGCGTTGACAAACTTCAACGTAATGGCCGGCCACGTTGATAGCAAAATCAAGACTTTCAAGCACATTTACCCCGCCGATTAATACGAAGGGTTGATCGTTAGCAACACGAATGCCATCTATTGAGATGCTAGTACTTGTCATCTTGATGGTGCGTTTTGATGTTCTGTATTGAGTGTAGCCGGCTTGGGCAATCGACGGTATTTTTGTGATTGTTGGATGATCTTGATCCTGGTGACAATGGATTGCTGAAGTGCCTTTACATGGATGAAGTCTTTTTGTAGCTTTTCTAGGCTTATCTTGAGGTTATCGAAAGATTGCTTGCTGGTAACCTTTAGGATTCCATAGCATGTTCTGCGCAGAAAATGGGTGGGTTGGCCTTGAATTGCAGGCCATGATGGTGAGGTAAAAAATATCTTGATCTAGGATATATCAACTTCATATATTTTGGAGAATCGCAGCGTTGCCATTCTTGATTTGGAGAGATTGTTTTTAGATGTTCTTCCTGCTGCTCGCTGGTTGGGCGTCATTGTTTTTGTCATCATGCTCAAGTCATCGCCCTGCGACGTTGAATTTTGTTGCGCCTGATTCGGCTTGGGTTTCTGCACCATTGAGTTGGTGAGATGAGAAAGGTCTACGCTCATTTTCACGAGCGAAACATTTGAGCCATGACCACGCCGATACCGATTTATATCGGTTACGACCCGCGTGAAAGAGCTGCGACCAATGTTTTGATCGACAGTCTTTACCAGCACAGCTCGATGCCGCTGGCAATAACCCCTTTGGTCACTCCTCAGCTGGAAGGTCAGGGTCTGTTTCGGCGTGAGCGAGATCCGAAGCAAAGCACGGCATTTTCCTTCACGAGGTTTCTAGTGCCGAAGCTCATGGGTTATCAAGGCTGGGCGATTTTTATGGATTGCGACATGCTCTGCCGTGGTGATATCGCCGAGCTATGGGCCCAGCGCGATGAACAAATGGCCGTGATGTGCGTTAAGCATGAGCATGAGCCAGGAGAAACGAAGAAATTCTTGGGTGAGGTGCAGAGCCCTTACCCGAAAAAGAATTGGAGCTCGCTAATGATGCTGAATTGCAGTCGTTGCACCGCTCTAACCGTTGATTATGTGAGTACGGCAACGGGGCTTGATTTGCATCGTTTTCACTGGCTTGCCGGTGATCATGAGATTGGAGCCATTGAGGGTGGGCTTTGGAACCACTTGGTTGCTGTTCAGGAGGATCCTGAGCTTTCAGTTGGGCAGTCACGACCCCAGTTATTGCATTGGACTTTGGGTGGTCCATGGTTCCGCGAACAGCGCACGATGGGTGGGGCCTTAGCGGCTGAATGGTTTAGTGCTCGTGATGATGCGATGAAGCTTTGGGATTAATGCCGATGGGAGTTCAACGCAGTGTCGTGGCCGTGCCTGCAAGGCTTGAATCATCGCGATTACCCAATAAGGTTCTGGCAGATATCGGCGGGATGCCAATGCTGCAGCGTGTTCTTGAGCGCTGCAGTCAGGCTCATGGGCCAAGGGCGGTTGTCCTTTGCACGGATAGTGATCGATTGAAAGAGATGGCGGAAGACTGGGGTTTCCCGGTGTTGATGACTTCGGCTTCATGCAGTTCAGGTAGCGAAAGAATTGCTTCGGTTGCCGATCATTTGGTTGCCATGGCCTGGGATGAGCAAGCTGATAGTTGGGATCAGCAGCAGCAACAACAGCGGTTGGCTATGACTGCAGTGATCAATGTGCAAGGGGATCAGCCATTCTTGGACCCTGCTGTGGTGACGACAATGGCGATGGAGTTTGAGCAGAGAGAGATTGTTCCAGCTGTGATAACTCCGGTTTACCGGCTCAAGCCCGAGACCATCCATAACCCCAATGTGGTTAAGACTTTGTTAGCTATGGACGGCCGAGCGCTTTATTTTTCTCGCTCGGCGATTCCGCATGTGCGCGATGTGGACCCTTTGGATTGGCATCGCCATGCCACCTACTGGGGCCATGTGGGGATGTATGGCTTTCGAGGAGATGTGTTGGCCTGCTGGTCAGGTATGCCGCCTTCGCCTTTGGAAGCTCTTGAACGTCTAGAGCAATTGCGATTGATTGAATCTGGTCATACGATTTCCACCTTTGCAGTTGAGGGGACATCCCTTTCTGTGGATACTGTTGAGCAGTTGGAAGAAGCTAGGCAATGTGCCTTGAAATCTTGATCGTGAAGCCAAGGCGAATGGAATTTATTGGTCTCTGCACCAAGTCGTAGATGTTGACCATATTGATTCAAGATTGACATTGGGTCATTGATTGTTGACTGCGTGGTAGATAGGCGATTGCAATAGCCCCAGCTGCTCTAAAATATCTTCTGGGATTTGAGTATCTGTAGCACTTGCATTGATCTTTTGTCCCCAGCGTGGCTCTTGGTAGTTAATGTCTAGGAATTTGTATTGGTTCGCGTAAGCTTTTTGTGTGAACAATGTTTCGTAGAAGCTGATGCAGCAGTTTTCGTGACCAAAGGCTTCGTCTAGGGCGTCCAAAGTCTGTGCGTAATTACTGCAAATCGAGCTTCGTTTTGGCAGTTTGTTAACAAGAGGCCGTAGGGCTTCTATCTCTTGCGATGGGTATTTTTGCCCGCATTTACGCCAGTTTCATGCGTTGGCTAGAAATCACTTGTTCAATGGGGTCACGCATCAGAAAAACCGGTCGAACAGGAATCCCGCGTTGCCTAAATTCACCTTTGATTGTCATCAGGGTATTGGCGCTTAAGCATGAATAGGAGGGGTAATGTCTCCGGTTAGGTTGATATGAGGTTGGCTTAGTAGATTGTAGAAGTAGTCGTCATAGCGAGTAGCTTCGTTGAAGGAGCCTTGACGACGGCAAGAGCGTGGCTTGAGCTATGAACTTTGCTGTTGCCTATGACGGACTAGCTTTGGCACAGTTAATGCATCGTGGATGTGATATTCCTTGCAAAAGCCAAAGTTTGCATCGGATCTGTCATGTAGCTGTAGATGGAGCCAGGATGTTCCGGCTTTTTGCGCGCTAACCCCTAGCAAAAAGACACCTTTGCTTGCCGTTAAGTTGGCCTTAGTCATTGCGATCTCTCCAGCCTTTCTTGCACTGTTGATGCCATTGACCACGAGCTTTTAGTAGGCGTTCTGCGAGCTCTCGCACGGCACCATTCCCCCCACGGCGCTGGAGTACGGCATCGGCTTGGGATCGAAGGGGGCGACAGGCATCCGCAGGGGCTAGCAAGAGCTTGACCAGAGGGCGCACGATGAGGTCATTGAGGTCGTCGCCGACAAAGGCTGTGTTTGATTGCGACAGGTTGAGCTGTTGCTGGAGTTCTGCGAGTGCGGCGGCTTTGTCTTTGATGCCAACTAAACAGTGCTGAATGCCGAGCTGCTTGGCGCGCGCCTCGGTCGCTCCTCCTTTGCCACCGCTCAGCAAGGCCAGTATTAGGCCTTCTTGTTGGAGCAGTCGTAGTCCCAGTCCATCGCGCACATCAAATCGCTTTTGCAGTTCGCCGTGAGCATCAAGCCATAGCCCACCATCGGTAAGGACTCCATCAACATCCATCACCAATAGATCGATGGCAGCGAGAGATTGGCGTTGGAGCTGCCATTGCAGTTCCCGGTTCCAGTGTCGGGGGTGGATGCGAGGCAGCAAGGTGCTGCTCATGCCAGCCCCGCTTGCACCAGGTCATGAAGTCGCAGCAGCCCGAGCAGCTGCCGGCCAGTGCTTGCTGCCGAAACCACAGGTAAGACCGAGACTGGTTTGCGACGATTACGTTCCATTTTTTTAATTGCTTCCACAACGAGTAAATCAGCTTCCACGGTGATGGGATCTTTTGTCATTAAGTCGATGGCACGCAGTGAGGCCCATTTTTCGGCTGGATGATTGCGAAGGGCACGACGTAAGTCACCATCAGTGATGATTCCTAGTAGGCGGCCTGGATGGTTCGGATCCTCAACCCAACCACTGCCAATCCCATCGCGGGTCAGTCCGCTAATGACCTCTTGCAAGGGGGTATGAGGAGTTAACGGATGAAGTTCTTTAGTGGGCACCATTAAATCTTCTGCAGTGCTTGTCAGTTTTTTACCCAGCGCACCTGCTGGGTGGTTGAACGCGAAGTCTGCAGGTGAGATGTTGCGACGTTCCATCCATATGGCAGCAAGGGCATCACCGATCGCCATGGCCACCGCCGTGCTGGCGGTGGGAGCAAGATTTAACGGACACACTTCTCGATCAACACTTGCTTCAAGCACTACGTCACTATCGCGAGCAAGAGATGAGTCGGGCTTGCCAACCAGAGCGATGCGGGCGGTGCCACGTCGTTTGAGGTGGGGGAGCACTTCTAATAGTTCAGCAGTTTCACCGCTGTTGGAGAGCAGTAGGCAGACGTCCTCTTTGGCTACCACTCCCAGATCGCCATGCATTGCATCGAGGGGGTTGAGGTAAAGGGCCATCAGGCCGATAGAGGAAAAGGTGGCAGCGATTTTGCGTGCAACGATGCCGCTTTTGCCTACGCCGGTGATCACCAATTTGGCGCGTTGATCACCACAGCGTTCAAGCAAGACCAATGCCTTTTCCACCTGGCTGCTGCTGAGTCGTTCGGCAGCGGCGGCGATGGCGGCGGCCTCTTCCTGCAGGCAGCGGGTGAGGGCAGACAAGCTGTAAGTTCGTGATGATGCGGTAATTCTCCTGCATACCACCGCCATGGAGAGTTTGTTGAAGCCAGAGCCTGGATTCGATGGACCAGGGGTGCCAATGGGTTTGTTGGCGGTACTGCAGCAAGTTGCGTCAGAGGTTGGGATTAAACGCCTTGCCTTGGTGGGTGGTGCGGTTCGCGATGGCCTGTTGCATCGGGTTCATTTTGATCCCTGGCGAGGTTTGCCTGATCTCGATCTGGTGGTGGAGGGTTCAGCGGTGGTTTTAGCCAAGGCGCTGCGCCGTCATGTAGGGCCAGAGAAGTTTCCGCAGCTACGTGTGCATGGGGCTTACGGAACGGTGGAACTTGTGGTTGATGGGGTGTTGCTTGATTTAGCCACGGCTCGACAAGAAACCTATGCATCTCCTGGACAAAACCCTCAGGTCACGGAGGGTCATCTCGAAGAAGACTTAGCCCGAAGGGACTTCACGGTGAATGCCATGGCTTTGGAGTTGCCAGGGATGACCTTGTTGGATCCCCATGATGGTTGGGCGGATTTGGCTATGCGTCAGCTGGCTTTTTTACACTCAAACAGTGTCGCGGATGATCCGACACGAGTGGTGCGAGGGGCACGTTATGCGGCCCGGCTTGGTTTTGTTTTGGCTCCTGAGGCTCTTGCTCAGGTGCGCTCCACTCTTCAATCCTGGCCTTGGGCTTGGCGTCCTGTCGAAGCACCCAAGCTGGCACCGCCAGCCCTTTCTACGCGATTGCGGATGGAGCTGGAGTTGTTATTGGAAAGGGAGCCTTGGCAGAGGGCAGTGGCTCATTTGCAGGACTGGGGAGCTCTGGTGTTACTTGATGAGGGCCTTCAGGCTGATCAACACTGGCATCGTCGAATGCTCTGGGCCAGGCGTTTGGGGCTGCCGCTGTTGACAGCATTGGTGGTTGGAGCTGCGGATCCTCTGGCTTTGGCAGAACGGTTGCAGTTGCCACAATTGCAGCAAAGGTTGTTGGCGGAAGCGGCCGAATTGCAGATTTTGTTGGCTTCGCTAGAGGCCGCTGAGAGTTTGTCGACCTGGTCGCCCGCTCGCTGGTGCGAAACCTTGGAGGCCCATGGTTGCCAGCCAGATGCGGTGGCTCTTTGCGTTTGTTTGGGTGTACCGATGTGGCGACCCTTGCTGCGTTGGTGGGGGCGTTGGCGGCAGATGAAGTCTCCTGTATCGGCTAAGGCCTTGATTGATCAGGGCTGGCGACCCGGTCCGGCTTTGGGGGCCGAATTACAGCGGCTCAGGCTGGAGCTGATCGATCAGTAGGTGGAGTTGAGGTGATGTTGTTTTGGCGCCGCTTTGGGCTGGGAGTCCTGGTCCGGACCAAGCAATGCGTTGTCGGCTTAAGCCCCCTTGTTCAATAGAGGTTAAAGAGGTGGGTATACATGTCGAGAGGATGGCCCACAGATGGAGTACACGCGTGTGTTGCGTTGCCTTCTGATGACGTTCACTGTCGGTGACTCTTAGTAGCCAACTTCAATTGAATGAGCAGTCATCATGACATCGGCCGAACCTGGCCGATGCGATGCCAGGGACCATCCATTAACAGCTCTGCAGCCATTTCGCTTGAGCAGGCCAGCAGTAAAGGGCCACAAGTTTGTGGATCGACGATCAGTTCGAGCAGTGCCTGGTGGTGTTCACTGCCTGGTGTTACATCGTTCAGTGCGATTTCGATCGGTGCGGGTTCGCCGTTGATGCTTGGATTGAGCAAGTGCCAGTTGCGGCGATTGGCTGGGGCCAGGGTGCTCGAATAGCCAGCTTTGAGTAGCAGTAGAGCACCCTGCAGGGAGGGAATGGCGGCGGCTTCGAGGCTGAGACGTAGAGGTTGTAGCCCTGCGCTATGGCGTTGGTGATTGCTTGCACTGAGCATTTCACCGAGATGGCCCAGTAGTCCGAAGCCGGTGATGTCGGTACATGCATGAATGGTTTGCATTCCTGTATGTCTCTCTTCAAGGCTGCGCAGCGCTGTTAGGAGGTTGTGCTGGCTGATTGTCATCTGCGCAAGTGCAGCGTCGAGATCCTCTGGGTGAGCTTCTCCTGCCATGGCTGCAGCAAAGATCACGCCGCTGCCTATGGGGCGGCTGAGCAGCAGGACATCTCCCGATTGCAGCTTGCCTTTGCTCCAAGGCACCCGCCCAGAGGCCACCTTGCCGTTAACGCTAAGGGTGAGCTGGATCCCAAGATTGATTGGTTGGGGCGGAATGCTGCGGGCTTCGAGGGTATGCCCTCCAATTAATTTGGCGCCTTGCGGTTCAAGGGTTGATTGGATGCCTTTGAGCGTTTGGACCAACAACTCGTGTTGAAGTTCAGAGGACACCTTGGGCAGGGTGATGACAGCCTGTGCAGAGATCACATGCGCACCACTGGCCCAAAGATCTGAGCAGGCATGCAGTGTGGTCAAGCGACCATTAAGCCAGGGGTCGCTGATCAGTGCAGGGAAACCATCGACACTTTGCAGCAAGCTGTCGCCTGATGATGTGTTGGCAATCAAGGCAGCGTCCTCAGGTTGTTGCCCAAGAGCTCCTAGGCCTGCCTGCTTTAGGGCATCGTTTAAAGGCTTCTCAGCCAATTTGGCTGCGCAACCTCGGCAAGCCATGCTCTCCTGTCGCTTGAGAACTCCGCTCATGCTTGGGAGTTCTATAAAGCTCCCCATGAAGTGCCGATCGATAGCTTCTTTCCAGTACCAAAGCCAGGGATGGGGCCCGATGATCAGGTTGCCCCAAAAAGCCCAGGCGGTGAACCTCCCCGAGGTCAGCTGACCTCCCAGTATTTGCAAGGCAAGTTGTTGTGGCTGCCATGGACGGGTGGGTTGTCTACGGCTGAGCCGCTCTAGGTTTTGGGCAAGAGGCTTTGCGGCTTGCACGGCCCATACCCCTGCGGCTGGCCGCTGGGCCTGATCAATCACCGCACAGTCGCCGACGGCGAAGCAGTGGGGATGGTCGATGACTTGCAGTGTCTTAGTGGTGCGAACACGTCCCAAGGGATCCACGGGAAAGCCACTGGTAGCAAGCCAAGCGGGGGCTTGGCTGCCAGTGCAGAGCAGGGCGGGGCCACTCAAGGGGGTCCCGCTTGGCACTACTACGATTGCGGCCTTGGAGAGGGCTTGTTGTAGAGCTGGTCTTGGTTGCCCATGATGCGCTTGCAGATTTAAAGGGCGCTTGGGCCAGCGTTGACGAAGGGCGAGCGCCACTTCTACTCCCGCCAGGCCAGCCCCGATCACCGTCAGTGGCTTGGAATCATTGAGCAGCACCTGACTGTCTTGCTGTTCAAGCCAGGCCAGTGCAGGCTCCAAAGGCTTGATTGGCATTGCCAGTGCAGCCTGGCTTCGTTCAAGGTAAGGGCCCTTGTTGAAGGTTTCGGCACCCACATCGAAACTAATTCGTTGGAAATGTATGGGAGGACGCTTGGCGAGGAGCAGGCGATTGTGGTGGGCCTCCACTGCTGTGATTTCGGCAATGATGAGTGCTACGCCTGCTCGGTGTGTGAGGCGACGGAGGTCGATCGCGATTTCACTGTGTCTGTAATGACCGGCAATGAGCCCAGGCACCATGCCGGAGTAGAGCGTGGTGCTGTGGCGGTTGATCAGGGTGATCAGTCCTGCAGGCCGGAGTTGGGGACGCATGGCCCAGCGACGCAGCATCAGGGCATGGCTATGTCCCCCCCCGGCGAGCACGAGGTGATCAGCCGTCATGGTGTATCAGCGCAGCATCATGGAGTTGAGGCTTGGCATTGCGTTGGCAGTTGAACGTATTGCCTGTGGAGAGATTTTTAACGACCACCAACCTTGAGGACCGTTTTAATTGTGCGTAGCAGGATCATGAGATCTAGCCAGCTACTGAAGTATTTGAGGTAATAGAGGTCGTAAGAGAGTTTGAGCTCTGAATCCTCCACACTTGCGGCATAGGGGGCACATACCTGGGCCCAGCCGCTTAATCCAGGGCGCATCCAGTGGCGCTTGCGGTAGTGGGGAATGCTTTTTTCCAGTTCATGCTCTATTTCAGGACGCTCAGGTCGCGGTCCAATCAGGCTCATGTCACCACGCAGCACGTTGATGAGCTGGGGGAGTTCATCGAGGCGCGAGCGCCGCAGCCAGTTGCCTATTCGGGTGATACGTGGGTCGCCCGGCATTGTCCAGCTGATGGGAGCATGAGGTGGTGGCACTTTCATTGTGCGGAGTTTTAGAACCATGAACGGTTGGCCTAACCAGCCGCTGCGTTGCTGGATGTAAAAGATCGGGCCGCGATCTTCTAACCAGATCAGCAGGGCCGCTGGCAGCAGCAATAGCGGCGTTGTCACCACCAACAGCAGCATTGCTACTACCACATCTGCCACTCTTTTGAGTTGGCGTTGAGGGCTGAACAACATGTTCCAGGGAATTTCGGAATAGCTCAGCCAGGCTTCGGGCAGCAGCTTTGGAGGCAGTCGTTCGAGTTGTCGCTCTGCAAGGGCAAGAGGTGTTGTCAGGTTGCATTCGCGGGGGTCGCGCTGCTCCAATCTTTCCAGTAGTTCGCTGTAATCAGCGTTGTGCCTCAAGTTGGCTGATACAGCTATTACTAATGGCCCTCGTTGTTTTGCTACCTCTGCAGCAGGTAGCCATTTAGGCATGAGTCGTGTGGGTGTTTGTCGCCAGGCCTGAAGGGTCTGATCTGCTTCCGTTATGGAGGAGAGAAGGATCAGCTTGGGCTCTTCAGCTTGAAGTCTCCCCTTGCGCAGACTGACTCGCACCAGGAGTGACCACAGTGTTGTTGGTAGCAGCCATGACATCTGGGTGCTGCGATGCACCAGCCAGATGTCTAGTGGTGGATTGATCACCCAGCGCAGGATCGCCACCAGCATCAATGTGGTCAGTAGGCAAAGCCCAAGGCGTTGGATCAGTGTCCAGCGGGGCAGTCGGCGCCAGCTCAGCAGGGTGTATGTGCCCAATAGCCAGCCCAGTAGTAAATAGGCCGTGATCGTTGTCACCATCCAGCCAAGCTGTCCAGTTAGCGGTTGTGACCAGATGCTTGATAATCCAGCCAGGACTCCCACTAGGCCAAGCAGATCTAGGCCTACACAAGTCAGCAAGTTGCGGCGAGGATCGCGCCAGGACAAGGGCATCACAGCGACTTGGTGACCCTAGGCCTGGCCTGGCTATGTGTTGGGGCACAGCAATGGTTTCATTGTTGTTTCTGGCTGTAGCCCTGTGGATTGGCCTTCTGCCAATTCCAGCTATCGCGGCACATGTCTGACAGGTTGCGCTGTGTGTACCATCCCAACCGCTCGGCTGCCAGTCTTGGATCTGCGACGCTACATGCGGCATCTCCAGGGCGGCGCTGGTTAATGCTGTATGGAACTGGTTGGCCACTTGCCTTTTCAAAGGCCTGCACAACTTCCAACACCGAGTGGCCTTTGCCACTGCCGAGATTAAGAGTGAGGAGTTGCGGTTCCTCTCGTTGCAGGACCTCCAGTGCAGCTTGGTGTCCCTCAGCTAAGTCCATCACGTGGATGTAGTCGCGCACAGCACTGCCATCGGGTGTAGGCCAATCGGCTCCAAATACTTGGAGTTCCGCTCGCCGGCCTACTGCTACTTGGCTCACAAAAGGGAAAAGGTTGTTGGGTGTTCCCTTGGGATCTTCGCCGATGCAGCCACTGGGGTGGGCTCCAACTGGATTGAAATAGCGCAATCGGGCAATGCGCCAACCAGGTTCGCTGCAGGCCAGGTCAGCTAGCAACTGCTCCACCGCTGCCTTGCTTTGACCATATGGATTGATCGGTTGCACTCGAGTCGTTTCAGGGATCGGGATTTGCTCGGGATAGCCATAGAGCGTTGCACTGCTGCTGAAAACAAGCGTGCGGCAGTTGTGCCGTTGCATGGCTTCCAGTAGGCAGCGGCTGCCAGTCACGTTCACATCCCAGTATTTCAGTGGTAACTGAACTGATTCATGAGCTGCCTTGAGTCCGGCGAAGTGCACCACAGCCGCGATGCCGTTTTCCATTGAGCTGAAAGCGCGATCTAGATCGTTGCGATTGCGGATATCGCCTTCCAATACGAGCATGCGCCCTTTAGCGGCCACTCCAGCAAGCTCGGCTACCCTTTTTGAGGCAATAGCTGAGCTATTGGAAAAGTTGTCGAGTATCACCAGCCTGTGGCCGGCTTCCAGAAGCACCAGGCAGGTGTGACTGCCAATGAACCCGGCACCACCCGTGATCAACAACTCGGCCATCGCAAATTAAATGACTTAGGCAGTCAGGCTAGAAGCTGTCCCTGTTTAACTTCATACGACTCTTGAAATGATCAGCTGACCAGAGGAGCCATTGCAGAGTCTGAGGGGCATCGACGACCCTCTTCTCGTGGTGATGGTGAGCTGTCCATCAATCTCCAGAACCTTAGTCATCCAGGCAGAAGTTAAACGCTGGACTCCATCAAAAATGTCCAAGGGTTCGGGATCCCACTGGAGTTATGCTCCGAAAATTGGCTGAGCTGCTGCGCGAGTGAATCCATCCCTTTCTACTTCTGATGAGCCCTTGCACCAGCAGCCGGTTATTGATTTTGTCTTGCAAAAGCTTGGTCGCCAGCTTCGTCTAAACCAAAGTGATGGATTTCCATCCACCATTGCCTACTTCCGAGAGTTTTTGGATTCGTGATCAGCTACGTGCTTAGCAAGCTTTTGCCGCTGTGTTTTTTGCCTCTGGGCTTGAGCCTAATTCTATTGCTTGTGGGCGTGGTCTTGCGTTGGCGTTGGTCGAGCTTGCTTTCGCTTGTTCTGCTCTGGATTTTTAGCCTTGGGATTGTGGCGCAGGGCCTATGGCGCTTGTTGGAGATACCTTGGCAGCGAAGGCTTGTGAGCTCGGCGCCTAGCGCCGACGCCATTGTTGTACTCAGTGGGGCGCTTCACCCTGCGCCAGGAGTTGCTCGGGTTATTGAATGGTCTGATCCAGACCGCTTCCTGGCGGGTCTAGATCTTTATCGTGCTAACAAAGCTCCACGGTTGCTATTCACCGGTGGCTTTAGTCCTTTTCAACCTGATCTGCCGCCTGAAGGCCAGCTTTATATGAAGCAGGCGGCGGCTCTAGGCATTCCTGTTGCCGCAATGGCTAGTACTCCGCCAGTGGTGAATACAGCAGAAGAAGCCGCAGCCATCAGCAAGTTGTTGCGATCAACCAACCCTTTTGTATCTAGCAGGATTCTTTTGGTGACCAGTGCTTTTCACATGCGTCGTGCCCAGCGGCTTTTTGAGAGTCAGGGGGTCAAGGTGGTGCCATTCCCTGTTGATTTCAAGGCTCGTGGAACTTGGGCAGGTCCCCTGTGGCGTGATCCGTTGCAGTGGTTACCAACTGCTAGCAGCCTCGCCAACAGTTCAGCTGCATTGCGCGAATTGCTCGGTCGCCTCGCCTATCGAGCTTGGTGATCAGTGGCCCGTCAGACTATCAACTGTCTTGTTGGTGAAGCGTGACTCAGCTGCAGAGCCTGAGAGGAATGGTAGATCTATTGCCAGAGCATACGAGTCGCTGGCAGGCGGTAGAAAGCGTTGCACGAGATCACTTCCGCAGAGCAGGGTTGCAGGAGATTCGCACGCCTCTTCTGGAATTAACTGAACTCTTTGCTCGTGGCATTGGTGAAGCTACGGATGTTGTTGGTAAGGAGATGTATACCTTTGTTGATCGGGGTGATCGCTCCTGCACCCTTCGGCCAGAGGGAACCGCTTCTGTTGTGCGTGCTGCTCTACAGCACGGCTTGTTGAGTCAGGGGCCACAGCGCTTTTGGTATGGCGGTCCAATGTTTCGCTATGAGCGACCTCAGGCTGGTCGGCAACGACAGTTTCATCAGATTGGTGTGGAGTATCTCGGGGTTGGTAGTCCTCGAAGTGATGCTGAAGTCATCGTATTGGCCTGGGCACTTCTAGTTGATTTGGGCGTGCAAGGTCTTGTTCTGGAGATCAATAGCCTCGGTACCCTTCAAGATCGAAAGAAGTATCGCGAGGAGCTTGTGGCGTGGCTAGAAGCCCGAAGTGACCAACTGGATGACGATTCACGCAAGCGTTTGCACACCAACCCACTGCGTATCCTTGATAGTAAAAATCCTGCAATAAGGGAATTGTTGCAGGATGCTCCCACGCTTTTTGAGGCGCTCAGCGTGGAGAGTAAGGGCCGCTTTGAGGAGGTGCAGGTCCACCTGGAAACTCTCCAGATCCCTTCCCAACTCAATCCTCGTCTTGTGCGCGGCCTTGACTATTACGGCCATACCGCGTTTGAGATCACGAGCGATCAGCTTGGTGCCCAGGCCACAGTCTGTGGAGGAGGACGATATGACGGGTTGGTTGAGCAGTTAGGGGGGCCGCCCACGCCTGCTTTTGGTTGGGCTCTTGGTATGGAGCGGTTGATGCTTTTGCTTGAGGCTGCAGCGAGTATTAATCCAGATGGATCAGCTGCTCGCGTAATGGCTTCCACGAGGCCGGATCTTTATGTGGTGAATCGTGGCGAGCAGGCGGAACGAGTCGCCCTGGTCATTGCCCATCAGCTACGGGCTGCGGGGCTCGTGGTGGAGCTGGATAGTTCTGGAGCTGCCTTTAATAAGCAGTTCAAGCGTGCCGGTCGAAGTAGGGCTACCTGGGCCTTGGTGATTGGTGATGATGAGGCCGAGCGGGGCGAGGGACGCCTTAAGTATTTGCAAGAGGCAACAACTCAAGCCAATCCAACTCCCATCGATCAACTCCATCGACTCGATGATGTCACTGGTCTTGTTCGTTTGGTTCGAGAATGACTTCGTATAACTTTCTTCCCAGGCTGAGGTTCCCCTTAATCTTGTGCCATGACTGAGCAGGTCTCTTCTCTCATCATTTGTTGAACTCGCTGTTTACATCGCTATGACTGCCTTCCCGATCCGCAACATCTGTTGCATTGGTGCGGGTTACGTAGGCGGTCCGACTATGGCGGTGATTGCTGATCGCTGTCCACAGATACAGGTGAACGTGGTGGACCTCAATGAGGCCCGCATTGCTGCTTGGAATGACCTTGATCTCAGCAAACTGCCTGTGTATGAGCCTGGGTTGGATGCGGTGGTCGATCGGGCTCGCGGGCGCAATCTCACTTTCTCTACGCAGGTGGACGCTGCGATTGCTGCTGCTGACATGGTGTTCATTTCGGTGAATACACCAACCAAAACAAAAGGGCTGGGGGCCGGTCAGGCCAGTGATCTGCGTTGGGTGGAAGCTTGCGCTCGGCAGGTCGCTCAATCTGCGCAGGGTCACACGATTGTGGTTGAGAAGAGCACGCTGCCAGTGCGAACCGCTGAAGTTGTGCGTTCGATTCTTGAGGCAGCTCAGCGGCAGGCGGTTGATGGAGAGCTACCGATCAGTTTTTCTGTGTTGTCCAACCCAGAGTTCCTTGCCGAGGGCACGGCGATTCGTGATTTGGAGTCGCCGGACCGTGTGTTGATTGGTGGTGAAAACCCCGTTGCCATTCAGTCTTTAGCAGAGATTTATGGCCATTGGGTGCCAGTTGAGAAAATTCTGCTGACCAATCTTTGGAGCAGTGAGCTCTCCAAGCTCACTGCCAATGCGTTTCTTGCTCAGCGCATCAGTTCCATTAACTCAGTGGCGGCTCTTTGCGAACGCACTGGTGCGGATGTGCGTGAGGTGGCGCGCGCTATTGGAAGCGATTCTCGCATTGGCTCCAAGTTCCTTCAAGCTGGGCCTGGGTTTGGTGGGAGTTGTTTTCAGAAAGACATCCTCAATCTGGTTTATCTCTGTCGTCATTTTGGTTTGCCGGATGTGGCGGACTATTGGGAGAACGTGGTAGCTCTCAATACTTGGCAGCAGCACCGCATTTCTCGTTTGGTGGTTCAAAAGCTTTTTGGAACGGTTACAGGTAAGCGGCTGGCACTGCTCGGCTTTGCTTTTAAGGCAGACACCAACGACACTCGAGAAGCGCCGGCAATTCGTATCGCACATGATCTGCTGGAGGAGGGTGCTCAGCTGGCTATTTATGATCCGAAGGTTGATCCGCAACAGATTGCGTTTGATTTGCAGCTGTCGGCTAGTTCCCCGCCAGATGTCCAGGCAGGTCCTACCCGTGCCGCCCTTAGCGGCGAAGGAACCTGGTGGTCCGGCACTAGCGTTGACGATACAGTCGCTGGTGCTGATGCTGCGCTGATCCTGACGGAGTGGCATGAGTTTAGACAGCTTGACTGGGTCGCCTTGGCCCCTTTGATGCGTCAACCTGCCTGGGTGTTTGATGCTCGTGCAGTTGTCGATCCAGAAGCTGTGAAATCGTCTGGTTTGATGCTTTGGCGAGTTGGAGATGGTGCTGTATGAGTCGATGCGTTGTTGTTAGCGGTGCTGCAGGATTCATTGGTGCGGCCCTCGTGCAGAGGCTGTTAGCCCAGGGTGACCGTGTCATTGGCATTGACAACCTTAATGACTACTACGATCCGTCTTTGAAGCGGGCACGACTTGCTCAGATTGAAGCGGCTTCCCTTAAAGCGTCTTGGACTTTTTACCCAATAGCCTTGGAAGATGGTGCAGGCATAGAGGAACTGTTTAGGGCTGAGAAGCCTCAGGTGGTCGTTAATTTGGCGGCTCAGGCCGGGGTTCGCTACTCATTGGAGAATCCGGCGGCCTACATTCAGGCCAATTTGGTGGGCTTCGGTCACATCCTTGAGGGATGTCGTCATCATGGAGTGCAGCACTTGGTGTATGCCTCAAGTAGCTCGGTATACGGTGGCAATCGCAACTTGCCTTTTCACGAGCAACAGCCTGTGAATCACCCGGTGAGTCTCTATGCAGCCACCAAGAAGGCCAACGAATTGATGGCTCATACCTATAGCCATTTGTATGGTTTGCCTGCTACAGGATTGCGCTTTTTTACTGTGTACGGACCTTGGGGCCGCCCGGACATGGCTCCGATGCTCTTCGCCAAGGCGATTCTTGCTGGCGAGCCCATCAAGGTGTTCAATTACGGCAAGATGCAGCGTGATTTCACCTATATCGACGATATCGTTGAAGGGCTACTTCGTTGTTGCGACAAGCCTGCTACCGCAAATTTAGGCTTCGATCCGCGGAACCCTGATCCAGCCACCGCTGCTGTACCCCACCGTCTTTTCAATATTGGTAATAGCCAGCCCATTGAGTTGATGCATTTTATTGAGCTCTTGGAGAAGTCTCTCGGGAGGGAAGCGGTGAAGGACTTCCATCCGATGCAACCTGGTGATGTGATGGCCACCGCTGCTGATACATCTGCTCTTGAGGCCTGGGTGGATTTTCGGCCGTCGACCCCAATCGCAGAGGGGGTGGAGTGCTTTTCTCAGTGGTATCGAAGCTTTTATGAGGTTTGACCGATAGCTTGACATGCATGTGCATGTAGGCGTCAACGCACCATCGCCGCAACATTTCCGCCGTCCACTGTCAGTAATGCACCAGTGGTTCGCGGCATTAAGGCCAGGGCTACAAAGGCATTGGCTACATCACTTGCTCTGACCTCTGCACCGAGCAAGTTTCCTCCCATGTAGCTCGCTTCACTGATGCCTCGTGCCGCCGCGCGCTCTGTAATCATGGCCTGATCAAGCAGGCCAGAGCGGATCCGGTCTGCATTGATGGCGTTACAGCGAATGTTTGAGGGCCCTTCTTCCAGGGCGTATTGCTTCATAAGTGCCAGTAATGCCGCTTTAGCAATTCCGTAGGCACCAAAACCCGGCCCTGGGTTCAGCGCTTGTTTACTGACATTGAAGAGTAGTTGTCCGCCTAAGGATTTGCTGGCTTTTGTAGCTCTACTGCCTTGAGCTCTAAATACACCAACAGCAGCCTGTGCAACGTGCTGGTGAGCAAAAAGGTTGAGCTCGAAGCTTTCTCTCAATTTGGATTCTGGAAGAGTGGCGATGTCTCCGCTCCAAGCCGCCCCAGCATTAGACACCACAATGTCTAAGCCCCCGAAGCAAGCTGCAATAGTCGTGAATGCCTCATGAACCTCAGCAGCATTGGTGAGGTCGCACTTCAGTCCGAGAGCGCTTGATCCACATTCTTTGGCAGTCGTTGTTGCTGCTTCACCATTCTTGTCAAGTACGACAACTTGTGCACCTTGCTTGGCGAAGGCAAGGGCGATCGCTGCACCAATTCCACCACCACCACCAGTGACCAAGACAATATGACGTGCCAGTGGTGCTTCTTTGCCCTTGCCGAGCTTTGCTTGTTCGAGACTCCAGTACTCCATCTCGAAGGTGTCTGCTTCGTTGACTGGTTGAAAACGTCCCACTGATTCAGCTGCGATCAGTGTGGCGGCCCAGGCTTCACCAATATCTGCGGTGACATTGGCTTCGGTTGTTGAACGGCCTAGACCAACGAGGCCAAGTTCAGGGATTGCGATCAGCCTTGGTAGTGGATCGAGGTGTTGTTTATGGCTACCAACGCGAGCATTCTGGCGCTTGAAGTAATCCTGATATGAGGTGATGTATTTCTCTAATGACAGTTTTGCTGAGTGGAGCCATTCCTCCAGCACTGGGCAGGATTCAATCGCTTCATCTCCTTGGAGTTGCGGAGGCTTTTTGAGGATTAGAGGCCAGGGTTTGGTTCTGATCACGTGGTCGGGGGTAGCGACTCCACGGCGAGACCAGTCTTGAAGGTGAATGTCGTTGACTAGTTGAAGTGCCAGTGGGGTTGAGCGCAACTCCATCAGCCAACGTTGGGGAGCGTTATGCACAGCTGCTGATTGAGCAAGAGCACCCCGTAACAGTGGCAGCAGAATTGCAGAGATGTTTTTTTTAGGTGCTGGATTGGTTGGTGGTGGTAGGCAAAGCGTTGGGGTTTCGCCAAGACGCTCTTCCGCCTCACGCACCAAGTTGATCATTCGCTCGTAGCTTTGTTGTGCTGTAGCAGCAAACGAAAATAAGCCGTGCTTGAGAAGCACCATCCCTTCAAGTTCAACTCCCGCTTTAGCTGCTTCTACTTCTGCTTGTTCGTAGGCATTGATGGCAGCCAATGCTAGTTGGAAGCCCGGCATGACATAGGGAACAATCGCGACACGTCGACCGTAAACTTCACGGCAGATCTGTTCGGCATCTGGTTGATCTGCTAGGGCTAAAACAGCTACTGCGTGGGTGTGATCGATGAATTTGCTAGGTAAGAACGCGTGGAGTAGTGCCTCAACTGAAGGGTTGGGTGACGATGGATCGATCAGATTGCTGCGTTGAGCTGCAACCATGTCTTCGTCGCTAAGTGCAGATAGATCTCTCAGGGCCTGCAGGTTCTGCAATCGCACAGCAGGATGGCCGGCCGGCTCGATGGTTGATAGGTCCCAGCCCGAGCCCTTTACACACAACACTGGAATGTGATCACCAAACAATCCTATGCAGCTGGTTTTGACCGAGGTGTTGCCTCCGCCATGCAGCACAAGCTGGGGATCGGAGCCGAGCAGACGGGCTGTGTAAGTGCGCAGAGCCAGGTCTTCAGAGACGTCCTGCGCGGCGTAAGACTTGATGGCAGCTTGTGCCTCAGCATCCGACCAGCGGTTTTGGCACGTCATTGATTGGTGCGTATCGACGGGAACGTTACTTCAGTCAGGCTGCAGTTTCTCTGCTTTCGCCTTTGCTGATGTTTAAAGGTCAAAGCTTTATTAGGTAGTGCATTTTGGTGTGATCAAATATCGTTTTCCTCCATTGTGATTCGTTGCTCAGGTTGCAATTTATGGCTTGCATCTGGTTGACTTGGTTTCAAGGTTGAAAACTATATATGATCGTATCATTGGTAGATATTTACATGTGCTAAATTGGCAGTAATGGCGAGTGCTGGTCACCCCGCTTTCCCGGCAAAAGTGTTTTCCTTTGACGGCTGCAGGCTTGTTCGATAAGTTGCATGTTAACGTGCCAATGTTGAAGAGGTATAGGAGTAGATGTTTATCATTGCTTGTATATAGCCAGGTTGCTACTTTCTGTTACTAGGGCCATTTGATACATTTGAACCTGGCGAGGGCAATCTTCTTTTAAGATGACAAAATGGATCTGTGAGCTTGATTTTGTGACTGTCATCCGTTTTCATTGGCAGGCTATGGAGCTTAAGCTCCTTTAATGCCTTGCGACCAGAGTAAAGCTTTTAGAGATTTGCAGAGCACTTTGCCATGAGGGGTGATCGCATTCTTGGATTGCAGAAATCTCTAAGGGCTGTTGTCGGCCGGAGAAATGTTTTAACTAAGGAGTCACAGACAAAGTTCTATAGAATAGGTATTCGTGTTGGGCAAGGTGCGGCTTGTGCTGTCGTTCTGCCTCAGGACTTATTACAGTTTTGGGAAGTTCTAAAAATTTGTATTTCCTACAACAAAATCATTATTGTTCAGGCTGCAAATACTGGCTTGACCGGTGGATCTACGCCTGATGGTGACGATTATGATCGCGATGTTGTTATTATTAGCACCCTTTGCCTGAATAGGTTGATTCTCTTGAATGGTGGCCAGCAAGTCATTGCATTTGCAGGTGCTACTTTATACAGCCTAGAGGAACAGATTGCCCCTCTAGGGCGAGGACCTCATTCTATTATAGGCTCATCCTGTATTGGGGCATCTGTTGTTGGAGGGGTGTGTAATAACTCTGGTGGCAATCTGGTAAATCGAGGGCCAGCATATACAGAGCTATCTATGTATGCACAGTTGAATTCTAATGGAACTCTAGAACTTATTAATCATCTTGATCTTGAGCTTGGGAATTCCGCTGAAGAGATTATCTCTAACTTACAGAATGTTCAATTTGATGTAGACGCTGTTCCTCTTGGCGAGCGTTTGGCCGCTGATCATGAATATAAGGAGCGTGTAAGAGATTTTGATGCAAGCAGTCCGGCTAGGTTCAATGCTGATAAGAGACGCTTACATGAGGCGAGCGGATGTGCGGGAAAGTTGGCAGTCTTTGCTGTTCGCCTAGACACTTTTCAAAAGGCGGAGAAGCAGCAGACTTTTTATCTTGGAACTAATGATCCCAGGCAACTAACCTTGATTAGGAAAAGCATCCTGTCAAGTTTCAAGCAGCTGCCTGATATGGGAGAGTATATGCATCGTAGTTATTTTGATGGTGTTGATAAGTATTGCAAGGATACATTTATTGCGATTAAATGTCTTGGGACTAATTTCTTGCCAAAGCTTTTTAAATTCAAAAGTAGGATTGATCAGATCGCTGAGGGATTCCCCGGTTCGCCAGATCATGTCTCAGATCGGATATTGCAATTTCTTGGGCAGACGCTTCCTGATCATCTCCCTGCTAAGATGCGTGAGTATCGTGATGCGTATGAGCATCACTTGATAATTGTTGCTAGCGATTCGGTTATTGAAGAAGTACGGGAGTTGCTGTCTAAGAGTTTTGATGATAAAACTAAGTTAGATTACTTTGAGTGTAATAAACAAGAGGCGAAGGCGGCACTTTTAAATCGCTTTGTTGCGGGGGGAGTTCCAGCAAGGTGTCGAATCCTTAACCCAGAAGAATCTGGCGAGCTGCTGCCATTAGATGTTGCCTTACCAAGAAATTGTGATTCTTGGTATGAAGTGCTGACCGAAGAGATTCTCAGTCAGATGTCTGAATCTTTTCTTATGGGGCATTTTTTATGCATGGTGTTTCATTGGAACTTTGTAGTTAAAAAAGGTGTCGATGTAAAAGCTCTGAAGACTCGGATTTTTAGGCTTTTGGACGATTGTGGAGCCAAATATCCTGCAGAGCATAATGTTGGTCATCTCTACCATGCCGATCAGTCTCTTGCTGATCATTATCGAGCTCTAGATCCAACAAATAGTTTTAACTCTGGTATTGGTAAGATGTCAAAGCTGAGGAATTATCGGTAGACAGATGGCTATGCTCAGTGTGATGTCTTGTTTTCAAGTCATTTCTTCTACATATATGTCTGGTTTTTGCGTATGGGCTCCAGTTATTCAGTGGCAGTAGAATGTAAGGATTTTCTTGCATTTAAGCATCTAAGTTGAATTTTTCTTAGTGATGTAAAATAATGTCAGTGTGGACATGTCTGGATGGCGAGGGTTGAAGACAGTCGCTACGATTGTTCTATGGCCAAAGGCGACTTTGGCCTTGATTAGTCATTGATCAACTTTCCTGTAGTTTTATACATACATTGTTTTTAATTTCTAATCATCGCAGTAAAGCTCCATGAGGCCCGTCTCGCTTGCTGCCGCGACTCCGCGTTCGGTGATGAGGGCCGTTACGAGGCGCGCAGGGGTTACATCAAAAGCAGGGTTGAATCCTTCGCTTTGATTGGGAGTGAGTTGCACGGTGGTGAGTTGGTTGTTGCTAGAAGCGTTGTTGTTTCGTCCTTGGATGTGGGTCACTTCCATCGCCGAGCGGGTTTCGATAGGGATTTCTGCGACCCCATCCGAGATTGACCAGTCGATTGTTGAGCCGGGTAGGGCTACATAAAAGGGCACGCCGTTGTCTAGGGCCGCTAAGGCCTTGAGATAGGTGCCGATTTTGTTGCACACGTCACCGCTGCGTGTGGTTCGGTCGCTACCGACGACGACTGCGTCAACATATCCTTGCTGCATAAGGTGCCCACCCGCGTTATCCACGATCACGGTATGGGGTACGCCTTCACGACCTAGTTCGTAGGCAGTGAGGCTTGCGCCCTGGTTGCGGGGGCGTGTCTCGTCAACCCATACATGAATGTTTAGGCCGGCCCGGTGGGCCTTGTAAATCGGTGCCAGCGCGGTCCCCCAATCAACGGTGGCCAGCCAGCCAGCATTGCAGTGGGTGAGCACTTGTATGGGCTCTTGCTGTCGCATGCTTGGTCTGCCTGTAGCAAGCTTTTGGATGATTGCTAAGCCATGGTTGCCGATGGCCTCACACATGGCCACGTCCTCCTCGGCAATGAGGGCAGACTCGGCTCTGGCGGCCTCTGCCCGCTTAGCTGGTTGAAGCGGTTTTACTTTGTCTCGGATTCGTTTGAGGGCCCAGCGCAGATTGACTGCTGTTGGCCGGGTGGAATTGAGTTGCTTAAAGGCAGCCTCTAGGGCGTCATCGCTGGGGTCTTCTTGTAGAGCCAGCATTAATCCATAGGCCCCGGTAACTCCGATCAATGGAGCCCCACGCACCACCATGGTGCGAATTGCGGTTGCGGCCTCTTGGTAGTTGCTGAGCTTGAGGGTGCTGAACTTGTGGGGCAGTTGGGTTTGATCGATCACGCCGACTGAATGCCCATCTTTTTCAAGCCAGATGGTGCGCCAGGCTGTGCCATCAATGTTCATGACATTTCACCATTTAGATGATCCTGGGCGGTTTTGATCGAGTCGATGTTATGCCTGGACAGATCCTGATTCTGAAAGCGGTTAAGTTGCATGGTTAATTCATCCTGGTGCAATTGTCCATTGCGATATTTGGCTACTAATACATTGAACCTTGCCGCGAGCAAGGTTTCTGCATTAAAACCATAGTTGAAGATTCGCTCAAGTGTGGCCTATTGATTATTGCTAGGCCCAGTAACCTTTTGGGCTGAATGAGAAACCATTAGGCCTGGCCTAGCCTTTGCCTGGGCGAGGGCCTCTTGCATTTATGAGTTGACTCTTTTTTAAATTAACCTTGTCAAGATAAGCCTTGCCCTCAGGTTTTAAAATGTTTTTTAAGCCAGTTAGGATTTATTCTGGTTCAACCCAATGCAGTGGATTAAGGTGGTTCTTTAGATGCTTGCCCGCTTGAGTAGTTTAATTGTTATTTCACGTGGGTGCATGCATCTTGATCGTAAACACTTTGTAAGTTATCTTAGGGATTGATGGATTCTTCCTGCTGGAGACCTTGGCTAGCTAATTTTTTGAAGGTTGAATAAATATTTGCTAATTAAACTCATGACTTGATGTGATGCTTCGGCTATCAGTTTTATGTATGAAGCCCTTGAAGGCTATAAGTATGGATCGAGTTATTGACGGGCTATGCTATTTAAAGCTCAAAGACGTTAATTGAATCGCCTCACAACTTCTCCTCTCGAAGGCGCTCGTTTGGGAGTTTTGGGAGGTAGTGGTCTCTATGCCATCGAAGGCCTTGAGAACATTCAAGAATTGGAGATTGATACTCCCTTTGGAAAGCCTTCGGACGCTTTTCGACTCGGCACCCTTGACGGTATGGATGTGGTATTTCTTGCTCGCCATGGGCGTAATCACACTTTTTTGCCTACGGAAGTTCCCTATCGAGCGAATATTTGGGCGATGCGTTCGCTTGGTGTGCGTTGGATCCTTTCGCCTTCAGCAGTGGGTTCATTGCAGGAACAGGTGCGCCCCTTAGACATGGTGGTACCTGATCAATTCATTGATCGGACTCATCAGCGACCACTGACTTTTTTTGGAGATGGGGCGGTGGCTCATGTGGCAATGGCTGATCCTTTTTGCCTCACGCTTTCTCGCTTATTAGCGGATGTTGGCGAAAGCCTGATGCCGGATGGACGCCAATTGCATCGAAGTGGTACCTATCTGGCGATGGAAGGTCCGGCCTTCTCCACTCGAGCTGAATCGAAGCTTTATAGGAGTTGGGGTTGCATGGTGATCGGAATGACCAATCACACTGAGGCTCGCCTGGCTCGGGAAGCAGAGATTGCTTATGCTTCTTTATCAATGGTGACTGATTACGATTGTTGGCATGGTCACCATGACAGCGTGACTGTCGAGATGGTGCTTGCAAATCTGAGGGCCAATGCAGAGTTGGCCACAAAGATCGTTCGTGCAACAGCCAAAATGATTGCAGATATTCGTCCCGTCAGCACAGCTCACAATGCTTTGGAAGATGCTTTGCTAACCGCCAAAAAGCACGTAACTGACAAAACTCGCCGCAAACTTGACCTCTTTACAAGGCCTTACTGGGGCGAGTTTGCCGGTAGTTGATGGTCAGTTTTTGTGCTTTAGAAGATCTAACTCTGCATGTAAATCCCCACCCTTCTAGGTAGGGTTTACACACAGAATCTTGACTCTAAATTAAGCTGAACCGACTCCAGTGAAGGAGCCGAAGAAGAAGAGGCCTAGGACTGAGAGGACAGCCATGCCGCCAACGGTTGCCACTAACCATAGGGGTAAGGATCCTTCCGTCCAACGGCGTTCCCATGAAACGGCTGGACTGCCGTCTGGAAGACGGTCAGGTATACGTCCGTCAGGGCCTTTAAGTTTCGTACTCATGCTTCAGATCCCTTAGTTGAAGAAGTAGCTGGTAAACAGCACGGCAGTAACAAAAACCAGCAAAAGCCCTAGGTAAAGGCTGGTGCGGTTCAGTTCTGCCGGCAGGTTGTTCGGGTTTGGGTTTTGCTCCATGGTTTGGGAGTGGGATCAGCGACGGATGAGCTGCATGGCGGTTATGGCGCCAAGGAAAAACACTGTGGGTACACCCAGGACGTGTACAGCGAGCCAACGAACCGTGAAAATCGGATAGACACGGACGTTAAGAGCTTGAAGCGGTGCAGAAGAAGATTGAGCCATGGCTTATTGCAGGCGCAGGTCGAGTTGGGATTTGGCTTCGTAGCGTTGGCTAACGACTGGAGCCTTGCTTTCGCTTGCCTGGAAATAGGCATCAGGGCGAGGTGTGCCGAATGTGTCATAGGCAAGGCCCGTGGACACAAACAGGTAGCCGGCGAGGAAGATCGACGGCAGGGTAACAGCGTGGATCACCCAGTAGCGGATGCTAGTGACGATCTCGAAAAAAGGGCGTTCCCCGGTGGAGCCAGCAGCCATGGCCTCAGGCGTATCAGCTTTTAGATCCTATAAGGCTGAGCCTCAACACTGCGTCTGGTGAACGGCATGGTTACAGAGCGTTGCTCATTGGGCTGAAGGACAAGCCTTAGCCCACCCAGCGCAGAAGGTGGCCCCGTTCCCCAAGAACAAACCCTTTGGCTTGGCTTTCAGAGCTGGTGTCGAACAGGATCCTGATCAAGTTCGAGGGCTGTGTGTCGCCCATGGGATCGATCTGCCAGCTTTTACCGTCATCAAGAGTCTTAATAAGCGTTCCGTTGCCGCCCGCTGCCCAGATGCCCCCGTTGGGATCCCAGGACAGATCCAGATAGTTGTAGCCATTGGTGATTGGAATAATCGCTTTCCCCCAGCTGTCGACGTTTCCGGGTTGATCGTTTAGGCGGATCTCGGCCCCCCTGGCCACCATCCATAGTTCACCGTTGGGTTGATAACCCAGGCTCTGCACCCGCTTGCTGCTCACCCTCTCATGGTTTTGCCAAACATCCTGGCCTACATCCAAGGTGGAGAAGAAATTGCCGAGACTGCTCACGCTCACATAATTGCCAGCTGCACTGCGCCTGAGGTCGCGCACTGCACCGGCCGCTTCACTCACAGTTGCTTTCCAGGTGGTGCCACCATCGCTTGTGCGATAGATGGCACCTGCGTTGGTGGCAAGCTCAGCATTATTGGGACCTAGGTTGGTAATCAGATATGGATCCCCTGGGAGTTTGTTTTCAAGCTTCAAGCGTGACCAGTTCTTGCCTGCGTCAGTGCTGTGCATCACCAGCCCTGGCTGCCCAGCGATCCAACCCTCATTGCCGTTGAAATCGATACTGATGAGTCGGAAGTTTTCATCCTCCTCAAGATCCAAGCTGCGCTTCTTCCAGCTGACACCGCCATCATTTGATTCCATGATTAAGCGGTTGGTACCAACAACGAAGCCGTGGTTGGCGTCAGAGAAACTGATGTCCAGAGGATTGGACTCAGTGTTCAACTCCAATGGTTGCCATGGGCTGGTGCTGGCGACCGGAAGTCGGCTGGTGACGCATCCACTGAGGCCTAACCCGATGGCCGCAATCAGCAGAAGGTTGAAAAGGTTCGAGAACAGGCGGCTCATGGGAGGGATGCGTTAACGCAGCGAGTAGAGGGAGAGGAAGAAGGCGAAGGCCAGTGCCAGGCCTCCAAAGATCAGGACATTCTTTTGCCCGGGTGTTAAGCGGTTGACGCCAATGCCGTAGTTGAGGTTTTGGTCAAAGCCGCTAGGTGCACTGCGAGGACCGATGTTTTTGAAGGCGTCGATGCGGGCACGGCATACGGGGCAACGAAAGTTGGTTGGATCGAGATCCTTGAAAGCTGTTCCGGACGTGATGCCAAGCTTCTTTACTCCTTCTTCTGGGTCATAGACGTAACCGCAACTGCGGCACTCAAAGCGATGGGTGAGCTGATCGGTGTCGGACTCTGCTGAGGCGATGGTGTCTGTGGCCATACCATCAACTTCAGTTTGAGCAACTGATTGGTCTTCTGTCGAGTCTTCGGCAGGTGTGGTTTTGTCGCTCACAGCTGCACTGTCAGGTGGGATAACTCTATCGGCGTTAGCCCATGGCAGTGAATGCCAGACTGATCAGTAAGTGGTACTTGTCCATGTTTGCGCTGCCGGGTTATGACGCTTTTCTCGGCTTTCTGCTGATCTCAGCAGCAGTACCGGTCTTGGCGCTTGTCACCAACAAGCTCTTGGCGCCTCGCAGTCGTACCGGTGAGCGGGAGCTGACCTATGAATCAGGGATGGAGCCCATTGGTGGTGCCTGGATTCAGTTCAACATTCGCTACTACATGTTCGCTTTAGTTTTCGTCATCTTTGATGTGGAAACCGTTTTCCTTTATCCCTGGGCTGTGGCATTTCATCGCTTAGGTCTATTGGCTTTCATCGAAGCCCTTATTTTTATTGCCATCCTTCTTGTTGCACTGGCTTATGCCTGGCGGAAGGGTGCCCTCGAGTGGAGTTGATTTGATGTCAGTGACCCCCTCCATCGGTGCCGTACGTGACTTGCGTGCAGCGAGTTGTGGCCCCGTAGGCGCTCCGAGTGTGACCAGTGACTTGAGTGAGAACATCATTCTCACAAGCCTGGACGATCTACACAATTGGGCTCGGCTTAGCAGTCTTTGGCCGTTGCTGTATGGCACCGCGTGTTGCTTTATCGAGTTCGCGGCTCTGATTGGATCACGTTTTGATTTTGACCGTTTTGGCTTGGTGCCCCGAAGCTCTCCTCGGCAGGCTGATCTCCTGATCGTTGCGGGCACGGTGACCATGAAGATGGCTCCAGCCCTGGTCAGGCTTTATGAGCAGATGCCTGAGCCTAAATATGTGATTGCTATGGGTGCATGCACGATCACTGGTGGCATGTTCAGTGCTGACTCCACTACCGCTGTGCGAGGAGTAGACAAGCTCATCCCCGTAGATCTGTATCTCCCTGGGTGCCCACCTCGCCCTGAAGCAATTTTTGATGCGGTGATCAAGTTACGTAAAAAAGTGGGTGATGAAGCGGTTGCTGAGCGGATCAAGATTGCCCAGACCCACCGCTACTTCTCAGTGCCCCATCAAATGAAGCGAGTTGAGCCAATTGTTACCGGGGCCTACTTGAGTGCTGATACCCAGAAAGCTGCCTTGTCGCCTGGTGCTGGGCTGCCAATGGCAGCGGAGTTGAACGCCTCTGAAATTGATGCCAGCCCAGTTTCTCAGCCTTCATCAACCTACGAGTCATGAGCGAGACCCCTTCCACCCCCCCGGTGCCGGTGGTTCCGGAACCTGGACCTGTAAGCCGCTGGCTCAACCAGCAGGGTTTTGAGCATCAGTTGCTTGATCCTGATCATCTGGGTGTGGAGGTGATTGGTGTTGAGTCGATGTTCTTGCAGGTGATCGTTGCAGCACTCAAGGCTGATGGTTTTGATTATCTTCAATGCCAGGGTGGCTATGACGAAGGCCCTGGCAAGCAGCTGGTCTGCTTCTACCATCTCGTTGCCATGGCTGAAATGGTTGCAAAGATGGGGGTAGGAGATTCGTCGTCGGAAGCGGCCAAGGTCCGTGAGGTACGCCTCAAGGTGTTTTTATCCCGTGAAGACACACCTTCGCTCCCATCGATCTACGGGTTGTTTCGAGGAGCTGACTGGCAGGAGCGGGAAACCTTTGACATGTTCGGTATCAACTTTGAGGGGCATCCCCATCCGAAAAGGTTGCTAATGCCTGAAGACTGGAAGGGCTGGCCACTGAGGAAAGATTATGTGCAGCCCGACTTTTATGAGATGCAGGATGCTTATTGAGCATTCTTTTTATGCTTTCGATAGAAGCGCATCACCGCTAGGGCAAGGCTGCGTGGGTCATGGCGCAGAGTTGCGCGAGGCCTTTTCCCTTGCAATGGAGCTTGCATCAACTCGTAGCCCTTGGCGATGAGTGCTTGAGCATCACAGTTGACCGGTTCAGCACCTCGTGCTTGATAGTGCTTCACCAATGGGGATTCTCCTAGGTCATCCTGGGTCAATACGGCATTGAATAGTTTTTGGCTGATGCCCAGGCTGGCAAGTTGGGCTTCGATTGCTCTTAGGTGACCAACAACATCCAGGCCATCTGTTTCGCCCGGTTGAGTCATTAAGTTGCAGATGTAAAGCTTCGGTGCTCGGCTCTGCTGGATGGTTCGAACTAATGCCGGTACAAGCAAATTGGGTAATAGGGATGTATAGAGGCTGCCAGGTCCTAGAAGAATCAGGTCTGCATTAGAGATTGCCTCTAGGGCGCGGGGCAGGGCTGGCGGCTGTGCGGGCAAGCAGCCAAGCCTCACGATTGGACTTGGGGCCTTGCCGATCGCTGATTCCCCTTCAATGCGCTGGCCGTTTTCCAGTTCCGCCCAGAGCTGAACATCTGCATTGGTAGCGGGAACGACCTGACCCTGAACTGCGAGGACTCGACTAGATGCTGTGATGGCTGTCTCTAGATTGCCCGTGATGGCTGATAGTGCAGAGAGAAAGAGATTGCCGAAGCTGTGGCCCTCTAGACCACTACCTGCTGAGAAACGATATTGAAAAAGTCTTGTGAGCAGGGGTTCTTCGGTTGAGAGTGCAGCCAGGCAGTTGCGAATGTCGCCTGGGGGCTGAACACCAAGTTCGCGACGCAGGACTCCGCTACTGCCGCCATCGTCAGCCACTGTGACGATCGCTGTGATGTTGCTGCTGTAGCGCTTTAGGCCACTGAGCAGAGTGGAGAGGCCTGTCCCACCTCCGATGGCGACGATGTTAGGGCCGCGGTTGAGTTTGCTCTTGGCACGAAGGGCGTCAACGAGCACGGTGTCCTTGTCGGGCGCTAGTGCTTGTTGGATCGAACCAAAGCTGCGGCTTTGTCCCCATAGCACTAGGGCGGCTCCGATTAAGACCACTAAGGGACCTGTAATGCTGCGTGGCAGCACAGTTGTGATTGTTCCCAGTAGCCAGACGAGGGTCTCGATGATCCAGTAGATGGGCTTGAGGTCCGCCCAGATGGCTGCTCCTAGAAGTGCCATAAGAAGGCCCAGGCCCGAAGTGAGCAGCCAGCGCTTGACGACCAGTCCAGGTAG
This sequence comes from Prochlorococcus sp. AG-412-I05, assembly GCA_003214855.1. GTDB lineage: Bacteria > Cyanobacteriota > Cyanobacteriia > PCC-6307 > Cyanobiaceae > Prochlorococcus. Next base: position 46,296 of record QCLC01000003.1, on the reverse strand, counting down.
CAGCCAACTCACTGCTCTGCGAGAACGGATCATTAGACCCCTTTCGCTAGCAGCCTTTATCCCTTTGATACTGGCGCGGCGCTGATGAGAGCGCCGCTGAGTAAAGCGGTGTTTGGGCGAGGTCACATGCGCGTGGACAAACCGGCCATAGGTCTTTAATGCAACTGTACGAAAGCTTTCCTTCTTCGACATCCCGGGCACAATGACTCGGTTCCCAGCACAGGGTATTTGTGTCAAAAGCCACCCCCGTGGTCGAGATGCGTGATCTCACCATGCAGTGGGGACAATGGCCAGTGCTTGATCAGGTCAACTTGGTCATGCAGCCTGGGGAACGCTTGGCGGTCGTGGGGCCCTCTGGTGCTGGTAAGTCCACGGTGTTGCGGTTGCTGGCAGGTTTGCAGTTGCCTACGAGCGGAGAGCTTCGTCTCTTTGGTGAGCAGCAGGCTTATTTGCGTCTTGATCAGGAGCAACCCCCTGATGTGCGCCTTGTTTTTCAAAACCCAGCGTTGCTGGCTTCCCTCACGGTCGAGGAGAACGTGGGGTTTTTGTTGATGCGGGGGGGGCGCATTAAGCAGAAGGAGATTCGTGAGCGAGCCATGGCTTGTCTAGAAGCTGTAGGGCTTTACGATGTGGCTGATCAACTTCCAGGCCAGCTCAGTGGTGGCATGCAGAAACGAGTCAGTTTTGCTAGGGCCCTGATTGATGATCCTGATCGAGAAAGCGGAGCGATGCCGTTATTGCTTTATGACGAGCCAACTGCTGGCCTTGATCCTGTGGCGTGCACACGAATTGAAGATTTAATTGTTAAGACCACCACCGTGGCCAGAGGTTGCTCGGTAGTGGTGAGCCATGTACGCAGCACGATTGAACGTTCTGCAGAAAGGGTGGTGATGCTTTATGGAGGCAAGTTTCACTGGGCTGGCTCTATAGAAGAATTCGGTAAGACGGATAATCCTTATGTTGAACAGTTTCGTACCGGTAGTCTTCGCGGGCCAATGCAACCTGAAGAGCATTGATGTCTATGCGACGCAGCGTTCGTGATGCGATTGTCGGATTCTCCATCGTTGGAGCAGTGGTTGCCTTTGCAGGAACTTTGCTCTGGTTAAGGGGTGTGCGTCTTGGCGCCAAGGTTTGGAGCATCAAGGTGAACTTCCCCGATGCAACTGGTCTTGCTGAACGTTCCCCCGTGACTTATCGCGGCATCTTGGTGGGCACTGTCGTCAAAATCGATGTGACTTCACAAGCTGTGCGGGCCACCCTTGAAATCAATAAGGGTGATCTGCGCCTTTCCAAGCCGGTTGTCGCCAAGGTGGCCTCTAGTTCCTTGCTTGGGGGTGATTCTCAGGTGGCATTGGTGAGTCTTGGTCAGCCGTTGTCTGCTCATGCTCCCCTGCCTGGATCAATGGATTGTTCTGGCAGCAAGGTGTTGTGTAACGGGGCAACGATTGTGGGTGAGCCTCCGGTGAGTATCTCTTCAGTGACAGAGACACTTGAGCGCATTCTGCAAGAGGCAGAAAAGCAGAAGTTGGTCACGTATTTGGTTGATTCCACCAAGCAGATAGAGAGCACCGCCGAAGATGTCTCCAAGTTAATGCGTCAGCTCAAGGATGAGGTGGCTCGAGCTGAACCGATGATTACCAACCTCAATCTGGCAACCGGCCATATCAACAATGTAGTTGAAGCATTCAATAACCCCAAAACCGTTGGTGATCTCAAGCAGACTGTGAGTTACGCTCGCTCGCTTACTAAAAAGTTTGATGCAGTGGGTGGAGATGTGGAAAAACTTACGAATGATCCGCAATTCATGAATGCTGTGCGTAGCGTTACGATTGGCCTGGGTGAGTTTTTTAATGAGCTTTACCCGGCCCAAGCTGGTGACAATAGACCTTGAAGTATGAGGCTCTTTAGGGTCTATATGCGTGATCAATTCATAGACTTAAGTATTATTTAACCTGGTCTATTGCTTCCATTGCGATGGCGGCAATCGCTTGATCAGTTGCCTTTGGCAGTTGGACGTATTTGCCGGCGGCGGCTTCTGCTAGGTCCTTGCCCATGCCACTGCCGATGAACTTACGCTCTGTGTCGATGACTAGTAATTTGATCCCCAGACTGCGGTAGCGGCTCGCTACATCAAGTAATTCCTGCTTTAGATCCGGTGGATCTTCTCCTTCAAGTTGTGGCTGACCTAGTGAGGTACCTAAAGGCACATTGCCGCGTCCATCCGTGATGGCAACAACGACAACTTGGGCGAGATCTCCTTTAGACAAGGCGTTGGCACCCACACGAGCAGCCTGGGTAAGACCATGGGCGAGAGGAGAGCCGCCGCCGCAGGGCATCACTTCTAGCCTTCTTTTGGCTGCAGTAATCGATTTGGTTGGAGGGAGTAAAACCTCCGCTTGTTCTCCTCGAAATGGGATGAGTGAAACCTCATCTCGGTTTTCATAGGCCTCGGTGAGTAAGCGAATGACTGCTCCCTTGGCGCCCTGCATGCGATTAAGAGCCATCGAACCGCTTGCATCAACAAGGAAAATGACGAGTGAACCAGCCTTGCGTTGCAGCAACTTGGCTCTCAGATCTCCTTCTTCGACAATCACTGTGCGATCCGGCTGTCTGGATCGCCGAGCTTTTTGATATGGGGCCGCAGCTCTTAATGTCGCGTCGACGGCGATACGTCGAACAGGGCCACGAGGGATGATGGGCCTGACGTAGCGGCCACGGCTGTCACTGAGGACTGCCGAACGGTTCCCACTGTTTCCACTTTTTGACTTGGCTGCAGAAAACAGCAAAAGGTCTGGATCGATTGCAATTGCTTCTGGATCAAGCATGAACTCTTCTGGAACCGGTGGTGATGTCTGCTCTTCAGGGGTGTCTTCGTCATCCTCTTCATCTTCTTCAGAAGTGTCTTCTTGCGATTGATCTGGTGGTGGCGGTGCTTGCTGTTGCTCTGGCGGGGGGGGCTCCATTTGCTCTTCTTGAGGCGGCAATTGCAATGCACGCGGTGCAATCACCAGCCGCACGGCGACTTGGAGGTCATCTGCTTCAACCTGGTCTCGGCCGCTGAGAGCCGCGTGGGCCCGTGCCACGCGTACTGCATAAAGCTCAGAGCGATGCCCTTCCACGCCTCCACGAATGGCTTCATTGACCAGATATTCGATCTGTGCGTGGCTGATTTGTACATCGGGCAGCCATTGACGAGCCAGTAGCAGCTGAGTTGCTAGTGCTTCGGTCTCCTGGGCCCACTTTGCAGCGAAGCTGACACTGCATTGGCCATGGGCCAGTACTGCCTCGGTGATCTCAACACGTTGCTCGTTGCTGATCAGCTGGTCGGCGGAGAGAGCGATGGCGAAACGGTCCAATAGGTGGTCGCGCATTGCCCCTTCTTCAGGGTTGTAAGTAGCGATCAGTAGTGGTCGGCAGGGATGGCTGAGGCTGAGGCCTTCTCGCTCTACTCGGTTTTCGCCGGCTCCCACTGCCGCCAGCATGAGGTTGACGATGCCGTCATCCAACAGATTGAGCTCATCGAGATAGAGCACTCCCCGATGGGCTTCTGCTAGTAGTCCAGGTTGGAAGACAGGGGTTCCACTGGTTAGGGAGGCCGTGACGTCTACAGCGCCAACAAGTCTGTCTTCAGTGATGCCAATTGGAACTTGCACAAAGGGTGCTGGGATCACACGGCTTGGCAGTGGCTCCTTTGAGTTCTCCTCATCGGTGGCGCCCTGTTTCGTGATCAGACGTTGGCTGGCTTCGTCCCATTCCTCAGGGAGCTTTGGATCCAGGTTGAGACCAATGGGGCGATGAATTTGTGAAGTCTGCTGATCTTTGCTAAGGGCTTCCAGATCGAGCACATCGATTGGCGGTAGCAGTGCATGCAGTCCCCGTGCCAAGACCGATTTGCCAGTGCCGCGGCCGCCGGCGATCACCACCCCACCCAGTTCTGGATCAACCGCTGCTAGGAGCAGTGAAAGCTTGAGCGTTCCATGGCCGGTAATTGCGGCAAGAGGAAAAGCACGAGTGGCCCTGTCCTGGCCTGCTCGATCTCTGGACCTTGTGTTGGCAGTTGCGGCCGATCCGCTTGCAACCATGGAGTCCCCTCGGCTCGATGACGTGTGCGCCAGTCTCGCTGATCAACTCGGAGTTTCTACTGCTTATTCTTCTCCAAGCACTTTAGCTGTGGCACTAGGAGCCAATTTGGCTAGTGCTTTTGGACCTCCGTGTGCCACCTTGAGGGCAGTGCGGCCTGAGTTAGAGCAGACCATCCATGAGTGGCTCTCAACATCGCTTGGAGAGGCATCGGGCGAAAGGGTGAATCCTGCAGGTTTGCGTTGCCGTTGGTCGCCATTATTTGAGACCGACCCCGTTGGCGGTCCACCCGAGCAGCCTGTCTACATCAATGCGGTAGTTGTGGTGGATGGGCCGCGGCTTGCTTTGTTGCAGCCTTGTGAAGCGGCTGCGCTGTCCTTGTTAGCCAGACTGATGGCCCTGGAGAAGCGCTTCGGACGAGATCGCCAGGCAGAGTTGATGCGCTGGGAATCGCGCTCACTGGATCTTGATTTGCTTGCCTGGGGCGCACTACAGGTTCAGCACGAGGCCCTAATCCTTCCTCACCCCCGTCTGATTGAACGAAGTTTTGTCGTGGTGCCACTTGCAGCGGCCCTAACGGGAGTGGCTCAGGTGCCGCGCCGTATCCCCCCTGATTTGGACTGGCTTGAATAGGGGTGGCGCAATTCAAGTCCTTGTCTGGTCATCAGCCACCATGCTGGGAGTTCTTTGTTTGTGGTCAACATGGTGCCTCTTCCGCCCCCTGAGCCATCTTTGCTGTTGGAAACCACAGCAGCGTTAGAGGCAAGAAAGATTCGTTTTGAGATCAACCGTTTTGAGCTGCCGATTGGGGTACAGGGTCTCTTTGGTCTGATTCGCCATCCTGGTGCTTCCTTAGCGGTGCCAATCACTGCCGATGGCAGGGTTGTGGTGCTTCGTCAGTACCGCTTTGCGGTAGCCCGCCGCATCCTGGAATTTCCTGCTGGCACGCTTGAGGATGGGGAAGATCCCCAGGCTTCGATGGAGCGGGAACTGGCAGAGGAGGCTGGCTACAGCGCAGCTCGCTGGGATTCTTTGGGGCAGATGCTGCCTTGTCCTGGCTACTCCGATGAAGTCATACACCTTTTTCTGGCCCGTGACCTTAAAGTACTGAGCGAATCTCCTGCTGGTGATGAAGACGAGGATCTTGAGGTGCTGCATATGACCCCAGCTGAATTCGATGCTTGCTTAGCTAGTGGTAATGAAGCTCTGGATGGCAAGAGCATTACCGCTTGGTATCGGGCGCGTCAGTTGTTGGGTCTCTAAAGATCACCATCCCGCTGGTAGTTCTGGTATTAGGGCGACGCAGTATTTATTTTTAGAGGTTGTGCCTAATAACAAGTAATAGCAGGTATTAAATAAGGCTTTTTAAGCAACCTTGCTCATTTGAGTTGTGGTTGCTGGACTCAGCAGCTTGTGCAACATAGAGACAACCTGTTGCTGTTGGTCTTCGCCCAATTCTGGGAAGATTGGCAAGCTCAGCACTTGACTGCAAAGCTGTTCAGTGACCGGCAGGCTGCCTGGGCCTTGGCGTAGGCCTTTATATGCCGGTTGGAGATGGATAGGGATTGGGTAGTAAATGATGGTGTTAATGCCATGTTCTAGAAGATTTTGTTTGAGCCAATCACGGCAACTGCTATCCGGCAGGGTATTGCTGCCATTGTTTGTTGACGGTTTGCCAAGGCTCTCAGAGTTGCTTTGGTTCATTGGGCAGCTCGTTACGCGCACCACGAATTGGTTCCATGCATGCTGCAGATGGCTTGCTTTTGTTTGATCTGGAAGCTCGAGGCAAGGAAGGTTTGTGAGCAACGTTTGATAACGAGTCGCGATGGCTTGTCGTTTTTGAACCCATTGCGGAAGTTTTGATAGCTTCACGTTCAAAACTGCGGCTTGCAGTGCATCCAGTCGGCTGTTGTAGCCAAGTTCTTTATGCAAATATCGACGCGGCATTCCGTGAACAGCGAGTTCTCGCATTCGCTGAGCAAGCTTTGCGTCATGTGTGCTGACGGCTCCACCATCGCCAGCGCCGCCAAGGTTTTTGGTGGGAAAGAAGCTAAAGCAGCCCACATCGCCCCAACTGCCTACGGACCGTCCGTTCCAGGCTGCACCACTGGCTTGGGCACAATCTTCGATCACTTTCAGCCCATGTTTGTTGGCGATGGCCATCAGCTGCTCCATGTTGACGGGGCGGCCGAAAAGATGAACTGGTAAAAGAGCACGGGTGGCTGGGGTTATTGCTGCTTCGATTTGTTCTAGGTTGATGAGATAGGTGTCCGCTTCGACGTCCACGAAGACAGGTGTGGCGCCTACCGAACTGATTGCCTCGGCAGTTGCAAAAAAGCTGAAAGAACAGCTGATCACCTCATCTCCTGCTCCGATATCCAGTGCCCTCAGGGCCAGGACCAAAGCATCGGTGCCGCTGTTGCAACCAACGACATAAGGCACGCCAAGGGAGTTGGCAAAGGCTTGTTCAAAAGATTCAATTTCGGTGCCGCCGATGTATTGGCCACTGCGCAGCACGCGCAAGACCGCCTCATCAAGGTCAGGCCCCAGTTCGGCTAGCTGTTGAGTAAGGCTAAAAGGGGGCACCTGCATGAGAAGCACCATAAGCCGAGCCGAAGACGGTTTAGCAGCTTTTGAAGTGGCAGATCAGCCGAACCAGGGGGGCTCTTGTCCTGGGTGCCACTTGATGTTGCAGCCGATTGAGGCCTGCTGGTGGGGAGAGACATTTTGCCCGTTCAAAACGGCATCTAGAGCAGCACGTAGGTCCGATCCAGTCACAGGTGCATCGTTCCCAGGGCGGCTGTTATCTAGTTGGCCGCGGTAGCAGAGTCGCTGCAGTCCTTGTGGAGAGGGGGCAAAGAGGAAGAAGTCTGGTGTGCAGGCGGCTTGTAGGGCCTTAGCGAGGCTTTGGTCAGTATCCAGTAGATATGGGAACCGCCAGCCTTGTTGCTTGGCCTGAGCCGCGAGCTGCTCAGGACCGTCTTGGGGATGAGTGATCAGACTGTTGCTGGCGATAGCCAGTAGCTGCACGGAATCTCCGTAGTCCTGATCAAGATGGGTCAGTTCTTTTTCAATGTGTTTCACGAAAGGGCAGTGGGCGCAGAGCGCCATCAGCAGGAGGGGCTTGGTTGGCAGGCTGCTTGTGTTGATTGTGTTCAGGGCGCCAAGCCCGCCATCGATCTCAAGATTGGTGCCGGGTACCACCTTCAATTCAAACGCCGGTAAGGGGGTCCCGAGAGGCAGCATCGTGGAGGGAGTGAGGGCCATGTTGGGAAAGCAGCCTTTCAATGCTGGTTCAGGATGACTTTGCATGGCTGCATCAATGCCGTGAAGCAAGTCAATGCAAAAGGTAAGACCTTCCTCTTAGTGGCTTTGGCCGTAGTCCTTAACGGCTGCATGACGTCGTCTTCCAAGCCCAGCTGGTCTATTTATCCCTTGCAGCGGCATCAAGCTCATGACGGCCTGGCGGTGGTGAGTGAGCCTGATGGCTATGGCGTACATCTCTTTCTCGAAACGGACACCAGTGATCCAGGGATCTGTACGCCCCGTTGGTTGCCAGACCCTGCAAGGCTTTTCAATGGCAATGGCAATGCCCCATTCAGCTCAGGGCTTGCGTCTCGTAAGGAATTTTTCGTGGTCGTGGCCCGTGGGGATGTCCGCCGTGCCTTAAAGCGTGAGCTGAAGGCTCTTTGTGTCGATCGGGCACCTAGGGCGAGATGGCGTTGGCAGGAGCCGCCCCGCGCTGCTGATCAGGTGAAGCCTTTGAGATTGCCTGCGTTGGAGGAAGAAGACCTGCTCAGGGATCCAGAAGAAGAGAGGAAGCTTCAGGAGGAGTTGTTAAACGGCAACTGGTCTGGAAGCTGATCGAATAGAACTCTTGGCGACCTTATTCGGGGCATCCAGTGAAACTCGGCGTGGCATGGGAGAGAATCGCTGCCAATGTTCCCTAGTGCGTTCGCTCTGATGCTTCTCGATCTAAGCGGTAAGAAGATCCTCGTCACAGGTATCGCCAACAACCGTTCCATTGCCTGGGGCATCGCTCAACAGTTGAAAGCCGCCGGTGCTGAGCTGGGAATCACCTATTTGGCGGATGAAAGGGGCCGTTCGGAAGGCAAGGTGCGCGATCTCACTGCTCCTCTAGAACCCAGTTTGTTTTTGCCTTTGAATGTGCAGGACAGCAATCAGATCGAGGAGGTGTTTGCTGTGATTGCCCAGCAGTGGGGCCAGTTGGATGGTCTGGTCCATTGTCTTGCCTTTGCAGGCAAGGAAGAATTGGTGGGTGATTACAGCGCCACCTCGGCCGAGGGATTCGCACGCGCCTTGGAGATCAGTGCCTACTCGCTGGCCCCGCTTTGTCATCACGCCAAGTCTTTGTTTAGTGATGGTGCAGGGGTTGTGACGTTGACCTACCTCGGTGCAGATCGTGCCATTCCGAATTACAACGTGATGGGTGTTGCAAAGGCTGCTCTGGAGGCTTCAGTGCGTTATCTCTCTGCAGAACTTGGCCCTGATAAGCAGGTGCGTGTGAACGCGATCAGTGCTGGCCCAATTCGCACCTTGGCTAGTTCTGCGATCGGCGGCATCCTCGAGATGATTCATAACGTTGAAGAAAAGGCTCCCTTGCGTCGGACTGTGACCCAGATCGAAGTGGGCAATACAGCCGCGTTCTTGCTGAGCGATCTTTCCAGTGGTGTCTCCGGTCAGACGCTTTATGTGGATGCTGGTTACTGCATTAACGGAATGTGATTTGACTGGCAGCATGACTTCATTTGGATGGGCATCATGACGTCGCTAAGGCAGGGGGATGTTCATCGCGTCACCGCTGAAACCGACGTGCTTGTTCGTGTTGGGCTTGATGGCTGTGGTCAGTGCAACGTCTCTACGGGGGTCGCCTTCCTCGATCACATGCTTCACCAGCTTTCCAGCCATGGCCTGCTGGATTTAGAGATCACCGCGACTGGTGACACCCACATCGATGACCATCACACCAATGAGGATGTGGGTATTGCTGTTGGTCAGGCCCTGTCTCAGGCGCTTGGAGATCGACGTGGCATCCACCGCTTCGGTCATTTTGTGGCACCACTCGATGAGGCGTTGGTTCAGGTCGTTCTGGATTGCTCCGGTAGGCCTCATCTCAGTTATGGCCTGCAAATTCCCTCTGAGCGCATTGGTAGCTACGACAGCGAGTTGGTGAAGGAGTTTTTCGTGGCAGTTGTGAACAACAGCGGCCTAACTCTGCATATTCGCCAGTTGGCAGGCACCAATTCCCACCACATCGTTGAAGCCTGTTTCAAGGCCTTTGCCAGAGCTCTGCGCATGGCAATTGAAATCGACCCGCGAAGGGCCGGCGCGATACCTAGCAGCAAGGGTGTGCTGGAGCAGGCTGGCGGGCAGAAGAGCTGAATGATTGGGGAGTGGGGATTTCCTCGCTCGCGGCTGCAAGCCCTTTTGCGTAAGGATTGGTCAATCTTGATCAGCCTTGCAGTGAGCACAGTGAGCGATAGCCCTTCAACAGTGTCCGCGGCCTCAATAGATGTACCCGGCGGGTTTGATCGGGATGACTGGGCAAGTGGTTATTGCAATGTTGAGCAAGAGCTCAATGCTGTGTCTTTACGTCCCCTGAGGGGACAGATTCCAGCTGAGCTGCAAGGCAGCCACTATCGCAATGGTCCAGGCAGGTTTGAACGCGATGGGCAATGGGTGCATCACCCCTTTGATGGTGACGGCATGATCACTGCTGTGCGATTCAGCGATAGCAAGGCCACGCTGAGTAATCGCTTTGTGCGAACGAAATACTGGCAGGAAGAGGAAAAGGCTGGCCGCTTCCTCTATCGGGGGGTGTTTGGCACGCAGAAGCGCGGTGGGGTGAAGGCGAATGCTTTTGACGTGCGTTTCAAGAACATTGCCAATACCCAAGTGGTTCAACTTGGTGATCAGTTACTGGCTCTTTGGGAGGCGGCTGGCCCGCACGCGCTTGACCCTGTCAGCCTGGAAACCCATGGGCTTTCGAGTCTGAATGGGGTGCTGAAGCCTGGAGAGGCTTTTAGCGCTCATCCCCGCTTCGATCCTGGCCATCATGGCGAGCCTCGAATGGTCACCTTTGGTGTGAACACAGGGCCGACTAGCAAGATCCGGCTGATGGAGTTTGCCACTCAGGGGCCAGATGCGGGACGCCTCATCAGTGATCGCACAGACAGTTTTAAGGGTTTTGCTTTTCTGCATGACTTCGCGATTACTCCCAACTGGACGCTCTTTTTGCAGAATGCGATCAACTTCAATCCGTTGCCGTTTGTTCTGGGTCAGAAGGGTGCGGCGCAATGTTTAACGTCTAAGCCTGGAGGCCAGGCAAAGTTTTGGTTGATTCCTCGTGATTGCGGCACTTTTGCTGGGCAGCCGCCGCGCATCTTTGATGCTCCCGATGGTTTTGTTTTTCACCATCTCAATGCTTGGGAGGAGGGGGATGAGTTGGTGTTGGAGAGCATTTACTACAGCGATTACCCCTCGATTGATCCCGGCGAGGACTTTCTCTCGATGGACTTTGACTTTTTCCCTGAGGGTCGATTAGAGCAGTGCCGCATCAATCTTTTTGGGAAAGGAATTGAAACCAGGCGCTTTAGTGAGCGTTGTTGTGAATTTGCGATGGTCAATCCACGCCGAGAAGGGATGTCGGCTCGTTATGCATGGATGGCTGTGGCAGAGCGTGAAACCGGCTACGCCCCCTTACAGGCGATCAAGAAACTGGATTTGAGCAATGGGGATCAATGCTTATGGAGTGCAGCGCCGCGTGGATTTGTCAGTGAGCCATTGATGGTGCCACGCCCTGGCAGTGAAGCTGAAGATGATGGTTGGCTGTTGGTTTTTGTATGGAATGGAGAGCGTCGTGCCAGTCAGTTGTTGATTTTGAATGCAAACGATTTAAGTGAGCAGGCAGTGCTTGAGATGCCTATTACCATTCCATACGGATTACATGGCAGTTGGGTTGCTGCTGATTGATTGAGTTTAGGGTGTTGATTGGCGAACCAATTCCAAGCTTATTTTTTAATTTGTTCGCTCTGAGCTTAAGGATTTGGTTGGTTGACTAGATAAAGTCAACAACTTCAGCCACAAAGAGCTCAGCTTTGTCTCAGGCTTCAAGCTATTTTGTAGGCAACATTTGCAAGAATCCAAGCCTGAATGAAGACTTCCTTTTCAGCAAGCCATCGCTTTAAAGATCCTGTGCACACTGTAATTGGGGGGTTTGCTCACAAGATATTTGCACCTTAGTTTTGTGTCAGCCTGATTGATCAAGATTTCCGGAATTGCATGTAGATATTTCATTGCCCTCCAGTCATGTTTGATTATGAATAGTAGCCGTTGATATGTAATTCATTCACACTTTGATGGCTCAAGGGCGCTAGATCTAAATTGGACATCTAAATGTTCAATGTTTTCAGCTCCGATGCGGTTGTTGTGCTCTCCTTTGATGTTTGGCTTGCTTGTTGGCTCTAGTGGATTGATGGGCTTAGCAAGCTCGCCTGCTCATGCTGGTGAGCTTCGATGTGATGGCACTTTGCTGCAGCTCAGTGTTAGTGAAAGTGGCGAGCTGCGTTCAGATCGCTTTCGTTTTTCCTTGCAAGTTGAAGCGGAGGGGAAAACTTCATCGGCAGCAATGGATCAGCTCAATCAGCGCTTAGCCACAGTTCGCAGCCGCGTGCGGTCACTCAGCCTGGGCGATCTCAAGATTCCTGCTCCACGCAGTTATGCCATGGATGCCACTAGCGGCAAACCACGCTTGCAGCGTGCTTTTACCAGCGTCAGTGGTGTGGTGGGCCGATCCAATTACGACGCGTTGATTCAGATCGCAGGCAGGTTGCCTGGTGTTGATTTGCAAGGCATGTCTTCACGTGCTGATCTTGTTAGCGAACAGCAATTGAAGAATCAGTTGTTGCGTAGGGCTCTAAAGCAGGGCAAGCATCAGGCTGAAACCACCTCTGATGCACTTGGCCTCAAGCAGGTGCGATTGCTACGCATTGATCAGCGCGCTGGGGGGGCGATACGTCCGCTCAGTTTTTCAAAAGCAGCAAGCTCACGTTTTAATCCCGACGAAGCACCGCGGCCACGCCAGTCGCTCACGCTGAATCTGGATTACTGCTTGTCTTGAAGATAAACAGATTCGCACCCAATACATTTTCCTGGATGTATTCAATGACTTGATGCGCGATCGCTTGCTTTGGATCCTCAGCCTGCTGTTCGTGGCCTGGATGGTTTGGTCTGAAACGAGCTTTCAATATTTCGATCAATCGCTCGCTGATGAGCTTGCTCTCTCCTCTGCGGATGTTGCCGTTGTGGGGGAGCCTTCCTGCTGCCCTATGGCCTCGTTCAGATTCCTGTTGGTTGGGTGTTGGATCGTGGCCGTGCCGAACGTTGGCTGTTACTCGGCGCCATCACGGCTACCGCACTGACACTGGCCTTCGCTAGAGCTGAAACCCTTGATGGCTTGATCATCAGCCGCGCTGGCATGGGTCTTGCTTGTACTGTTGCCTTCCCGGCCTCAGGGCTGCTTGCAAGGCGAACCCTGCCGCCGCAGCGTTTTGCCTTGGCGATGGGTGCTACCGACAGCCTGCTTGGTTTTGGCGTTGCGGGTGGCAACACTGTTAGTTGTCGTGGTTGTTGCAAGCTCGCAGCAGAGTCGTGCAAAGCCCAGCCAATCGATCCGCGAACGCCAAGTTGCTAATCATTCAGGGCGCTGGAGTGCCGATGCCATCAATAAGGTTGTCCATGCGGCCTTGATTTATGCCTGGGGTGCTGGAACTCTTTTTGGCTTTTGTCAATATGGCTTGCTGTCCGAGGTTGAGGGGTGGAGCGGTTCCCTCAAGGTGGGCGTGGACATGGTTCTTTCCCTGTTTACATCCGTAGGAATGCTTGGGGCAGGTTGGCTTGGCAGTCATCAGTCCAGGCGTGCTCCCATCGTGTTGGCGGGCAGCTGCAGCTCTGCCGCTCTGTTGCTCCTGGTGGGGAGTAACCCTCAATCCGTCATCGTTTTGATTTTGGCTGGAGCCATTCTTGGTCTGGGCCTTGGCACGAGTGCTTTGGCTTTTCCTCTTGCAGAAGCTGCAGCTCCTCCAGCTCAAACAGCTCTTGTTGTCGCCTTCGTGAATACAGCAGGCACGTTGATGGGAGCGTTGATGATCATGCTCTCTGGGGTATTTCTGCAGGTATCGACCCCCGGCAACACAACTCTGATGGTTTTGACCTACGGCAGCCTTGCTTTGTTGGGGATCATTTTGGCTGTCTTGCTTCAGATCAACACCATTAAGCGATCTGCTTAATTCCTTGGCTGAGAGCGGATTGATTGTTTAGCGATTCGCTGGGCTCGTGATTAGGGCTTGTTTTGTTTGTGGAGCAGTTCTTGCAGGGCTGGATCTAAAAGGGCAAAGGCGCAACCTCTGTGGCTCCATTGGCGTTTTTGCTCAATACTCATCTCTGCAAAGGTTGTGCCGGTTGCGTCGACTTCGAAGATCGGGTCATAGCCGAAGCCCTTTTCTCCTCGCGCTGCGTGGGTGATCAAACCTTCGCAGCGGCCTTCGACCTCCAGTAAAACTTCATTCGTCTCAGATGCGATGCAAAGAGCAGCGCTGAAGTGAGCGCGGCGATCATCGATCCCTTTGAGTTCTCGTAGTAGGCGCTTAATCCTTAGGGCATCACTCGCGGCATAGCGGGCTGAATACACTCCAGGGGCGCCTGCCAGTGCCTCTACGCTGAGTCCGGAGTCGTCTGCGAGGGCCCATTGCCCCGTGGCTTGAGCAACTGTCAAGGCCTTGATGCGTGCATTCTCAGCAAAGGTCTGGCCTGTTTCTTCCACGGCAAGATCTTTGGGTTGGGCTTGCACCCTGAGCGGCAGGTGAGCCAGCAACTGACGGAACTCGCGGATTTTGCCAGCATTGCCGCTGGCGATCACCAGCACCCGCTCTGTCAATTCATTGCTGCTCATGTTCGTTCTGCGAGCTGCTTTGCCCAGTTCAGAGCTGCTTTGACGTCTGTCTCGCTGGGAGCTTCGCAGTAGATCCTCAGCAGGGGTTCGGTGCCGGAGAAACGCAGCATCAACCAGTGGCTAGGTCCAAGTCGAAATTTCACGCCATCTGTACGGATCACGGCCTGAACGGGTTGATCAGCAACTGTGGCTGGAGGGGTTTGCTCAAGCAGCGTTTCTAGTCGTTGTCGCGAGTCCATATCAGCAAGGCGTAGATCGAAGCGTTCGTAAAAACTGCTCCCTCTACGACGCTCTTGCAGGGCTTTCATGCGTGCGCCGAGGGGCTGCCCTCCCTCCACAAGTGCTTCCAGTACAAGCAGGGCTGCAAAGAGGGCATCCCTTTCAGGTAGGTGCATTCCGAAGCCCACCCCTCCTGATTCCTCACCTCCCACCAGCACATCGCCGCTGAGCATTTCAGCGGCGATGTATTTGAAACCAACCGGTAGTTCCAGCACCTCCCGGCCTAGATCCTCAGCAACTAGACGCATCAGGTCAGAGCCACTCACGGTTTTTACAACCTTGCCTGGCAGTTGTTTGGCTCGGGCGAGGTGGTCAATCAGGAGGGGCATCAGCAGCTGGGTGCTGCAGAAGTTGCCAGCTTCATCTATGGCTGCGATGCGGTCGCCATCGCCATCGAACACCAGACCCACGGCGGGTTGTCCGGTAGCGCTGGAGGCCTGCACAGCTGCGATCAGCTGGTTCAGATATGGGGCGAGGGGTTCGGGAGGGTTGCCGCCGAACAACGGGTCGCGCTGGTCGCGAATTTCTTGAACCAAGCCCTGGTTGTGCGGGTCCAGTAGCTCGGCAATGCAACCCGCTGCTGAACCGTGCATCGGATCGATGATGACCTTGAGCCCCATCTTCTGCAGGCCCTTGATCAGGGAGGTTAAATCGAGCTTCTCTCGCAATCCTTCGAGATGCTGCCCACGCCCATCAAATCGCTTGGTAATCCCATTGATGGGTACTGAAATCCCTCCGGCAGCAAGGCGCTGTTCCACAGCTGCGGTGAAAGTGTCTTCTACTGAGCCGCCAAAGGCCCCCTTGATTTTTAGCCCTAACCATTCCGGCGGATTGTGACTAGCTGTCACCACTAAGGCGCCAAGGGCCTGATGTTGCACGACTGCCCAGCTGCAGGCAGGTGTCGGCACAGGCGTTTCGGTGAGTAAGGGCTCCAGCTCACAGCCGCGCACGGCGGCAGCAATGGCCTCTGCCATTTCCGGAGCTAGAAAGCGGCGGTCGTAGCCGATGATCACTGAGCGGCTTTTGAGTTCTGTGGGTGCGCGATAGGCCAGCTCCTGTGCAGCAGCAGCAGCAACGGTTAAGAGCCTTTCGACTGTGATATCTACGCCGATGACCCCGCGCCAACCGTCGGTACCGAAGTGGATGGGGGCCGCGGCCAGCGGCAGGGGGGCCGATGCCATAAATGATCAACTAATGGACTGGATCTAGCAGGCAGCCGCCGTAACGTCGGCTGATGGGTGCCACCCCTCTCGCTGCCAACGTTCTGACTGATCGCTTGCTGCGTAGTTGGCTGCGCTGTCGTCGTAGGGCTTGGTTAGACCGTTATGGCGATGGAGAGAAACGGCTCTGGACTGCTCACCGCACTCTGCAACTTGATGATCAGCAGCGCAACTTTGTTGCTTTGTTGCCGCGCAAACCATGCAGGGGTCTAGACGGTTGCAGTCAAGGCTGCCCAGGGGTGGTGGGGCTGAGGCTTAAGGGGGTTGGTCCTGCGGGGCAGTTCTTGGAGGCCCATCCGCCATTGCTGCAGAGGGTCGAGGGGCAAAGTCGTTGGGGGGCATTTGCTTACCGACCGGTGCTTGCACGTCAGGGTCGACGCTTGACCAGAGAGCATCGCTTGGCTTTGGCCCTTGCTGGTCGTTTATTGGCACCGCTGCAGTCGGCTCCCGTGCCTGAAGGCTTGGCTTTGGCCGGAGCTGGTCGCAGTCTTCACATGGAACGAGTTTCATTGCTGGGCGGGCTGCAGCGGCAGCTTGATGATGTCCTGGTCAAGTTGGCCGCAGACCTCGAGCTGAGTGAGCCTCCGCCTTTGGTTGCCGATCGGCGCAAGTGCAAGTTGTGTTCCTGGCGAGGTGTTTGCAATGCCGTGGCTTCTGCAGAGGGACATCTCAGTGAGGTGAGCGGTATCGGGACGCGTCGACGGCAGATGCTTCAGGAACTGGGGATCCTTGGTTTGCAGGATTTAGCTGCAGCCGATCCGAATGAGCTCGGAAGTCGTTTGCAACATTTCGGTGAGCAGCACGGGGAAGTGGCTTGTGAGCTTGTCGCGCAGGCCCGGGCTCAGCGGGATGGTCGTTATGAGCGCTTGGACTCCGCATCGGCTTTGCCGGAATTGGCCACTGCCCCTGGCGTGTTGTTGTACGACATCGAATCTGATCCAGATGCTCGCGATGATTTTCTGCATGGTTTTGTCCGGCTGGGCCGCAGGCCAGATGGCAGTTGGGATTTAGAGGGCGCGCAGTATCACCCCTTTTTGGTGCTTTATGAGCACGGCGAGGCACGTTGCTGGCAGCGGTTGCAACGCATGCTGAAGATTTATCCCGACTGGCCAGTGATGCATTACGGCGAAACGGAGTCTCTGGCTCTTCGCCGTATGGCTAAGCGGCAGGGAGTTGACGCGGCTGAGTTGAGTGCAATGAGCAAGCGCATGATTGATGTGCACGATCGGGTGCGGCGTTATTGGCGATTGCCTTTAAACAGCTATGGGTTGAAGTGCGTGGCGAGTTGGCTGGGATTTTGTTGGCGTCAGGTGGGGGTCGATGGGGCTCGCGCTCTGCTTTGGTGGCGCCAGTGGCGTGGTTCAGGTCTTCAAGATCGCGGCAGTTCCTATTCCCTGCGTTGGATCTTTGATTACAACCACGATGATTGTCTCGCTACTTGGGCTGTGGCGGTATGGCTGTTAAAGCAAGACGAGCTGTTAAAGCAAGACGAGCTGTTAAAGCAAGACGAGTAGCTGGGCATCGTCAAGCCATGTTCAGTCACTCATGGGTGGAGTCACAAATCCAATAGGAATGGAGAGGCGCACCCTTGTTGAGTCTTCCGCCAGGCATAGTTCAGCCTCTGTTAAAGACTTGCGGCGCACCAAGGCCAAGCCATAGCTGCCTGTTGAGGCTTGGTCTTGCATCACTGAAGTAATGACCCCTGCTCGATTGTTGACACCTGCCTCTGGCTCAAGATTGATTAGTTTTTGGCCTACGGCAATCGGGTGGTTGGCTTGCCAGTAGCGCAGTTGTTGTTTGATACCACCGTTGTTGGCCAGCTTGGCCAAGGTTTCCTGCCCCAAGTAACAACCTTTGCTGAGACTCACCCATGCGGTTAGTCCCAGTTCAAACGGGTTTGTATCGCCATTGATTTCACCAGGTTCAAGGGGCAGGCCTTGCTTGAGTCGCCAGCTTTCAATTTGATCTGCACTGGCCTGCTCCATAGCAGCCCATTGCTTTGGCAGTGGTTCGTCTGGCAGCAGCCAGGTCACCTCAGGAGTTTGCTCCTGTTTGAGTTGGGCCAGTATCTGCAGGCGTCGAATTGGCTTGCTCGGCTTCAGTCGAACCTGGTCTGCAGGGAAGATCACCTGTTCAAATCCCGTCGCTACGGCGTTGTGATCGCCGGCGAGAACAAGCACATCTGCACCTCTTTCATCCAGACGAATCTCCAACAGCGCCCGCACCCTTCCTGTGGCGGTGAGCCAGCAGCAGCGCAGCAGGGAGCCTGTTTCGGCAGCCAGCAGATCGGCACTGGTCTGGCCGTGAAGAAAGTCTCGACTACCAGAACCCTCCAGCCTCAATAGGGGTTTAAGGGCGTCCCAGCGTTGCTTGCTCGAGCTGCTCATGTCTCCGTCTCCAGCTGTCTGGCCCGCTCAGCGATCTGATTGAGCTGGTACAAACTGACAAGCTCTAACTCAGCAGCATTCAAGGCCTCTTCACCACCTTCTTGTCGATCGACGATCGTGACGACGCGTGTCACCAGATAGCCCGTCTCACGCAGCTGTTGCACTGCTTTGAGTGACGATCCGCCTGTGGTGACAACGTCTTCCAAAACGGTAATGCGTGCACCGCTGGGAGGTAGTGGACCTTCAAGCCAAGCAGCGGTGCCATGGCCTTTGGCTTGCTTTCTCACGATTAGCGCATTGAGAGTGCGTTCCGCTTGTGCTGCTGCCATCGCCACTGCACTCACCAAGGGATCGGCGCCGAGGGTGAGGCCAGCGACACAAACAGCATCGGGCTCTACATATTTGAGCAACGCTAGGCTTAGCAACGCCAGGCCAGATCCACTGAGGCTGACTGGCTTGCAGTTCACGTAGTGGTTGCTTTGGCGACCAGAGGCCAGGGTGAAGTCTCCATGCCGGTAGGCTTCTCGCGCTAGCCGGTTGAGCAGCTCATCGCGACAGGCCTCCGCCGATGGGGGAAGAGGGCTCATTGGGCTGGTGCGTTAAGGATTCATTGCCTAGTTTGCGCGTAGTCGTGTTTTTTGCAGTTATGGCTTGGGTGTCCTTCCATAAGCTAAGGATGCTTGGTTTGGCCTTGGTGACACCATTGGCAGTCACTGGATGGGGTGGCGGTTTGGCCTGGGCGAGGCCTGTGGTTTGCACCACGATCCTGGAAGCGCCTGATCCTTCCGAGATGCCTATATTCACGAACCGTGGATTGTCCGAGTCGTCAATGGGTCCCGTTGAGGTGACCCAATGTGGACCGTTGCAATCCACTACTGCTGACTTGGTGGAGAATCGCTTTTACAGTTGGACTGCTCCCTATACAAGGGGGGTTGATGTGTGGCATCAGCTCACAGATATGCTTGGTATTGCTGTTGCTGGTAAGGATGGAAATCGTTTGATGGGATTTGCTTTCCCTGATCAGACGATCAACTGGGATGGTGCTGCTTTACAGAACACCTACCAGTTGCTTCTAGAAGAGCAGAGTCCTTCCCTGCCTTGGCGAACTGTTGATATCTCCAGCGGTTTTGATAACAGCCTTGCGGGGGATTTCCCTTCAGAAATTGTCATGGTGGAGGATGGCCCTTAGATCAATGTGGCGCCTGAGGCCTTCACTCCTATCCGTGGTATGTGGTAGATCCATGATTGAGGGGGTCTAGCAATCTGGTGAATGCAGCGAACTCATAATTCGCCTAAGGCGAGTTCGATCCTCGCGACCCCCATATTTTCTTCATTAAATGAGGTTGCTTTTCCTGGCTGTATTGCTGGTTCTACCGGCTTTTTTCGCGGCTGGAGAGGTTGCCTTGTTGCGGCTGCGGCCTAGTCGAGTACAGGTTTTAGTGGAAGAGCAGCAACCCGGAGCTTCCGCCGTGCATCGTCTTCAGCGCCGTTTGAGGAGGGCGTTGATGGTGTCTCAATTGGGTGGAATGCTGGCGTTGGTAGCCCTGGGCTGGGTTGGCCGTGGTGTTGGACATCGCTGGTGGCCTCTGGCTGATCCTGCTAGTCGCTGGTTGGACGGGGGGCTTTTTCTGCTGCTTGTGGTGTTGGCCACCTTGATGGCTGGTTTTCTTCCTAAGGCCTGGGTGCTGAATCGTCCAGAGGCTGCAGCTCTAAACCTCGCACCATTGTTGGAGATGGTGATGCGTGTGCTTGCCCCCCTTTTAGCTCTTCTGGAAGCTGTCGCTTCGATGATGTTGCGGCTGTTTGGTTTGAATGCACATTGGGATTCTCTCGTTCCTGCTCTCTCTGCTGGTGAGCTGGAGTCTCTGATCGACATTGGTGGTGTAACAGGCCTTCGTCCTGATGAGCGCAATATCCTTGAAGGTGTTTTCGCCTTGCGCGACACTCAAGTTAGAGAGGTGATGGTGCCACGTTCTGGCATGGTCACCTTGCCTGTTGGGGTCTGCTTCGCTGAACTGATGAAAGTGGTGCATAGCACCCGCCATGCGCGCTTTCCAGTGATCGGTCAGTCCCTAGATGATGTTAGGGGTGTGCTTGATTTACGTCGGTTGGCGGAACCCATCTCCCGGGGGGCTTTGCAGGCAGAATCTCCGCTTGAACCTTTTTTACAACCAGCGGCAAGGGTTCTTGAGACCAGCACTTTGGCTGAATTGTGGCCGATGATCCGAAGTGGACAGCCCTTACTGCTTGTCGTTGATGAGCATGGCGGTACCGAAGGATTGGTTACAGCTGCCGATCTCACTGGTGAGATCGTGGGCGATGAGCCAAATGCTGACGACGATGAGCCGGATCTTGAGCTGCTTGAGGGTCAGTCACACACATGGATGGTTGCAGGGGATCTTGAGATCATTGAGCTCAATCGCCAGCTCAATCTGGACTTGCCTGAAGCTGATGGACATCACACCTTGGCTGGCTTTCTGCTTGAAAAGTTGCAACACATCCCTTCTGCTGGAGAGGCCTTGCGCTGCGATGGTTTGCAATTCGAGATCGTAACGATGAAGGGTCCTCGTATCGAGCGTGTGCGACTGATTCTTCCCAGTCACGATCACACTGAGGAATGATCATTGATAATTTCCCCGATGCGCCATGGCCTGCCGATGACCGATCCCATGGTTCCGGTGAAGGTCGGTGTGATCGGGATTGGCAATATGGGTTGGCATCATGCCCGTGTGCTCAGTCTGCTTAAGGATGCGCAGCTGGTGGCAGTCGCTGATCCCGATTCTGAGCGTGGTCAGCTGGCAACTGAACAGTTTGGATGTGATTGGTTTCCTGACTACCACAGCTTGCTAGGCGAGGTCGAAGCCGTCTGCATTGCTGTGCCTACATTGCTCCATCACAAGGTCGGGCAGGCCTGCTTGGAGGCAGGCCTGCATGTGTTAATCGAAAAACCGATTGCGGCCAGTCAGGAGGAGGCATCCGCATTGATTGTGGCGGCTAATAAGGCTGGACGGCTCTTGCAGGTTGGCCATATTGAACGCTTTAACCCTGCTTTTCGAGAGTTGATCAAGGTGGTGGAAAATGAGGAGGTGGTGGTTCTTGAGGCTCGTCGCCATAGCCCACATGGTGACCGAGCCAATGATGTGTCGGTGGTGCTTGATCTGATGATTCATGACCTCGACTTGGTTCTTGAGCTGGCGGGTGCTCCGGTGGTAGGTCTGGCTGCTGCAGGGGGCCGCACTGCTGAGGGTCCGATCGATTACGTCAATGCCACGCTTGGCTTCAGCAATGGTGTGGTGGCCAGCCTCACGGCTAGCAAGATGAGCCACCGCAAAATTCGCAATCTCAGTGCTCATTGTCGGGGCAGTCTTGTTGAGACTGACTTCCTTAATCACACCCTGCATATCCATCGTCGTGCTCATGAGTGGTATTCGGCCGATCACGGTGAGTTGTTGTATCGCAATGACGGTTTTATCGAAGAGGTCAGCACGACTTCTATTGAGCCTCTCTATGCCGAGTTGGAGCATTTTCTTCAGTGTTTGCGAGGTCGTGAGACACCAGCCGTGGATGGGGAGCAGGCTTCGCGCGCGCTGCGCTTGGCTGACCTGATTGAACATGCCGTCGAACACCCCGGCATGGGGCTTTCCTTGGAGGAGCCCATCTGAGTCGTTAGCAACACATCCATCCAACAACCCTCCCGGCTCGCACAGCCCTACTTTCTCAGGGGCTTCTTTGCAAATCGGCTGTTGCTCCATTCGCTTGCTTGTGGCGATTGGGCTTTGGAGTCCATCGATTGCGTTCAAGGTTTAGAGCACTAAATTTTCAACCTCAGTTGTCTCGCTGATGGAATCAACAAGCACCGCACCGAGCGATCAATACCGTCGAAGTGTTCTAGGTGTGCCAGTGGATGCATGCCGCGATGTTCAGGCTGCGGCGATTGGTTTGCATGCTCGTGGTGGTGGCCAGATCGTCACGCTTAATGCGGAGATGACGATGGCGGCTAGAGCGAATCCGAAGCTAGGTGATGCGATTGCGGCGGCAGATCTAGTCATCCCAGATGGGATTGGCGTGGTTTGGGCACTGAGGCGTCAGGGAGTTGTGGTACAGCGCAGTCCTGGAATTGAACTGGCACGTTCGTTACTTGCCTATGCAGAGGCTCATGATTGGAAGGTGGCTCTAGTGGGAGCAACGCCGCAGGTCATGGATCGATTGAGGCAAATCCTGAAGCAAGACCTACCTGCCCTGCGAATTGTGATGTCTTCGCATGGCTATGAGTCCCAAGATGCTTGGCTTGGCCTGGAAGCCAAGTTGAGAGTTTTACATCCTGATCTTGTGCTTGTTGCACTAGGAGTTCCCCGTCAAGAAACATGGATACCGCGCGTAAGGCGGGCATGCCCAGGCCTCTGGATGGGTGTTGGGGGAAGCTTCGATGTATGGGCTGGCATGAAAAAACGAGCCCCCCAATGGATGTGTCAGTTAGGGCTCGAATGGCTCTATCGGTTGGGCCAAGAGCCCAGCCGATGGAATCGCATTCTTTGTATGCCTACCTTCGTCTGGGAGGTATGGCGTCGAGGAAAAAAGCGTTGATTGAAATGAATGCTTCAGCGGAAGCCCACAGATGCTTGCCAAACAAAGACAAGCAGGAAGAAGAAAATGGGGATGAGTGGAAGAACATCCACTGTTGGAGCATAGGCCTGATAGGCCTCTGGCAGTTGGGCCATCAGATCGAGAGTGAAGGCTGCCATCCCTAGTTGCTCAGCTGCGTTTACTCGACGTTACCACGTGTGATGTGCTGCTGAGTCCGGTTGCCAAGGAGCGAAATCCTCTGAAAAACACTCATCTTGAATTGCCTGGCTAATAGCTGAGGTGAATCTGATCAGCTGGGTGAGGTTGTGCAGGCTTAGCAGCGTGAGCCCTAGGAGTTCCTCGTTGCGAATTAAGTGATGCAGATAAGCCCGGCTGTGATGGCGGCAGGCTGTACAGGCACAGCTTGGATCTAGGGGTGTGTGATCTTCACGAAAGCGGGCATTGCGTAGATTCCAGCGCTCGCCAGCGACAAGTGCTGTGCCATGTCTTCCCAGGCGGGTAGGCAGCACACAGTCGAATAGATCGATACCGCTGGCAACTGCAATCGCTATTTCTCGCAGGGTGCCAATACCCATCAGATAGCGGGGGCGATCCTGGGGAAGCAGAGGAGAAACCTGGCGTACGATGCGATGAATGTCTTCAACCGGTTCACCCACGCTGACGCCACCGATGGCGATGCCAGGCAAATCAAAGCTGGCCACGATTTGAGCACTTTGCTCTCTGAGGTGGGGAAAACATCCTCCCTGAACAATGCCAAATAGGGCTTGATTTGTGCGTTGATGGGTGTTCGAGCAGCGTTCCAGCCATGCATGGGTGCGCTTGCAGGCAGCCTCCACATCGCTTTCGCTGGCTGGGTATGGGGGGCATTGGTCGAAGGCCATAGCGACATCAGCGCCAAGGGCCATTTGAATTTCGATGGCTCGTTCTGGCGTGAGTTCAATCTGGCTGCCATTGCGAGGGTTGCGAAAAACGACCCCGTGATCATCAATACGATTCAGGTCTGCCAGGCTGAAAATCTGAAAGCCACCTGAGTCGGTAAGCAGTGGGCGGTCCCAGCCCATGAAGCGATGCAGGCCACCGGCATCTGCCACGATCCCCTCGCCTGGCTGAAGATGGAGGTGATAGGTGTTGGCTAACACCATCTGTGCACCGGTGTCGGCCAGTTGAGTTGCTGTGATGCCTTTCACCGTTGCCAGCGTGCCCACAGGCATGAAACGAGGTGTGTTGACAGAACCATGAGGAGTGCGGAAGCAGCCAACGCGAGCACGTGTGTGTGGACAGTGGGCGTTGATCTGAAAATCAAACACAGCTAGTGGTACGGCGATACTCCAGCGCCAGAGGGCACCAGGCCGATCATGACCCTACGTTGGGCTTTGCCTTTGACTGGAGGTTGGAGATCTTGTGCGCTCCCCTTTGGCTCCGTGATTTGGCTGGAGCATGGATCTTCTACTCCGTATTGCCTGCTTGGCCAGGGCTGAAGCCACGTTTTGAACGGATTGCTCGCTTTGCTCCTTGGATCGGATTGGTGCTGGGAGGATTGCAGTCTTTCCTTTGGCTTGTCTTGATCCGTGCCGATTGGCCGACCTCGGCAGTGGCACTTGTGGTCATCGGGCTGGGTGCCTGGCTTTCTGGTGGTCTTCACCTTGATGGGTTGATGGACACGGCCGATGGTCTGGCGGCTGGTCGTGAGCGCTGTCTGCAGGCTATGGACGACAGCTGTGTTGGAGCTAGTGGAGTCCAGGCTCTGCTTGTGGTGGTGTTACTTCAGATTGCAGCCCTACTTCGGCTTGCTTCTCTAGCCCCTTTGGCTTTGTTGATTGCTGCATTTTGGGGGCGTTGTGCGCCGCTTTGGGCAATGGCGCGCTTCTTTTACTTGCGTGAGGGGCAGGCTGGCAGCGCATCCTTTCATCGTCGTTATCGCCAGGGATGGCAGGAAGCATTGCCAGCATTCTTAGTGCTGCTTTTGGCATTAACGGTTGTCCCTTCACTCATGATCGTGGGGTGGCCCAGTCAGATGGTTTTGATGGCAGGAATTGGTGTGGGTGTCTTGCCGGCGTTTTTAGTGCCTGAACTGCTCGGACGTTGTCTTGGTGGACATAGCGGGGATTCTTATGGCGCGTCAGTCGTGCTGGTGGAAACAATCACGCTTCTGTTGCTTGCGGTGTTACTGCCGGCAGGCTGAGCAGAAAGGCATTCCCTTCGCTGGGAAGGGCTGGGTCAAGGTTTGCTGGCGAGGTGATCAGTTGCAGCGAACCCCCCAAATCTTCAGCCAGTTGGCGTCCCAGGGCAAGGCCAAGGCCGCTGCCGGGGCGATCGCCACTGCTTTGGCCTCGAATGCCTCTGGTGAAGATGAGCTCACGCTCTTGCTTGTTGATGGGTTCACCTCCATCCCAGACGCATATTCCGTCTTGTTGCAGGCACAGGCCGATAGGGCGGCCTGCAGGGCTATAGCGGAAGGCATTCTCCAGCAGATTGGCCACGATTTCAGCGACCACTCCATCTTCTGAAGGACGCAGCTCCTCAGTCCAGGCAGGCCATTGGCTGGGCCCATGCCAAGGACGTTTTTGCAAGGCTGATGTGGCTATGGCGCGTTCGATCAGTGGTGTTAGTAAGGATCTGATAGTGAGATCAGTGGCTTGTGGCAGTACTGGAGGTAGCAGCAATGGGGCCTTGATGCTTGGTTGGATGGGCAGATTGTCCTGGCCGATCTGGTCGAGGCTGGAGATATAGCGATCGAGTTGTGCTTGCTCGCTGAGCAGACCCTTGATCAAGGTACGGTGACGACTATCGGGCTCTAGTCGCTTCATCAAGAGTTGGGCATAGGTGCGAAGCGCGGCTAGCGGATTGCGCACTTGATGCACCATCAGGCTGATTTGTTCGCGTTGCTCGGCGAGCTCATCAAGCAGCCTGGCGCGCTCAAGCTCAAGACTGAGGCAATGGCTGATGGCACTCGCTGTAGCAAGCAGCCGTCGGTCTAGGCGGGTGGGCCAGGATGGCGAAGAGAGGGGTTTTTCGGCTCTAAGTACTCCAAGCAAGATTATTCCTTCTTGAAGCGGGTACCAGCGTCGATCAGGAGAGGGTGCACGAAGCTCAGGGTCTGCCTCTACAGGGGGCAGCGATTTGTTCCCTGTGGCGGGCCACTGACTGACGGCTTCCAGGCTGGGGGCGCGCCCGTCTCGTGCTTGAGCGATATAGACCACAAGCTTCTCTAATGGAGCCTCCGCTTCGAAGCTGCTGAGTTGTTGCTTCACTAGATTGAGGAAGCGGTTTGACAGCTTCATGGCGAGCGATGGGCCCCTGGAGACCGACACCAAGAGGCTGATACGAATGACACCTTGCTAATTCTGAAAAAAGTATTAAAATTTGAGAGCCGATTGGCTTGAAAGCCTCGCCCAGAGGCTGTATCTCAACATCGGACAAGGTAGAGGTTGCACAAATTGTGTCACCAAAGCCACAGCAGAGGTTGCACAAATCGTGTCGCCAAAGCTACAGCAGAGGTAGATGCGTCCTCTTTTGGATCCTCGGCCTCGGCCGGTCATGTTGAAAGTGATCTCTCAGGGTGTTGTGGCTGTGCTGCGATTCCCTGAGTAAGGCTTGCTGAAATTTGGGCATCTTCATGCTCTTGCATCGTGCTTGAGCGCTATTTGCAGGACGGTCCTAAGCCGCCCCGTTCCTCTCTCCATCGCACTCCTATACAGGAGTTTCCCGTTTATGTCTAAGAAGCGCAAGCGGATCAGCCGCAGAAGATTGGCTGGTCAACGGGTTTTGGCTCATGTGCCTACTTTTCATCTCGAAACCGGCGAATACAAGCCTGTGACGGCAGCTCGTCGTTACATCGCCGAATCTGGTTTGATCTCACCGGCGATCCTTAATGTCCGTCGTAACGAACACACCACTGATCGCTTTTTCTGGGGCGAGAAAGGATTATTTAGTGCTCAGTACGCTGAAGAGAACCATTTTCTCTTCCCCTCTTTGCGCTTGATCGTTGACTCCGTTGGGGAAGAGGTCATGTTTGAAGGCCTTGAACTGACTTCCGACGACTGGGAGGAGATCGAGGAATATGAGTACGCCTTCGTTTGACGAGAAAGCGATTCCTTAGTTGAACCAAGAGTTCAAGGCCTGTTGCATCCGGGGGATTTGTTCTCCCGGAATGCAGTGGCCCCCTTCGAAGCCCACCAATGCTGACTCCAAGTCGCTTGTTTTTAGGCTGTTGATGAGTTGTTCAGAGGCGGCGTAGGGCACTACTTCGTCTTGGCGCCCATGCAGGAGAAGCACGGCAGGGCGAATGCTTGGAGCTATCCAATTTGGATGTGGGTATGCACTGCAGCCGATTAGGCCTGCTAGAGGTAGATCACAACCACTCGCCAGGGCCATTGCTCCCCCCTGGGAGAAACCCAGCAGAGCCGTTCTTTGTAGAGGAATCTCTGGGGTTTCCAGGGCTTTCAAACGAGTCTGAAGTTGAGAGATCGCATCAGGAACGGCTGCCCAGTCGCTTGGAAAGAGTCCATACCATTGCCGGCCCAGACCTTGAGGATGAGGTTGTTGTGCTCGTAGAGCCACGAGTTCTACGGGAGGCTCGATGGCTTGGCAGAGCTCTCGGCCAAGGGGCATCACATCGTCTGCATCTGCACCCCAGCCATGCAGTAGCACCAGTCTGTAGTAAGCACCTTTGGGAATGTCGCGGAGAAGGTTGTCGCTCACGGCAGGGGTTGCATCGCTGCTGCGTAGGTTGGCCCACGCAATGCTTTCGTCTCTGCTGCCATGGCTCCCATCGCCTTGTTGAGCGTTTCAAACAAACATGGGATTGTGCCTCTGGCGGAATCCTTGCATCGTATTCATGGGTTTCAGCTGCTTTCCAGTGGTGGTACAGCCAACGTGCTGGAGGATGCCGGTCTGCCAGTGACGCGGGTTTCTGAGCACACAGGTGCTGCGGAAATTCTTGGAGGACGTGTGAAGACTCTGCACCCTCGTGTCCATGGAGGCATCTTGGCGATGCGGGGCGACCCTGATCATGAGGTCGATCTGGAGCAGCATCAGATCCCTCCTATTGATGTGGTGGTGGTGAACCTTTACCCGTTTCGGGAAACAGTGGCCAATCCGCAGGTGAGTTGGGAAACCGCAATTGAGAATATTGATATCGGTGGCCCCGCAATGGTGCGAGCGGCGGCAAAAAACCATGCGCATGTGGCTGTGCTCACGAGGCCGGATCAGTACGACAGATTCCTAGTGGCTTTAAGTGATGGTGTGGATGGCGAGCTCCGTCGCGAGCTGGCCCTTGAAGCCTTTGAGCACACAGCTGCCTATGACGTGGCCATCAGCCATTGGATGGGCGAGCGGCTGACCGAGCAAGCTTCCCAATGGCTTGAGGCTATTCCCCTTAGGCAGAGGCTGCGCTATGGCGAGAATCCCCATCAGCAGGCGGCTTGGTACAGCGCTCCGAAGCAGGGTTGGGGCGGTGCCATTCAGTTGCAGGGCAAGGAGCTCAGTACCAACAATTTGCTTGATTTGGAAGCTGCCCTGGCCACTGTCCGGGAGTTTGGCTATGGCACGGATGGCGCTCATCAAGCTGTTCAAGATGCTGCCGTGGTGGTTAAGCACACCAACCCTTGTGGCGTCGCGATTGGCACTGGCATGGCGTCGGCCTTAAGCCGTGCCTTGGATGCGGATCGGGTGAGTGCATTTGGAGGGATCGTGGCTCTGAATGGATTGGTGGATGCCACGACTGCTCGGGAGCTCACCAGTTTGTTCTTGGAGTGTGTTGTGGCACCAGGCTTTGAACCAGAAGCTCGGAAAATCCTTGCCAGCAAGGCCAACTTACGCTTGTTGGAACTGGCCCCAGGCGCCGTTGATGCGTCTGGACGTGATCATATTCGCACCATCCTCGGCGGGGTGTTGGTGCAGGATCAAGATGATCAATCGATTGATCCCACCAGTTGGACTGTGGCTAGCAAGCGCTCGCCTAATGCTGAAGAAAACGAGGATCTCACCTTTGCGTGGCGCCTGGTGAGACATGTGCGTTCTAACGCCATCGTGGTGGCTCGTGCTGGCCAGAGTCTCGGAGTTGGAGCGGGCCAGATGAACCGGGTCGGCTCGGCGCGACTAGCCCTTGAGGCAGCTGGCGATCAAGCCAGGGGAGCTGTTTTGGCTAGTGATGGCTTCTTCCCCTTTGACGACACGGTGCGTTTGGCGGCTAACCATGGCATCTGTGCCGTAATTCAGCCTGGTGGGAGCAAGCGCGATGCTGATTCAATCGCTGTTTGCGATGATTTTGGTCTGGCAATGGTGTTGACGGGAAAGCGCCACTTCTTACATTAATTTAGTAATAATCAAGGCTAGTCTAGAGCTAATTTGTTTCTCTATATTTTCACTTTGTTGATTTCCTTGATGAGTTTCATTCTGACTGAATTTGCTTTGGCTTTGTTCCTTGCTGCCAGTGAAATGCGCCCTGGCCCTGCACAAAGCAAGTAAAAGAAAGTAGTTGCATAAACACCCGACAATTCAAAGGCATAGCTATGGTTTTCGACCACGGCGAAGGGGAAGCCTTGCAGGCCAGTATCAAATAAGTGGTATGTAATGGCAAAAGCCATTGTTGATAGCAGGCCAAGCGCACAGAGCCTAGTAGCAAGTCCGAACGCGATTCCAATTGGACAAATGATTTCTGTTAAAGCTGCTGCATAGGTCCAGAGCAGAGGGTCGCCTGGTAAGAAGTCAAGGTGTTGGCCGATGACAAATTCCGAGAAGCCTTCTGGATTTTGGAGCTTCTCTAATCCGTTGTGGACCATCAAAATGCTGATCCCGAGCCGGAGTATGAGAAGTCCAAATTCGGAGAAGTAGTTAATCGATTCTGACGATGTACTGGCTTGAGGTCCTAGGTCAGAGTCAGATCCCTTTGCTTTAGGGGTTTCGGAGCCGGCCATCATCACCATGGATTGCAGATGACCACTTTAGAGAATCGGTTTGCAGAGCAAGGCGATAACAGGGTTGGCTCGCTCAGAAAGCTGCATGGCGACGTGGTGGGCAGGTCAGTCCATGGGTGGCATGGAAGTCTTCTTGAACCTTCCAGGTGAGTCGTCGCGAGATTTGTCGCACGATTTGCCTCAGCAGCTGGTCACCACTTGTCTGTACAAGACCATCCGGTAGCAGGGTGATCACTTTCGGTAGTTGGATCCACACCGAAAGATCCAAATCCCAGTGCACGATGGTGGTTTGTTGGACAGTATGGCTGGCTTCTGTTTCTGATGGCTCAAGTTTCAGCCCAGCCTTGAAGTCCACATCGTAGTGATCACAAAGGGGCTGATCTTGATGCGTTAGGTCCACATTGATGATTTGGTAGAGCCCTTGCTGCTGAGGAAGCAGCTTTAGGCCGATGCAAGGCTCCACTTCAAAGCCAAAATTTCCGAATCGACCAATGGTGAGGAGATAGGACTGATCATCGAGGGCCTTGACCTCCATGGGTGCAGCGCAGCGTTGAAACCAGCCTTGATGGTGGTCAAGATATGCCGCCACGTTTTTTGGCGGCGCAAGCATCTCCATGCGATCGGAAAAATGGCTTCGATAGCAACGGACGTGTGATTTGTCGCTGAGGCGCAGGTATTGGTCGGCAGGTATCGACAAGGGCGGCACGGATGGTCATCCCTGGCAGGGTTGGCCAGGGATATTAACAAATGTAAAGCCAGGATGTTGCTCAGTCGGAGGTTAGGTCGATCAGCTTCTGAATCACATGTTCAACCACTCGATCGGGTGTTGAGGCTCCGGAGGTGATGCCGACGCTCACGCTTCCAGTAGGGAGAAAATTACTTTCAATGAACAGATCTTCTCCCAGTGGCTTGTGTTGGATGCTGTTGTTATCACCAATACGTTCTGGGGTATCGATGTGGAAGGATCGGATTCCTCGGCTAATGGCGATTTCCTGTAGGTGAGTGGTGTTGGATGAGTTGAAACCACCAATCACCACCAGTAGATCTAGAGGCTCATCAACTAGCGAGAACATTGCTTGTTGCCGTTCCTCTGTGGCGTCACAGATGGTGTTGAAGGAAAGGAAATGTTTGTTGAGCTCGATTGGGCCATATTTTCTGAGCATGGTGCGCTCAAATAAACGACCGATTTCCTCGGTTTCACTTTTCAGCATGGTGGTCTGATTGGCTACCCCAAGGCGTTGGAGATCTTGATCTGGGTCAAAGTTTGCTGAGCATGCCTTGGCAAAGCGTTTCATGAACCCAGCACGATCTCCTTGGCCAAGGATGTAATCGGCAACGAGTTGGGCTTCCTCAAGGTCTAAAACAACTAGATAGGTCCCTGCGAAGGAGCTGGTGGCCAAGGTTTCTTCATGCTTCACCTTGCCATGAATAATTGAGGTGAATTCTTGCTTCTTATGTTTTTCCACGGTGTGCCAGACCTTGGAAACCCATGGAC
The DNA here is from genome assembly GCA_003214855.1 of Prochlorococcus sp. AG-412-I05. Lineage (GTDB taxonomy): Bacteria > Cyanobacteriota > Cyanobacteriia > PCC-6307 > Cyanobiaceae > Prochlorococcus. The sequence continues at coordinate 15,364 of QCLC01000003.1, read as the reverse complement.
AAGTGGTGTCGATGATGTGACAGCCACGCTCATGAAGCAGCTCCATCTCCTGAACAGTGGCACCGAAGGCGGGCAGGATCACTACATCGCCATCACTGACGCAGGAAAAATCTTTGACACCTCCTTCAGCTTGGATGAACAGAACGTCCATTTCGCGTAAGTGTTCATTCACTGAAGGGTTGTGAATAATTTCGTTGGTAATCCAAATGCGCTCGCTTGGGTAGTGCCTACGGGTTTCATAGGCCATCGCAACTGCTCTCTCTACTCCCCAACAGAAACCAAAGGCCTCAGCCAATTTCACTTGAAGCCGGCCATGTTGAAGCACATACCCGTTGTCTCGAATCGAGCCAATGAGGCTGCTTTGGTATGCCTTCTCAAGGTTGCTGGCGACTTCGTTGGCTCGCCCGAAGCCCCTACGGTTGTAACGCTCAGAGTGATGGAGCGAGCGTTTGAAAGCTTGTGTATCCATCGTGGCAGCAGCAATCTCCTGACTCTATGGGCAGCTCAACACTTTTGAAGCAAAAAAAAGCCCGGCACAGGGTCGGGCTGAATGGGATTCAGGTTGTTGATCAGGCTTTAGTTGCCGGCTGAGGCGAAGTCGGGATAAGCCTCCATACCGTGCTCACCGATATCAAGACCTTCGATTTCCTCTGCTTCTGTTACGCGGATACCGCCAAACAGCGCACCAATGATCTGCCAGGTAATCCAGCAGGCAACCACGGTGAATACTCCATAGGCAATGCAGCCGAGGGCTTGGGTTCCCAACTGGCCAAAGCCTTTGCTTGAGGTGAAAAGGCCCGACTCGATGTTGAAAAGACCAACAGCCAGGGTTCCCCAGATGCCACAGATGCCGTGCACAGAAAAGGCTCCCACTGGATCGTCAATATTTATGCCATCGATGAAGGCCACCGAGAAGACCACGATCACTCCACCAATGAAGCCGATAACCCATGCTGCCCACATAGACACACCGTCACAAGCGGCGGTGATGCTCACAAGTCCTGCCAGGATGCCATTAATGGCCATCGTCAGGTCTGGCTTGCCACTGGTGAGTTGGCTGACAAAGGTACCTGCAATGCCACCGCCAGCAGCGGCCAGGGTAGTTGTAACAGCGATGTAAGGAACTGAGGCATTCATTGCCAGGGCAGAGCCTGGGTTGAAGCCATACCAGCCGATCCAAAGGACTAGGCAGCCCAGGGTGGCGATAGCCATGTTGTGGCCAGGAAGAGCCTGAGCCTTTCCGCCTGTGAATTTGCCGATGCGTGGGCCTAGGAGCATTGCCCCTACGAGCCCAGCCCAGGCGCCTACTGAATGAACAACTGTCGAGCCCGCGAAGTCTTTGAAACCGGCTACCGCTAGCCAGCCATCAGAACTCCATGTCCATGAACCAGCGATGGGGTAGATGATGCCTGTGAGGACAAGTGAGAAGAGCACGAACTCGCCAAACTTGATCCGCTCGGCTACCAGTCCCGAAACGATGGTGGCTGCTGTTCCTGCAAAGGCGGCTTGAAAAAGGAACGCAACGCTAGGTACAAGACCGTCAGCTTCAGTAACACTTGGATCAAAGAAAGGCCCGCCAAATCTGAAAACACCAGCTATTGTCCAGTCGCCTTCGTACATGATTTTGTAGCCGATGAACCAATAGGCCGTCACCGCAAGAGTGAAGACAACCAGGTTCTTGGCAAGGATGTTGACGGCATTCTTTTGCCGACACATTCCAGCTTCAACCATGGCGAAGCCGGCGTTCATGAAGATCACCAGGATCGCGGCGACTAGTACCCAAAGGTTGTTAGCTAGGCCGGTTACGCTCAGTTCAACATCAGCCGCATGAACAGCGAGGTTGAAGAGTCCAAGGCCGAAGAGGGCTAAAGGTACACATGCAAGCCAAAGCATGGAACGATTGGAGCTGAAGCCACGGATGCTGCGCAGGAGGAGCATTGGCCCCTCCAGGAGACTCGCCTCCTGAAGGCGTACCGTGCGCCGCCTGGAGGGCGGGAGTTGAGCAGTTGTCATTGGAAGAAGCAGATCTGCAAAACGAGCTGGAAACCTTTGTGATAGCTCAAAGGTGAAACTTGCTCAACCTGGGATTTTTTTATGTTCACGTTGATACGAAATATTGGATTGGTGCACGCTTTTAGGTCTATTTGCGGGGGTGAAAGTTCATTTTGTTACATCTGGAGCTCTTTTTGCTGTGTCAACTCTGTGTCGTCTTGGTAGGCCTAAGGCCCTCCCAGGTGATCTTGTCGCGGTGAAATCCGAAGCAACAAGGAATGACTTCCACGCCAGCTGTAAGAGCCAGGCGAAAGAGTTCGCCATAGCGAGGGTCTGCGCTATCGCCTGGGGCGAACGCTTGGACATCGTGGCGGCTGAGGCAGGGCACCAAGACTGCTCTGGACTCTGGCAGGACACCGATTAGCTCTTTGAGATGTTTTTGCCCTCGTTCTGTGACCGTGTCGGGAAAGAGGGCTAAAGAGTGTTCGATCCAGGTGGTGTTCTTGACCTCTAAGTAAATCGGCCTGGTGTCGGAGCAATTGGCATCAGGGGTTAAAAACAGGTCAATGCGGCTGCGTCTGTTGCTTCCATAAGTCACTTCCGCACGGATTGCTGCGATCGGACCGAGGACTTGCTTGAGGTGTCCGGCTTCAATCGCGGCTCTGATCAGGCTATTGGCCAAGGCTGTGTTGATACCCACCCAGCAGAGGCCGCCCTGGCCGCTGGGTGCCTCGGCTTGCTCCCATGTCCAGGCCAACTTGCGCTTGGGAGAAGGCGCATGGCGGAGTCGCACTCTGCCTCCAGGATGAAGAACACCAGTCATCGGGCCCGTGTTGGCGCAGTGGGCTGTCACGATTTCGCCGCTGCCTAGCTCCACATCGGCAAGGAAGCGCTTGTAGCGCTTTACCAACACACCTTCCTCGAGTGGTGGGAATGTGAGCAGTGGACTCCCTAACGATCCTTCTGATATGGCCTCGTTCATGGGGATGCTTGCAGGGCTTGAGAATGCTGCTAAATGATCAGATGGTCTGAGGCCCAAGGATGGGGAGATCCTTAAAGCGTATTGCTCTGGTTGTCACAGTCGGCACCTTGCTTAGCAAGGTGGGAGGGCTGGTTCGTCAGCTGGTGATTGCGGCTGCCTTCGGGGTGGGAGCGGCTTATGACGCTTACAACTACGCCTACGTCTTGCCGGGGTTTCTGTTAATTCTCCTGGGTGGGATCAACGGTCCTTTCCACAGCGCCATGGTCAGTGTCCTCAGCAGACGGCCGCGGCAGGAGAGCGCTCATGTGTTGGCGGCCCTCAACACCATGGTTAGTGCTGCTTTGTTGTTGTTGACGGCTCTATTAGTGCTGGCAGCCAATCCGTTGATCACTTTGGTGGGTCCAGGTCTGAGTCCTGAGCTGCATCGGATTGCTGTGGTTCAGCTTCAGGTGATGGCACCAATGGCTTTGTTGGCAGGTTTGATCGGCCTGGGCTTCGGCTCCCTTAATGCTGCTGATGAGTTCTGGATTCCGGCGGTTTCGCCAATCATGTCCAGTCTTGCTTTGGTGGTCGGTGTCGGGGTTTTGTGGTGGCAGGTCGGTACGGACATCGGCTCCATGCAGTTCGCCCTCAGGGGTGGCATTGTTTTGGCACTAGCCACCTTGGTGGGAGCCCTGTTGCAGTGGCTGATTCAACTGCCGGCGTTGATCAGGCAAGGCTTGACCAAGATGAAGTTGGTTTGGGACTGGCATCATCCAGGTGTGCGGGAGGTATGGCAGGTCATGGGCCCGGCCACCCTTTCTTCAGGCATGTTGCAGATCAATGTCTTTACAGATCTGTTTTTTGCTTCCGGCATTTTGGGTGCGGCAGCTGGCCTGGGCTACGCCAATCTTTTGGTACAGACGCCTTTGGGGCTGATCTCCAATGCATTGCTGGTGCCACTACTGCCAACGTTTGCCAGGCTCACTGCCCAGGAAGATCGGCCTGCACTAGTCACTCGCATTCGTCAGGGGTTGATGTTGTCTGTGGCCAGCATGGTTCCTCTGGGGGCCATGTTCGTAGCTCTGGGGACTCCAATCGTTGCTTTGGTGTACGAGCGAGGGGCCTTTGATGCCCAGGCGGCCAGCTTGGTGAGTGGATTGCTGATGGCCTATGGCGTGGGCATGCCTGCCTATCTAGCTCGTGATCTGCTGGTGCGTGTGTTTTATGCCCTCGGTGATGGCACTACCCCCTTCCGATTTTCTACGGCAGGGATTGGCTTGAATGTGGTGTTTGATTGGTTGTTGGTTGGTGGGCCAACCCCTTGGGGCCCTCAATCGCCATTCAATTTCGGGGCTACCGGTTTGGTGCTGGCGACGGTTGCAATCAATCTGCTGACCTGCGCAGCTCTCTTGATGGGCTTGCATTCGCGGCTAGGGGGCTTGCCTTTGCAACGGTGGGCTTTTGATGGCGTCAAGGTGCTTTGGGCTGGCCTGGCGGCAGGGTTTGCGGCTTGGGCTCTGGCGAGCTTGATGCAATGGCCTCAGGACCTGCTGGGACTATTGATTGAGGTGTGTCTGTCAGTGATCACCGGCCTTGCTGTATTCGCTCTAATCAGCATCTCTCTTGGTGTCGCTGAGGTGCGTGAGCTAGCGCTGGAGCTGCGTTCCAGAGTTATTCCTCGCTGAGGCGAACTTCGCGATCCTCACGGACTTGAATTGGTAGCTCCAGATGGTCTCGGCCCACCAGCTGGGGTCCCTGTACCGAAACGATGCGTGCTTCGATCCCGAATTCCTGGAAGGCGTTTTCGAGCTCTTGAATCAGAGCTTTCTCCACCTGGTCCTCAGCATCGACAACTTTGCCGATGAGTCGCTCCCCTAGTGGTCCGATGCGTTGACGCATCACTTCACGGGCGTTGGTGACCTCGATGATCAGCACTGGCCCTCCATGGATGGCAGCAACCTTATCGGCAGTAGGGCTCCAGGATCTCCTCAAGGTCACGAAGTTGAGAGGCTGGGATTAGGCGCGCCAGTGGTAGGCGGGTGCTCCCTCCACCTAGGGGCACTTGCACTGATTCCAGGGCTTGGCGGGCTGCCACATTGGCGCCTTCATTGAGCCTGACGCTGCATTCGATGGCAAGGTTTTCTGCAAGCCCTGCATCGCCCAGATAAAGGTGCCAGCTGGCGATCTGAAGGTAGATGCGATCGGCAAGGGATAGTTGTAGCTCTTTTAAATCTGCTGGATCGATTGTCATAAGTGATGGTCTTGCTAGGTGGATGCTGGCTTGATGTTGGGATCAGGCTTGCTCTTCGGTGGTCTTGGCCTTGGGTCTTTTGACGACTACAAATGCAAGGTGGATGAAGAGTCCAGCAAGCCAGATTTCGCTGAACCAATCCAAGTGTGGCCATGGGTGGCGCATTTGTTGAATGAACCAAAGGCCACTGTTGAAAGCTGCAAAGGCCATGGCATGCAGGGTGAAGTTGACGATTCGAGCGAAATGTTGATAGGTCGGGTCGGTTGTGTCGGCGTTGCCGTACCAGCGAATTGGCATGAGCAGTGTCCTTTTAGATCTCTCGATTGTGGCGCTTGGATGAGCCTCGGTTGACGAAGGCCCCCATGATGAAGTCTGATGTTTCCTTCTAAGCGCCTGTAGCTCAGCGGATTAGAGCATCTGACTACGGATCAGAGGGTCGGGAGTTCGAATCTCTCCAGGCGCGCTGATTAACTGCCCTTCGGGCAGTTTTTTTTTGCACTTGGGTCCGGCGGCGGTCTGAGGGCTAAGGGCTGTTCTTAAGACGTGAAGAACCATTGCCTACGATCCGAAAACTGTTGGGTTCTGTAAATGACGGATCGCTTCTTGGCTTCTATGAATGCTGCCCTGACGGATTCCGACCCGGCGATTGCAGGCTTGATCGATCAGGAGAGGCAACGTCAGCAGACCCATCTAGAGCTGATAGCCAGTGAGAACTTCACTTCTGAAGCTGTGATGCAGGCTCAGGGTTCTGTGCTCACCAACAAGTACGCCGAAGGTCTTCCCCATAAGCGCTATTACGGCGGTTGTGAGCATGTCGATGCGATTGAGGAGTTGGCGATCGAGCGTGCTCGGCGGCTCTTTGGTGCGGCTTGGGCCAACGTGCAACCTCATAGTGGCGCGCAGGCCAACTTCGCCGTCTTCCTGGCGCTGTTGCAGCCCGGTGACACCATCATGGGGATGGATCTATCCCATGGGGGACATCTCACTCATGGTTCCCCTGTCAATGTCAGCGGCAAGTGGTTCAAGGTCGTTCATTACGGCGTGGAGCCTGATAGTCAGCAGCTCGACATGGAGGCTGTTCGTCAGCTGGCCCTGAAAGAGCGTCCTCAACTGATCATCTGCGGCTACTCGGCCTATCCCCGCACGATCGATTTTGCTGCTTTTCGCAGCATCGCTGATGAGGTGGGCGCTTACTTGTTGGCGGACATGGCACACATTGCCGGCCTTGTTGCGGCTGGGGCCCATCCGAGTCCTATCGCCCACTGTGATGTGGTGACGACGACCACCCACAAGACATTGCGTGGCCCCAGAGGCGGCTTAATCCTTTGTCGGGATGCGGACTTTGGCCGTAAGTTTGACAAGGCAGTGTTTCCTGGCAGTCAGGGCGGCCCTTTGGAACATGTGATCGCAGCCAAGGCTGTGGCCTTAGGAGAAGCTCTTCAGCCAGAGTTCCAGGCTTATAGCTGCCAGGTGGTGGCGAATGCCCAGGTTCTTGCTGGTCGCATTCAGGAACGCGGGATTGCGGTGGTGAGTGGAGGAACAGATAACCATCTTGTCTTGCTAGATCTGCGCAGCATTGGGATGACCGGGAAGGTTGCTGATTTGCTTGTCAGTGACGTGAACATCACCGCCAATAAGAACACAGTGCCCTTTGATCCTGAGTCGCCTTTTGTGACCAGTGGTCTGCGCTTGGGCACGGCGGCCCTCACAACTCGTGGCTTTGATGAGGAGGCATTCCGTGAGGTTGCTGATGTGATTGCAGATCGTTTGCTTCAACCGCAAGATGAATCGATCAAGGCGCAGTGCTTGGAACGGGTGAGACAACTTTGTGGCCGTTTCCCTCTCTACAGGGGTGCCCTCCAGCCAGCGCTTGCTTGACTGGCCCTTCGCTCTGGAATCACAGGTTTGCTCTGCCTAGGATTCATTCCATCGGCCCTTCTTTAGGTCGCTTGCTATAGGAGCAAACTTGACTCTCGCGAGCAGCCCCTTTGCTTTTGCTACGGCGAGCTTCGTGATGGCTGCAGTGCTTACCACTTTGGTTGTCCCACTCGTGCGGGCGCTAGGCCTTCGCCTCGGTCTCACTGATCAGCCTGATTTCCGTAAGCAGCACAGCACTCCGATGGTGCGTCTTGGTGGCATCGCCATGGTGCTGGGATTTGGTTTGGCTCTGGCAGTGACATGGGGGCTGGGGGGGTTTGGTTTACTTGCGCCTGCGAAGGATCAGCTGATCTGGTCCACGCTGGCGGGGGCTCTTTGCTTTTTTGTGATTGGCCTGGCAGATGATTTGTTCGTTTTGTCTCCTTGGCCTCGTTTGGCAGGACAGGTGGCCGTTGCGTTTGCGATGTGGACTCAGGGGGTACGCATCGGAACGATTGAGTTCCCCTGGTTGGGGGAAGGCTCTTCTTTAATTGCCTTGCCGGATTTGCTTAGCCTTGTTGCCACGCTGGTGTGGCTTGTGGGTATTACCAATGCCATCAATTGGCTAGATGGCCTTGATGGTCTGGCGGCAGGAGTGGCTGGTATTGCCGCTGTTGGTCTTGTGTCGGTCAGCTTTTCACTTCATCAAGTGGCTGCAGGTTTTCTGGCAGCGGCTTTGGCGGGCTGTTGTCTTGGTTTTCTGCGCCATAACTTCAATCCAGCCCGCATTTTTATGGGTGATGGCGGCTCCTATTTCCTTGGCTTTACCTTGGCAGCAATCAGCATCGTGGGACCCGCCAAGGGACTCACCACCGTCAGCCTTTTGCTGCCACTGTTGATTTTGTCTTTGCCTTTGGCTGATATGTCGGCAGTGATTATGGGGCGTTTGCGGGAGGGCCGTTCTCCCTTTTATCCTGATCGGCGCCATCTTCATCACCGTCTGCTGCGCGCCGGCTTCAGTCATCGCCGAACGGTGTTGTTGATCTACGTGTTTACGCAATGGCTAGCAGCATTGGCCCTTGTGGTGGCCAATGCTGAAATGCGTTTTTTGTGGTTGGCTTTAGCGACAGCCATTCTCGTGGCGACGGTCGGGATCAGTCGTCGTCAACGTAGTGCTGAAGGTGCCTTCGTAGACCCTTCTAGCCCCCTTTCAGCTCCTAGTGATCCACGTGCCTATCGGGATGGTCATGGCTGAAGCTTCGGCTAGGCATGGTGTTGAGATCCTTTGCATTGGTACTGAGCTGTTGCTTGGCAACATCCTTAACAGCAATGCTCGTTGGTTAGCTGAGGAGCTGGCTGCTCTGGGGCTCCCTCATTACCGGCAAACTGTTGTAGGAGATAACGTTGAACGTCTCAAAGAGTCAGTTTTGGAGGCTGTTGATCGCAGTCGGATTCTGATCACCACTGGTGGACTAGGACCAACGCCTGATGATTTGACTACTGAAACTTTGGCGGCTGCTTTTGAGACGCCGCTGGAGGAACGTCCAGAACTTTGGCTCGAGATTCAGGCCAAGCTCACTGCTGGCGGCAGCATTCCTGCCCTCAGCAATCGCAAACAGGCGTTGTTCCCTCGTGGAGCTGAAATCCTTCCAAATCCCTCCGGCACTGCGCCGGGGATGATCTGGTCTCCTCGGCCGGGGTTCACTGTGCTCACCTTTCCGGGCGTGCCTTCTGAAATGAAGCAGATGTGGTCCCAGACAGCCGTGCCATGGCTGCGTGAGCATGGAGGGGTGGCTGACATCTTTGTGAGTCGGCTATTGCGGTTTACAGGTATTGCTGAATCCACGCTCGCTGAAGAGGTGGCTGATTTGCTTGAGAAGGGCAATCCAACAGTGGCTCCTTATGCCGGACTGGGAGAGGTGAAGCTGCGGATCACGGCCCGGGGGGCAACGGTCGAGCATGCGAGGCAGCTATTGGATCCAGTGGATGCAGATCTCCGTCATCGCACCGGCTTGTTCTGTTATGGATCGGATGATGAGAACTTGGCTGCGGTTGTGCTGAATTTGTTGCGTCAACGAGGTGAGACCGTTGTAGTGGCAGAGTCCTGTACAGGTGGCGGAGTTGGTGCCGCTTTGGCTGCTGTTCCCAGAGCTTCTGAGGTTTTTCTTGGCGGGGTCATTGCTTACAGCAATGCCATGAAGCAAGCCCTACTGGGTATATCCACAGACCTTTTGGATCAGCACGGTGCAGTTTCGGATTCTGTGGTGCGGGCTATGGCTGAAGGCGCGCGTCAACGCCTCGGGGCAGATTGGTCCATTGCGGTGAGCGGTGTGGCAGGCCCTGGCGGTGGTACTCAGGCCAAGCCTGTGGGGTTAGTGCATATCGCAGTGGCTGGTCCGCATGGCTGTCAGGCAAGCCCTGTGCAGTTCGGTGTCCGTCGTGGAAGGTTGGCAATTCAGGAGTTGAGTGTGGTTCGCAGTCTCGATCGGCTGCGCAGGTTCCTGCTGGATGGGAGCTAAGGTTTTCGGCTACTGCCTCTGAACCTTGAGCTCCGGCACCCTCTACGACAAGGTGTGGGATCTACATCGGGTGGCTGATCTGCCTGGTGGATCCACTCAGTTATTTGTGGGTTTGCATTTGATCCATGAGGTCACCAGCCCGCAGGCTTTCGCTGCTTTGCAGGACAAGGGTTTGCCGGTGCGGTGCCCTGAGCGCACCGTGGCGACTGTTGATCACATCGTGCCGACGACCAGTCAGAAGCGTCCGTTTGCTGACCCTTTGGCTGAGGAGATGCTCAGCACTTTGGAACGAAACTGTGCCAACTACGGGATTGTTCTTTGCGGCCTTGGCAGTGGTCGCCAGGGCATCGTGCATGTGATAGCTCCTGAGTTGGGGCTGACCCAGCCGGGCATGACTGTGGCTTGTGGTGACTCACACACGTCCACCCATGGGGCGTTTGGCGCCATTGCGTTCGGCATCGGCACCAGCCAGGTGCGGGATGTGCTTGCTAGTCAGAGTCTTGCCATGAACAAGCTCAAGGTGCGCCGGATCTGGGTCGACGGTCAGCTTGGCTCCGGAGTTCATGCCAAGGATTTGATCCTTCATGTGATCCGAAGCCTTGGGGTCAAAGCAGGCGTGGGCTATGCCTATGAGTTCGCCGGACCAGCCATTGATGTGCTCTCCATGGAAGAACGCATGACCCTCTGCAATATGGCGATTGAGGGAGGCGCCCGCTGCGGATATGTCAATCCTGATGGTGTCACTTTTGACTATTTGCAAGGACGTTTTCATTCACCTATTGGGGAGGCCTGGCATCGGGCAGTGGCCTGGTGGAGCAGCTTGGCCAGTGATCCCAATGCTGTCTTTGATGATGAGGTGATGTTTGATGCGGCCAGGATTGCTCCCATGGTCACCTGGGGCATCACTCCTGGTCAGGGCATTGCTGTAGACGAATCGGTACCGACCGCTGCTTCGCTTGAGCCAAGTGAACGTCCAATCGCCGAGGAAGCTTGTCGCTATATGGATTTGGAGCCGGGAATGGCTATAGAAGGAGTTCCAGTTGATGTTTGTTTTATTGGCAGTTGCACTAATGGTCGACTTAGTGATTTAAAAGCTGCTGCCGCTATTGCCCAGGGCCGCCATGTAGCACAAGGGATCAAGGCCTTTGTGGTACCAGGGTCGGAACAGGTCGCCAGGGCTGCGGAAGCAGAGGGGCTCGATGGTGTTTTTCGCAAGGCTGGATTTGAATGGCGTGAACCAGGCTGTTCCATGTGTCTGGCAATGAATCCTGATCGTCTTGAGGGGCGTCAGATCAGTGCAAGTTCCAGTAACAGGAATTTCAAGGGTCGTCAGGGTTCGTCGCGAGGCCGCACCTTGTTGATGAGTCCCGCAATGGTGGCTGCTGCTGCCATTACCGGCCAGGTCACCGATGTGCGCAAGCTAATCAGCAACGTTGTTACTCCTTAAAGATTCCACCAATGACGATTGAGGCTATATCTTTCCCCCATGGCTCTATAGACCAGGTTCAGGGCCGTGCCTTGATGTTGCGTGGTGACGACATTGACACGGATCGGATCATCCCAGCCCGGTTTCTTAAATGTGTGAGTTTTGAGGCGCTGGGAGATCAGGTTTTTGAGGATGATCGCTTGGAACTGGGTGGTTCACATCCCTTCGACCTGAAGGTTCATCAGGGTGCTTCGATCTTGGTTGTTAATGATAATTTCGGCTGTGGCTCTAGTCGTGAACATGCACCTCAAGCTCTGATGCGCTGGGGTATCCGTGCGCTGATCGGACAGAGCTTTGCAGAAATCTTCTATGGCAACTGCCTAGCGCTGGGAATTCCATGTGCAACTGCCGCCCTTGCTCAGATTGATGCCTTGCAGCAGGCGGTGGCAGCGGATCCGTCGCAGAGCTGGGCCTTCAATCTTCAGTCTCAGCAGTTGACGAGTGCGGCAGGTTCATGGGATTTACAGATTGAGTCTGGCCCTCGCGAGATGCTGCTTAGCGGACGTTGGGATGCCACATCGCAGTTGTTGGCTCAGGATGCAGCTCTAAAGCGCACGATGGCAGACCTCCCATACCTCAATGATTTTGCGGGGTCGCTGCATTGAATGTTGTTTGTTGAGGAAACGGAAGATTGAATTTTTAGTGATTTGCTGCGGCAGATCATTTGCAGCGTGTCTATGAAAAGAGAAAGCGAGCTGGTCATGGTTTCTCTCCGTTACATTTGGACTGTGGTGCTCGTTCTGTTAGCTCCTCCAGCATTTGCAGCGCCAGTTGTGTCGCTTAACGTTGAGCCTTTTACAACACAGATGGAGCAGTTGCACCAATTCGGAGCGTGTAGAAGTTGTGATTTGCGCGGGGCAGACCTCCGTGATGCTCATTTGATTGGTGCAGACCTTCGCGATGCTGATCTGCGGGGTGCTCGTCTTGAGGGAGCGAATCTTGAGGGTGCTGATCTAAGTGGTGCTCGCTTGGATGATGCTCAGCTCAATGGGGCGGTGCTTACGAATACTGAGTTGAGTGGGACAGACTTGCGGCGTGCAGACTTACGTGAGGCTGTGGTGATCAATGCTTACTCGCCAGATGTGCGTACGGAAGGAATGCAGTTTGCCGGTGCTGATCTAACCGGTAGTCATTTGATTTATGGGGGTGCTCCTTGATTAAGTGAATTAGAAGAGGCGCTCTTCAAATTGATCGAATTGATTGATGGGTGTATAGGGAACAAAAGGCACGCCGGTGCCGGTGAAGTCGAAATCATTAAGGCGGAAACGAAAGCCGCCGATGCCTTTGTAGGGGTTGAAGTAGAAGCCGAAGTCATAGGAACGACGCTGCCAGCGCAGTTCGATGTTTGAGTTAATTATATTGCCGTAGTAAATGGAGGCGGGATCTACATTCATTCCTATGCCTGCATTAAGTACTAAAGGGCCTGCAATTTGTTGGTTGATGCCTATCCCAAATGTCCCTAAGTCAACGGCTTGGTCAAATCCAAATGGGCTTTCCCCTTCTTTTAGAGTTATTCCACCACTGAGCGAAAGTTGTGTGTAGTCTAGGAAAGGCTTGCTGAATGTTCCTAGAGTAAGGGTTGGTCCAGCGCTAAAAGTGATGGTGTTTTGACTGGTATTAACTTCACTGCTGTATGCGCTTAATGAAGTTCTTAGATTAGTCCTAAAGTCGAGTCCAGGTACGATTGCTACAGGGGAATACCGGTAGGCTTCTTCTGGTGTGAGTGCAGCAGGTTTGCCACGCCAGATTGGGTATCTACTATTCAAAGATCCATAGAAGTTGACACGCCATAGATCTGAAAGGTTGTCACTGGTAAATGATTCCGCTTGATAGTTACCTGCGCCAGCCCTGATGAGGAAGTTGTTGCTTAATTTCCCCCAGCGCCAGTTGCCTTGCTTCTCAAGTAAAGCTCCATAGGCAGAGTAGATATCTGTCTCTCCCAGTGATCCGTTCCAAGCTTTGTAGCGATAGGCCCCAAAGATATGTGCATCAATCTCGCCAATCAGGGGAATATCAAGCTTATTTTTGAGGTCTCCCCAGTAACGGCTGCCGTCAGCAATATTTAGAGGGTTAAAAGTGCTTAAATCAGCATTAATTTCAACATCCCACCCTAATGTTTTCCCAGTTAGTTCTGCTTCTAGGCCGAATAAGTCAGCAGCTGTAATTGGCTGGGTTGTTTTACCGCTGTTAATTGAGCTGCCAGGAGCTACGTAGCTGTTTGTCTCTCCGTCGATGGCGCGCTCTAGAAGGAATTGAGGCTGGAGGGAGAGGGTGTAGTTTTTTGTTAGCTCAATAGGTTTTAGATCACGGCCAACAAAGAAACCATCTCGATCGTTATTGTCGATGCCAAATACCCAACGGTTCTCAACTTCTTCCTGCTTTTTGATGGTTTGTGCTCTGGAGACTGGGATGGGAAAACGATCTTCTACAATGAGTCGATTGCGGCGACTTTGGATCACAATATCCCCACTAGGTTCTTCAGTGGCAATTACATCTTCGGCATCAATACGCGTTTGAGAAGGTGTGTAGGGATCATTGGAGAAGCCCATGCGATCTGCTTTCCATCCCTCTGGGCTGATCGTGACCTTGGCGGCTTGAATCCTCCAGCGGCTGATCGATCCTGTGATGAACTTAGTGTTCGCTATTTTGTTTAATTGAGGAACTTTGATTCCACCATATGCATTTGTTTCTCTTACATCCCTTGCTGATGCCAGATTTCCTCTTTGCATTCCAATTTTAAGGGCTTGCTGGAACTGGATGCTGCTAATACGTTGATCGATCTTGGTAATTGCCTTGGCGCGCAATGCTTCTTGCTCTGCTGGAGAGAGCGTCGATGAATTCGTCTGGGCGAGTCTTTGTCGTGTGGCAAAAGCTTGGGGAGGCGTCGTGCCAAGAGGGAGAGCCTCTGCTTGGGCTTTAGGGTCACCCTCCCCAAGAGTGATCGACTCAAGTGTCTCTTGGAGTCCTTGGCGAGTTGTTCGATTTGCACGATCGGGGTCAGGACAACCCAGTGGTGGTGGAACGTCAACTTGCTGCGGTGCTGTGTTGTCTTTGCCCAAGCGGTATCTCAAGCCAACAAGGTAAGCATTACTCCCTTCCTTGACACCGCCATAGGTTCCGAAGGCTCCTGAGCGATGGTGAATGCGTCCCACAAGAGAGAGTTGTTGTGAGACTGCGGCTTCAAGCTCAAAGCTGAGATAGTTGAGCAATTTTGCATAGTTCTCGCGGTATGTCTTCTCATAGTTGCTATAGGCCGTGTTGAAGCTGATTCCCTCGATCACGCCAAAACTCAACCACGGTTGCACCCATAGCCGTGCTCCGATACCCAGCACACCTTCACCAAAGCTCTGGGCAGGTGTGTCTGCAAATGGTACTGATTGATTGAATTCTCCTCCAGCTTGTTGGTTGGCATGGTGAGCAAAGAGGTCTGCTTCTAGTTCAAGAGCGAAGGGGCCTGCACGAGCGATTCTTTTCTGTAGACCAAGGCCCAGGAGATATTCCTCCCTCATTCGGCCATTGAACAGAAAGGTGTCTCCAAAATTTGAATCAATCATCTGGCCACCCCAAGCCGTTACAGCCCAGGGATGGGGATGCCAGTCTGGTATCTGCGGCAGCATAGGTGGACAGGCCATTCCTGGTTGATTGTTGTCGTCTTGTCGAGATGTCTCGGACGATTGCGGTAGCTGATCTGGCTGTACCCATTGATTGTTTTGGGCAAGACTTTGATCCCAGATCGTTGTTGAAGCGGTCTGGTTGCTGATAGCTCCAGCTGTGGTGCTGTTTAACTCAACGTCTAAAGCGGTTGGGAATCGGAGGTTTTCGCTTTCTTGTATTGCTAGGCGCCGTCTTGGCCGTGAGGGGCTTTGTGGGATCTGAGCTGCATCGGCTGAATTGGGGCCAAGGTCGATTGCTGCACTGTCGAGATCTAGAACGCCATAGACGTCCTCAAGTTCCCCTTCTTTTTGAATCAGGCTGTAGCGCAGGGAACTTGCTTGGAAGTACTGAGATCCCTTGCGGAAATTAACGCTACCTCTGGCATAAAGGGTGTTGAAGTTGCTGTCGAACTCAATGCGGTCTGCATGAAGGACGCCTCCATTGAGAACGGCCTTGACGTGCCCTTCAGCGATAAAACGCTCTTGCCGGGCGTCATAGCGTTGACGGTTAGCCCGAAGTTGGAGCTCTCGTGGAGGTTTGGGAGAGTGTTTGGTAAGCCTGGGCTGCCTTTGAGTTTCTTGTGATTGCCCTGGCTGTGGGCTTGGAGTGGAGATTTGGGGTTGTTGCAGGTTTTGTGATTG
>QCLC01000002.1 GCA_003214855.1 Prochlorococcus sp. AG-412-I05 | reverse complement strand
CTTCAACAGGCAAATCAGCCAATGAAGGGCCTGAAGCGCGTGCTTCCTTAGCGCTAACCCCCTCAAATAGACTCGTTAGTTTTGTTAATGGATCGTAGATACAGATGTCATTTTCAAAGCGTCTGTGGTCATTTATTAAATCACGACATATCTTTTGATGTTCATCACTGACTTTGTTGAGAGGTAAAATTTTTGCTGGTGAAACTATAGCTGCATCCATTCCAGCATAAGTACAGTCATGAAGAAATACCGAGTTGAGAGTAATCCTGGCAGCTGGAGATAATCCGAAGCTTACATTAGAGACACCTAGAACAACATGTACACCCTCTAGCTCTTCACGAATAATTCGTATTGCTTCTATTGTCTCAAGGCCATTTCGTCTATCCTCTTCGATACCAGTTGAAATTGGCAGTGCGAGTGGATCATAGAATATTTCATGAGCAGGTATTCCATATCCAATTCCATCACGATAAGCCCGTTTTGCAATCGCGACCTTCTGCATCGCTGTTCTTGCCATACCATTCTCATCGATGGTGCCAATCACTAGTCCAGCTCCATATTTTTTCGCTAGTTCTAAAACCTTGAAGAAACGTTCCTCTCCATCCTCGTAATTTGTGGAATTAAGTATACATTTACCACCTGCAACCTTGAGCCCTGCCTCCATTTTCTGCCATTCTGTTGAGTCGAGCATCAATGGAAGATTAATGTTAGTGACAAGACGGCTAACAAGTTGATTCATATCTTTCTCACCATCACGGCCAACGTAGTCGACATTAACATCAAGAACATGTGCATTCTCTTTAAGCTGCCCTCGTGCAAGACCAACAAGACCATCCCAGTCTTCACTATTTAACAGCTCTCTAACCTTCTTTGAACCACTTGCATTTAGACGTTCGCCAATGATCAAGAATGAATTGTCTTGGTGATAAGGAGTAATTCCATAAATTGAAGCAGCTGATGGTTCATATCCGAACAGCTGACGTTGGTGTTCATTTTCACCTTGTCGACATGGTCTTTCAGCAGCACGCATCTCTTTTGCAAGTTCTGCCAAAGCAGAAGTGTGTTCTGGAGTCGTACCGCAGCAACCACCTATGACTTGAACACCAAGATCCTCTACAAAATGCATGAGTTGCATTTTTAGTTCCAGTGGCTTTAATCTGTAATGAGCAACTCCGCCAATATTTTCTGGCAGCCCTGCATTGGGAATGCAACTAATCGTAAAAGGAGAGTGTTCTGACAGATAACGTATATGTTCCTTCATTTGTTCAGGACCAGTTGCACAATTAAGACCAAGAATATCAATAGGGAATGGTTCTAAAATTGTCACCACAGAAGCGATGTCTGAACCCAACAGCATCGTTCCTGTGGTTTCCATTGTCACTGAAACCATGATAGGGCGACGTTCGTCAGCTTTTAAGAATGCAGATTCGATTCCTTGCAAAGCGGCCTTGATTTGTAAGACGTCCTGACAAGTCTCAACAATGAAAAGGTCAACATCACCTGCTAACAGTCCCTCTGCTTGTTCTTGGAAGGAATCACGCATCGTGTCAAATGCGATATGTCCAAGTGTTGGCAACTTTGTTGTTGGTCCGATGGATCCAGCGACAAAACGAGGTTGATCTTTTGTGCTGTATTGAGCTGCCATTGATTTTGCTAACTTTGCAGCTTGTTTATTTAGTTCAAAAGCCTGGTCTTCTAATCCGTATTCCGCAAGCACAATGGAAGCAGCACCAAAGGAATTTGTCTCAATGACATCGCAACCTGATTCAAGAAATTGGCGATGGACCTCCCTCACTGCGTCTGGTCGAGTAATGACAAGATTTTCATTACACCCTTCTAGTAATGCACCACCAAAATCATCAGCACTGAGATCCTGTTTTTGCAGGGATGTACCCGTGGCACCATCAAAAACAAGAACAGGACGTTCTGACGAGTGGAGGCGTGCCAAAAAAGCTGATTCTGGTCTGGTGATATCCAATGGGCCTGCTGTCATCCTGTCTCTCATGCTTTGAAGTGATCCTAGATAGCCCCCTACTGATAGATCGGTTGCTCTTCTCAAGAATCAGTCTTTAGTCATACAAATACGTGTTATCCAGTGCTCATAATCCTTATCACGTCCTTGGGTTATCTCCAATAGACGGTCTCGCAGAGCATTCATAATCGGTCGTTCTGTAGCCAATATAGTTGATTCAAGCTGACGTATTGGCGTGATTTTTGCAGCTGTTCCCGTAAGGAACACCTCATCAGCAATAAATAGTTCCGTTTTGTCCACAGGGCGTTCAATCACAGATAAGCCCATCACACGTGCCAGTTCAAGGACACTTGATCGCGTGATCCCTTCCAAAATGTCTTGATCAACCCCGGGGGTAATCAACTGACCATCCCTCACCAGGAATAGGTTCATGCCACTTGCTTCACTAATCTTGCCTCTGCTATTGAGCAACAATGCTTCATCGAATCCACTTAAGACCGCTTCCGTTTTGGCGAGAGAGCTTGTGATGTAAGCACCACTGATCTTGCCTCGTAGCGGCAGTGAGCGATCCTCTTGGCGCGTAAAGCTACTGATCCGGCAGCTCACGCCTGCTGGAGATAGGTAGTCGCCAAGTTCTAGACCATAGATAAGGAAATCAGTTTCAATATTGTGCAGTCGAGGGGCAATGCCTAAATCGCTGGTATAGACGAATGGTCGCAGATAAATGGGAGTGGTTGGTCGATTCGCCTGCAACATCGCCTCAAGCGCTGACAGAATTCTTGTCTCGCTGAGTTCCGTCAGCAACAATCGAGCACTTTGACTGAGTCTTTTGGCATGACGGTCTGCCCTAAAGAGCAACATGGTGTTGCTGTTTTGGGGATCAGGTATGGCACGCATGCCCCCGAAAGCGCCTGTGCCGTAGTGCAAAGCATGTGTGGCGACAGAAATCTTGGCCTCTTCGAATGGAACACAAGCTCCCTGGAACCAGGCATAAGGCAGGAACTGATGCATTACTTGGATAGGGCCCTAATGGCCAAATCTTCTCATTACCTCGTCTCACACGTGGCATTTTCCATCAAAGAATGAGCCAATGCATCGATTAGCAAGCCTGCCAGGTGAAGGACCAGCCGAGGAGGTGATCCTCGTTGAACAACCACAGGCACAAATCCTTCTACTGACAAGCGCGAGAACAGATATTTCAACTCTTGCCTCTGTTCTTGAAATTCCATCACAGCAGGCGTGGAAGGCTCGTATTCGTGCGCTACCGCTCGCCGCTCTTTCCCATCCAGCTCAGGTTGATCACTATCTCGCTACGACGGCAGCAAAAGCCCAGCTCATCGTTGTGCGCCTTCTTGGTGGTCGGGGTCACTGGAGCTATGGGCTTGAACAACTCGGGATTTGGCAACAACACGCCTCGTCTCGTCAATTGCTGATTCTTTCTGGCACGACTGATTTGGATGTTGAGCTTCATGCCCTCGGGAGCCACCCCATCCCAGTGGCTGATCGGCTCGCTCAGCTGATGCGTGAAGGTGGTGTGGACAACATGGTGATGTTTCTGCGAGTCATTGAGCAACTTCTCGTAGGCACTCCCATCGATCTTGATCACATCGTGTTGAAAGCGATGGTTGACCCTTCACCTTGGGATTGGCGAGATGAAGATGGACCCAAGGTGGGAGTTGTGCTGTATCGCGCCCTTTCTCAGGCCGGAGATCTTGCCTTTCCCAAAGCCCTTAATACGCAACTTCGTTCACAAGGGTTAGTCCCGCGTGCTCTCTGGGTCAGCAGCCTTAGAGATCCTGCCGTTCAGCAAGGCGTCAAACACCTGCTTAAGCAGCAGAACGTCGCTGCAGTGATGACGACCACCTCGTTTGCATCGGTGCAGTTTCAAGAAGCTGGGCTTGGTTCAGATCTATGGGAGGCCTTGGATGTTCCGGTTGTGCAGGTACTCAGCAGCGGTCGCTCCCGCAACGAATGGATCAATAGCAGTAGAGGGTTAGACCCTCTAGATCTTTCATTGCAAGTCGTTCTGCCGGAACTAGATGGGCGGATCACATCTCGGCCTGGTGCTTTTCGTTCAACTGTGCAGGCGAATGCCTCACTCGCAACAGCTGTACAGGTCATGGAGCCTGATGATGAAGGGCTGGCATGGGCAGTCAGTCATGTAAAGGCCTGGATCCAGCTTCAACAATCTCAGCCCAACCAACGACGCATCAGTCTTGTTCTGGCCAATTACCCCGTCCGCGATGGGCGACTGGCTAATGGAGTAGGGCTGGATACTCCTACAAGCACAGCGTCCATTTTGGGGTGGTTGCAAGAGAGCGGACATGACCTCGGTGGCAATCCGATTCCTGCAGATGGCCAGGAATTAATGAAACATCTACTCAGATCACGTACCAATGATCCAGAAAGCCAAAACCGACAACCTCTGTCATATCTCTCACTTTCCCAGTATTTGAAGTGGTGGAAAACCCTGCCAGTCGAAGCATGTGAGCCGATTGTTAAACGTTGGGGGTTACCTGACCAAGCTGAGGATCTGGAAGCAGATGGTTTTGCTATCCATGGCATCCTTTTTGGACAGGTCGTGGTGATGATTCAGCCGAGTCGTGGCTACGACAGCAATGAAATCGCTGACCTTCATTCACCCGATCTACCACCACCACATCGATACCTCGCTCAATATCTTTGGATGCGAGAGGTACATGCAACCAATCTGTTGATACACGTTGGCAAACATGGAAGTGCTGAATGGCTACCAGGTAAAGGCGTAGGTCTTAGTCAATCCTGCTATCCAAATCTTGCTCTTGGAGCAGTACCACATGCTTATCCGTTCATTGTTAATGACCCTGGAGAAGGATCTCAAGCCAAGCGCCGTGGAGCTGCAGTGATCATCGATCACCTCACACCACCCCTTGGTCGAGCCGGACTTCATGGAGACTTACTTAGGCTTGAGTCTTTGTTAGATGAATATGTCGAAGCTACACAGTTGGGGGCTAAACGAGTGCAGAAACTTGAGGAGGAATTGTTGAATCTTTTACGCTTAAATAATTTTCCTGGGCTGCCTGAGGTCTTAGATAACTCAGAAAGTTACCGTGATTTACTGATCACAATTTTTGATCAAGCTGAGGCCTATCTTTGTGAACTTAAGGAATCTCAGATTCGCACAGGATTACATCGCTTTGGTGAGGCACCGTCTGATAAGTGTGCGGTTGAGCTACTTCTGGCAATAGCTCGGTCACCTTCTTCGGATCAGCAAGGACTTACACAGGCCATCGCAAAGCGCCTCGAATTGAACTGTGATCCCTGGTGTGATGAAGAAGGTGATTTGCTTTCTAGCCATGATACTAAAATTTTAATTAGCTTTGGCCTTGATAAGGCTCGAAGAACAGGCGATGCAGTCGCCTGGATCGAAGAACAAGCTTTGATGTTTTTAAATGTTCTTCTCGACACAAAACAGATTGTAAATATGAAGGGCAATGATCAACAGTCACTTGTAAAGCCACTACGAGATTGGCTCAAGTCTTCTAAAAGTGATCCCCTAATTTCACGAATTGAACATGACCTCTGGCCTCGGCTTATCACTAGCCCGAGAAAAGAACATGAGGCCCTCTTAAAAGCTGTTTCTGGACGCCGTATAGCAAGTGGTCCTTCTGGAGCACCAACTCGTGGTCGCCCAGAAGTTCTTCCTACTGGCCGAAATTTTTATTCTGTGGATCTACGTGGACTACCTACAGAAGCAGCTTGGGACCTTGGGCAGCGAAGTGCAGAACAGTTGTTGGACTTACATCTACTTGAGCATGGTGAGCCACTAACACATCTTGCACTTTCTGTATGGGGAACAGCAACCATGCGCAATGGCGGCGAGGACATTGCGCAACTGATGGCATTGATCGGTGTTCGACCTGTTTGGGATGGTCCCAGTCGGCGAATGATTGATCTAGAGGTCATTCCCTTAAGCCTTCTTGGACGTCCAAGGGTTGACGTGGTCCTAAGGATCTCAGGTCTCTTTCGTGACGCTTTTCCCCAACTTGTGAGTTGGGTGTATCAGGCTCAAAAACTCATCTCAAATCTAGAAGAAGATGACAAATTAAATCCTTTGGCAGCAACGACACGCAAACACGGACCACAAGGCAGAATCTATGGCTCTGCTCCAGGGGCATATGGCGCGGGGCTTCAAGCATTAATTGACTCTGGCTCTTGGGAAGAACGTTCTGATCTTGGCGAGGCCTATTTGAGCTGGAGCCAATGGCGATATGACGGTGCATCTAATCCAAGTCTTGATCGAGAGGGTCTTGAGCGCAGCTTGAAGGATGTGCAGGTCGTGCTTCACAACCAAGACAACCGCGAGCATGATCTCCTCGATTCAGATGATTACTACCAATTTCACGGTGGTTTAGCAACTGCTGTTGAAGTGATCTCAGGGCAACGTCCTGAACTTTGGTTCGGAGATCATTCTCGGCGGGAGCGTCCAAGGCTAAGTCGACTTGAACGAGAAATCGACAAAGTCGTACGTAGCAGATTGTTGAATCCACGCTGGATCGATGGCATGAAACAACATGGATACAAGGGAGCATTTGAAATGGGTGCAAGTTTGGATTATCTCTTCGCTTATGATGCAACGACTGATCGTATTCCAGATTGGTGTTATAGCGCTCTATGTGAGCAATGGCTAGAAGAAAAAGATATTCAAGATTTCCTCCAAGAAAATAATCCATGGGTTCTTAGAGACATGGCCGAACGCTTACTGGAAGCAGCAAACCGTGGCATGTGGAAATCAGCATCGCTCGAAAAGATAGCAATACTAAAACAACTTGTTTACACCAGTGAGGCTCAGATTGAATCAAAGCCAAACAACTTTTTGCCGGTTAAATGATCCCCTGAACAATAATAATTATACAAATTTCTCTGGTCATTAATATTCGACGCAAATCACACCTAATTGTTTCTATTTATGGGTCAGTATTAACAGCACGGAGAACAATTCATTAAGGGATGAATTGATGAGCTAATATCTTATGACATACTTGTTTCCTCACCAATCGACTCACTGTTAAGGTCATAATCATTTCAAGCTCTGGATAAGTATCACACCCAACTGAAAAGGTTTAAGAAAATGATCAAGCAACTAAAAGATTTATAACGCAAGGCCAGGTCTCCATTGGGAAATGAAAGCCTATCTATTAAGATGCCATCGACTAACCATTGAGATTTAGTATTAATAAAGGCCCTGAATAATGTTTTAATATTGGCTGCGGTCCTTAATGCCAAGCTAATGCCATCAAGCGAAACCTCCTTGTTGCACTATTTGTAGGCTTGCTTCAGAGATTATATCGATTGCAAGTTGTTGTCCTAAACATGTAAAAAAGCCATTAACCGGTCAATGATTAAGCTTAAAATGATAACTATAGTCAAACTAATGAGCTAGATGGGATTTATCGTCCGCTGAGGTCAAATCCGTGTGTATCAGTTCCACATGTACGCATCAGCCCAAGACCCTGCAACTGATGATCGATTTCTTCACAGATGAATGGTGTTGGATGCCAATTAGTCTGAAAATCGTAGTCATACCATGCTTCACCAGCATCGAAGCCAAGTTCAGCGGCTGCTTCTATAAGCAGAGTATGCCGGACGCGGTATCGAGCTGGATGGGCCAGAACTGCCAATCCTCCTGCCTCATGAATCGCCTCTTTTACAGCTTTAGCCTGTAATGATCCCCCGGTTGCAGAGTTATTTTGGCAATAGGTGTGAAGAGCGCGATGCCCAACCTCAAAGCCAAGAGCCAGAACATGGACAAGACAACCTTTCAACAAGCAACTGATTTCTAAACCACTCCAAAGTCTTGGAACTGGTAATCCTTGATCACTTCGCCTAGCGAGCCATTCCTTCATGGGATGATGGGCCTGAGTGCTGTGGTGATCTGTGACTGCTATATGTTGCAAACCTCTTTCGCTTGCTTGCGCAATTAAAAGCTCTGGCTCAAGGCTGCCATCACTGCAGATAGTGTGACAGTGAAAATTTAAAATATTTGGACAACTCTCAGGACTAACACCCAAGAGGATTTCCCTTAGAGGATGCGAAACATTAGCCATGATTTAGCGGACTTTCTAATTGTCGACTAAGTCTTAATCGTCTCCATCGTGCATAAAACTGAATTGATGCCGCCATAAACAGCACAAGGCCAACGATTAACCAAGTAGCTGCACCTGTTGGAAACTGGTTTTTGAAGACAACCAGCATCACTACTAGCACTAAGAATAAAGTTGGAAGTTCATTTAGGGCACGCAGCTGACGACCGCTCCAGCTGCATTCCCCGCGATTTAACTGACCCATCAGCCGATAACAGAAAATGTGGTAGGCGATTAGCCCAGCCACCAAAGCAAGCTTTGCTTGCATCCAAGTTTGATTAAGCCAACTCGGTTGGGTGATCAGCAATCCAACAGCCATAGAAACGGCAAGAATCATCCCTGGGGTTGTGATGATATTTGCCAATCGACGCTCCATCAGCGTGTATTGCTCTTCAAATGCTTTTTTGACAGTTGGTTCTAATTCAGCTGCTTCCACGTGATAGATAAACAAGCGCACAAGATAAAAAAGGCCGGCGAACCAAACCACAACCCCAACAATGTGGAGGGTTTTGAACCACAGGTATGCCTCGGGCGGAAAGGTCATGGATAACTATCAGCAATCTGCTGAGATGAGGTAGGAATGAGAATTAAAAAATGATCCGTCTTGGTCAGGCAACCTCCTCCAACGCCTTATCGGCTTCAGGATGGAAATAGGTCCAAACCTGTAAGGCAAGTGCTGGTCCAAGCCCTGGTGCCTGACTAATTTGCTGGACACTAGCCAACTGAATAGCATCAATGGATTGAAAGTGGGCAAGAAGGTCACGGACACGCCTAGGCCCAAGTCCAGGGATGTCTGTAAGCCGCGATCTGTTCATTCTTACCCCTCTTTGTTGGCGGTGATAACTCACGGCAAAGCGATGTGCTTCATCCCGAAGCCGCCGTAAAAGGACGACACCCAACTGATCAGGATCAGAATCCAATGGTTTGCTTTGTCCAGGTACAAAGATCTGTTCATGTTTCTTAGCCAATGAACAAACGACGAGATCCTCATGAAGGTCAAGCTCTCGTAACGCTTCCATGACTGATGAAAGCTGACCCTTACCGCCATCAATCATCACCACATCAGGCCAATCATTGAGACCATCTGTCTGCAAGGTGCTGCCACTGCAGCGCTGCAGGGTTTCAAAATCTGATCCTTCTTGCTTCACCCTTGCCCAACGACGAAAGCGACGGCGCATAATCTCAGCCATCGCCATGAAGTCATCGCTATGGCCAGATTTGATACTACTACTTTTAATTTTATACTTTCGGTAATGCTGCTTAGCGGGCAGCCCATCGATAAATACAACCTGTGATGCAACAGCATCACTTCCTTGGATATGACTAATATCATATCCTTCAATTCTTCTTGGCTGTGTCGTGAGTTCAAGCAACTGGGCAAGATCCTCTGTTGCCAATTCCTGTTGCTGCTGACCACTCTTCGCACGAGATAATTCAAAGACTGCATTGCGTTCAACAAGTTCTATCAACTCTGCTTTTGCTTGGCGTTGAGGACAACTGATTTGAACACGACGACCGCGATATTCACTGAGCCAATCAACTAGCAGTTCTTGCTGAGGCAATGAGTATTGAACAAGAATTTCTGGCGGGACCTCTACAGCATCTACTTGACTGTAATGTTCTTCGATAACTCGCTGAAGTACACTTCCGAGCGTTTGATCGACTGCATCAGCAGTAAAGCCAAGACGATTAACAAGTTTACCTGCACGCATCTGAAAAAGCTGAACTGCCGCAACCCTATGATCACTTGCAATAGCAAGTACATCTCGGCTTACGCTTGAATCTGGTAAGCTCATTTTCTGCTCTTCTGTAAGTTGTACTAACCCTTTAATCTGATCCCTTATATTAGCGGCTGACTCATAGTCCATTCGATCTGAATAACGTTCCATTTGCTTCTCAAGCAAAACCTTAAGCTCTTGATTCCTGCCCTGAAAGACCATCGCAACTTTGCGAAGGACTTGATGATAATCCTTTGGTGTGATCTTCTGCTGGCATACTCCAGGGCAACGTCCAATTGAATAGTTAAGGCAGGTACGATCCTGATGCAATGGCCTTGGTCGTTGTCGTAGCGGGAACGTACGCTTAACAAGGAATAAGGTTCTACGCAATAGTCCTACATCTACATATGGACCATAGAAGCGATCGTTCTTATTTCGAAAACGTCTCCTTCTTGTGATGAAGATACGTGGATACTCCTCACTCCATGTGATGCAAATATAGGGATATTTTTTGTCATCTTTTAACAACACATTGAAATGTGGTTGTTGATTCTTAATTAGGTTAGATTCCAGAACTAAGGATTCCGCCTCGCTATCAGTAACGATAAATTCAATCTCAACAATTTGTCGCACCATCAATCGAATACGAGGCCCATGATCACTGCTACTTCGAAAATAACTTCTTACTCGATTTCGCAAGCATTTTGATTTACCCACATATAACAACCTGTCTTCTCCATCACGCATGAGATAACAACCAGGTTCAGCCGGAATCTCCTTAAGCCTTTGCTCTAATCTTTTTTCATCCTTTAGAAGGATGGTGCGCTGAGAAGCGTTGATCAAATTATTTTCAACCGCCGTATGACCAACCCGTTGAAGCGAGGTTAAGCGCATCCCCATCCTGATTGAGATGGGCTGATCTCACTTCTCCGACGAACACAGTGTGATCACCATGAACGACCTGGCCCACAAGTTCACACTCAACTCCTCCAATAGCATCCTCTAGTAGGGGTAGACCCAATTCGCCATATCGAAAGGGGGCTGACTCAAAGCGCCCTCCCATCGCCGACTGAGGCTTGAAGAAAACTGCCGCAAGTTCTTTCTGATCAGCCCGAAGCACATTGAGCGAGAAATGCTTCGTTCGCTCGATGATTCCATGACTGCTTCCCTCTGATCGAACTGCCATAACAACAAGGGGAGGTTCGAACGACCCTTGAGTCACCCAACTTGCTGTAAAGCCGTTGATTTCATCACCTTCACGGACGCCACAAATAAAAAGGCCATGGGGGATTTTGCGAAGCAAAACCTTTTTCGCTTCTAGATCCAGTGCCATTGAGAATCTCATCAGATCTACCAACTCTAAGCAGCACCTCTCTGCATAGGATCCACAAGTGGTTTGATTGGATCATGAGGGCCCTTTACCCAGGCAGCTTTGACCCTTTAACACTGGGTCATCTGGATTTGATTGAGCGTGGCTGCGCACTCTTCGGCGAGGTTGTGGTAGCGGTTTTAAGCAACCCTGCCAAAACGCCAGCATTCACCTTGCAACAGAGGTTTAACCAGATTCATCTGGCTACAGCACATTGCAAGGGCGTAAGCGTGATCAGCTTTGATGGCCTCACAGTGACCTGTGCTAGTCACAATCAGGTTGATCTGATCCTGCGGGGTCTTCGGGCGATGAGTGATTTTGAGTATGAGCTCCAAATTGCTCATACAAACCGCTCCCTAGCTTCTGATGTTGAGACAATCTTCCTTGCGACTGCCGCTCATCACAGCTTTCTCAGTAGTTCTATGGTGAAGGAAGTCGCCCGTTTTGGTGGCAATATTGATCACATGGTTCCTGAGGTGGTGGCACAAGACCTCCACAGGTTATTTAATTGAGCTTTAAAACTAAAATTGTGATGAGCGAGCCTAGGTTCACCGTCCTCGAACAGCTCGACCAACTCGAAGAGATAGTTCTGGAAGGCAGCCGTATTCCCTTTAGTGGCTCTCGCCTAGTGAATGAACAAGAAGCGATCGAAGTGCTTGATGCCGTTCGAGAGACCCTCCCTGAGCAAGTGAACCAGGCCGATCAGTTGCTCCAAAAACGTGATGATTTCATCACAACTGCGCGAAAACAAGCCGAAGAGATTGTTCAACAGGCCAATCAACAGCGCGAGCAGTTAGTCAATGCAGCTTCCATTCGTCAAGAAGCGGAAAAACAGGTTGCCGAGCTTCGTGATCAGAGCCGCCAACAATGCGAACAGCTGCTACAAGCAACCAGGCAGCAATCTGCTCAGCTGGAACATGAGATGCAGTCGAAACTTGCTCAGCTTGAGCAGCAGTTCGCAAGCCGTCGACAGCAACTTGAGCAGGAGGCCTTGGAGCGTCGACAACAACTGGATCGTGAAGCCATTGATCTCAAGAGGCAGCTGACCGAACAGCACGAACGCAACCGTCAACAAGCAATCCAAGAACTAGATCAGATCAGATCAGAGGGATCACGACTCCAGAAGGAAGCACAGAACGAAGCTGAAAGGCTACAAAACGATGCTCTTCAGTTCAGGCAGCAAACGCACCAGCAATGTGAGTCACTTATTCAGCGCAGTCGTCATGAAGCCGCTGGTGTCCAGGACGGTGCAAACCGTTATGCCGAACAGACACTTGGAGAACTTGAGCAGCGCCTCAAAGAAATCTCTCAAGTTATCATTGCTGGTCGCCAAGAGCTGGTGAAAATCCAAACCATCAGCAGTCATGACAGTCGCGGTTCAGCTGAGCCGCACACAGACAAGGCCGTGCCGATCAACCGGGGGCGAAGAGCTACTTCGAAGTTGAGAGCGATGAAGAACACGGGCTGAAGCGTTGGGTAGCCTTCAACAACAAGCCGATTGTTCTATTTGGTGAGCTGGCGCCATTAGCTATTGCACTCACGTAGCGCGGTCCATCTAATGTCTCAAGAATTCCTGAGATAGAACGCACTCCATTGAGAGTGCCGGTTTTGCCCCAGAATCTCCCTTCTAGTTCAGTACCTCTAAACAGTTTGCGCAACGTTCCGCGCTGTCCGGCGATGGCCATTGAGGCTTGATAGTAGGGAGCAAGAGGGTGATGTCCCATACGCATCAACAAAGTCGCCAAAGTTTGGCTGCTCATTCGGTTGTTCCTAGAGAGCCCGCTGCCGTCGGCTATGCGTAGCCCATTCAGAGGAAGATTTTGTCGTTGCATCCAGCGCATAGCTTCCCTGGAGGCAAGCCTCACATCCCAGCTTTCTGCGGCGTGTCGAAGCAGTACCTCTGCCGTGAAGTTATGGCTCTCCGCATTGGCAAGACTCACCAAGGCATGCATCGGTGCGGAATCCTCCTCATGAAGAAGAACGGACTGGGCAGAACTTGTCTTCACCTTGTCGTGGTTGACAAGACTTAAATCAGCTTTGCCCCCCTGCCGATCTATTTCGCGCTCCAGCAAGCGTTGTAAACGACCAATTGGATTGGTCACCGCCACATCAAGGGCATTACTTGTTAGTGCAAGACGGGTGATCGGTGCTCCGTAGGCATAAATGCGGTCATCCGGGTGCCAATCACTAGGCCACCAGCGTTGTTGAGGCTCCTCACGGATCAGTAATTGAAGATCGTCATGAGAACGAAAAGTGCGCGAACCACCCTGACCAAGAGCTGCCATCGCAAAGCGTTGTATCTCTGTGATACCTAGATCAGGATCTCCTTCACCACTGATTTCAAGTACCCCATCAGGGCGTCGCAAGAGTTTGGTGCGCAACTTGAAATCAGGGCCGAGCTTATCGAGCGCAAAGGCGGTTGTAACCAACTTCTGATTGGAGGCTGGAACTTTGGCAACAGTTCCGTTGATGTCTGCAAGGAGCTGACCATGACGATCTACGACGCTCACGCTCCATGCCGATGAACCCTGGCCGAGTAAGGATTTGAAACTCCTTTGCAAGGGAGGGCAGAGTCGCCCAGATTGAAGAGAAGGCCAGCCCTGAACGGCCACTGGAGGAGGTGGTGAAAGAACAGTTGGCGCTGCACTCACATTTGAACCCATCAGGATTCCCCCAACTCCAAGAATTCGGATCAACAATTGAGAATGAGTTCTCTTAATGATCTGGAAACTTGCAGGGATAATCCTCATTGAACATTGACACCACTCACGGTTCCGTTGATTCGATAGGTGGATCCCTCTAGCTCAACTGGTGTGCCAATTTTGAGTTTTGTTCCTGCTAACACAACTCCCGTCTTGGAGACTGTGCCGTCACCTTCAAGTATGAAGCGAGCATCAAGAATACTGTTGGCAGCCAAAGTGGGATCTTTTGCGATGACGACAGAGCCGTCTGGCTGGACAGCCACGAGCTTGCTTCTGAGGTCTTCGATGCCCTTAAGTTTGAGTGAACCGGCAGGCTGATTGCGAATAATGATACTGGTGCTGCCCTGGGCCAATGCAGCTTGGATCAGTGCATTGGGCTCAGCTGTCGGCACGTTGCGAACATCGACAGAAACCTGCACAGGCCTCATGACCCCTGTCGCCCTGGCCAACGAATGACTTAACTTCGGACTCCAGAACACACCCCCCAGAGCGATGAGTGCCACGATTGCGGCAATCCCATCAACAGGGGTGAATTGCTTTAAAAGGTTTGGGCGACTCATAAAAACTCTTCAGAGCTGCACCATACGGAGACCGATCCGATTGATCAAGTCCACCATTGATCTCTCAAACGATGCAAGCAATGAACTGATTGCTGTTGTTTGCCTTATGTCCGCTTGATCTACTAAGTGCCAACAAGAGCAGCGTCGATGGCTTCAGCATCTGGACGCTGGTCGAAGGTAGTCGTCTCTCGATAGCCATCAACATCAGCACGAAACAAGATCCAATCGCCTGGGTGCGAACGCATCAACGCACCAGACTCCAAAGGCTCAAGCCAGTAGGCCTTACGCCATAAAGATAAAAATCCTCGTCTGCGTTGTCTAGCAACGCCTCCAATTCCTACAGCACTATCTTCCAAACGGCCGTTGAGCATGACAACAGCTCCTGAATGTTTGTTGCAGAGGAGTTCAAACTGCTCGTAATCGCTGGGTTGTGGTGCAACAACCAAAAAGATACGATCATCATCTTTTTCATTCTGGTCAGTGAGCAAATCATTCAATGAAGAAATCTTATTTGCAAGCTCAGGAGCATTGTGCTTAGCCAGGGCGGCACCACCCATATCAGGCCAAACAAGAACAATCTCAAACCCATCTTCTTGCAGATTCCGCATCAGGCGTAGAGCCACGGGCATCAATTTCAAGCCCTCAAACTTCAAGTTCACCTCCCATCGCCCCAGGGGTTGATCCTTTAAAGAGGTTTGTAGAGCCTCCAAAACCATGCTCTCGGCAGCGAGGAGGTCAGCGGGAAGAGTTTTTATCACAGGCTGGGATGGATGATTTAAGGATTAGAAGTAAGGCTCATTCTGGCGATGCTGCTGCAATCATGGCCTGCTGCAGAAGATCAGGGATCTGATCGAGCTGTGTTTCGTCTAACCATGAACCAAGAGAGAAACGTAATCCTGATTGAAGCCACTCAGGTTTGATCTGCATGGCCTGCAGTACAGCACTGTTTTTTGGTTGCCCTGCCATACAGGCACTACCGCTACTTGCTGCCACGCCAAGTCGTGAAAGTTCTCGCACAACAGCTCTACCAGAGATGGGCTGGTCATCTCCTAATCCCACCAGCATGGATATATGGTGAGGCAAACGATTGATTGGATCGCCGGTGAAGTGAAGTCCGGGTAAGGCCTGCAGGTTGATTCTTAACGCGTCACGCAATCTTTGAACTTTGACCTGATCGGCCAACTCAACATCAGCACACCCTGGCCTGGATGGCTTCAAGTGTTCGAGAGCCATCGCCATGCCTGCTACTAATGCGACAGATTCTGTACCAGCCCGAAGCCCCTGTTCTTGGCCACCACCACCCTGCAAAGGTTGTAAAACCTCTATCAATTCAGGGCGTAATAGAAGCAAACCAATTCCCTTAGGACCCTGAAACTTGTGTGCTGATGCGCTAAGTAAGTCTATCGGCAGATCAGACCAATGCAGATGTCCATGACTAAGAACTTGAGTGGCATCAGTGTGAAAAATAATGCCCCTTTCCCTACAAGCTAAGCCAATCGTCTTAATCGGTTGAATCGTACCGACCTCACTTTGCCCCCAGATGATTGAGACCAATCGTGTTGGCGGAGCAAGCATCAGATCAAGATCCTCAAGTTTGACGCGACCTAGTGGGTCAACAGGCCAGTAACACACCTCCCAGCCCTCATGCTTGAGGACCTGAGCTGCAGCAAGAACGGCAGGATGTTCTACCGCTGAGATCACTAGACGGCCCGACTGCATGGAACGAGCCATGCCCAAAAGGCCTAAATGAATAGATTCTGTAGCTCCTGAGGTCAAGACCAACTCGGTTGAGCTGGCCATTAGGCATGAGGCAATCATCTGACGACTGCGTTCAAGTAATTCAGCAGCGATCAGGCCTGGGCCATGAAGACTCGAGGGGTTACCCCAGACACTCTCCTGAACTTCCAAGATGCGTTGAATCACCTCAGGTCGAGGCGGAGTCGTTGCACAAGCATCCAGATAAATTTCAGATTGGCACGAACTAGATCTGACCATCCTTTCCTAGACCGATTCGAGTGTGATGCCCAAATGCATCAAAAGCAGGAGTGATCATGCTCTCTAACAAGAGACTAGTTAAACAATCATTCACCGTTTTAAGGGAATCAACCTCAGGGTTTTTATCTTATCCAAGATAGGAGTCTCTATAAATTCTAGAGCTATAAATGTTTCCAGAATCTTCGATGTCTGCAACGAATTTGATCTAATCATCTTGAGGTAAGACCTCAGTATGAGTTGGTGTGAGAAGAGGTGTTAAAACCCCGTCAAAGACAGGTTCAGCGGGCCCCGTCATAAAAACAGAACCCCTACGCCCTGGCCAACTGATCTGTAACACACCTCCTGGTAAAAGAACCTGGGCATGGTCATCAGAAAGACCTAGCAAACAAGCTGCCACAAGAGTTGCACAGGCTCCTGTACCACAAGCCAAGGTTGGTCCCGACCCACGCTCCCAAACCCGAATTTCAAGTTGATTCTGGCTGTGTATTTTCAGGAAATGAACATTTGTTTTGGCTGGGAAGGCCTGATGTTTTTCAAGCCTTTGTCCCCAATTTTCAAACGGAATACTTTCAAGGTCTTCAACAGGCACGATCACATGGGGATTACCCATGCCTACAGCTGCAACATTCAATGATGTACCACCCAAATGGCACTCGCCCTGGGGCAATCCAGCAGAACCGATTGTCAGGGTGGTAGGTATCGATTCTGGATCTAAGAATGGTGATCCCATATCGACGCAAATTTGTCCATCGTCCTGCAAAATTGGACATATTATTCCTGCTAGGGTTTCTATGTTCCACCGCTGAACACACAAATCTCCGTCGATATCAGCCAAGAAACGTGTTAAGCAACGGATGCCATTGCCACACATCTCGGCCAGGCTGCCATCAGCATTGAAAATTTGCATTCTCAGATCACCATCAGCCCTAGGTGGTAAAGCAAGAATCAGCCCATCAGCTCCAATCCCGTAGTGTCGATCACAGATTTTTCGTACCCAGGCTGGATCAGGATTGATCACATGTTGCGTCAGCTGATCCTCACGCCCATCAATCAGGAGGAAGTCGTTGCCGAGTCCCTGATATTTGCTGAACTGCAACATAACCAGCATGTAACGATCTCAATCCTATGGAGACCCACCCTCTAAATCCCAGCCTTCCAGGGATTCGTCTGATTCAGAGTTGGGTTCGAGACGAGATCCCTCTCAGTCTTGAATTAGCTGATGGGCTCCGATTCGAAGGCCGCTTGCTTTGGCAGGACCCGGAATTCCTTGCCCTGGAAAGGCCTGGATCGAGTCAACCTGTGCTGATTAACCGTCGGGCTGTACTGATAATTCGTCCACTGGGCTAACTCAACTGCCTAGCGTCATCTTGTTATGGCACGATCGAAAGTTGGTGAAACTTGTACGTGACGGAGTCTTTCCCCTCAACGTCTGCCTCCAGCCACTCCTCAGCTCGATATGACCCTATTGAGCTTGAAACGCGTTGGCAAAAGGAGTGGTTACGACAAGGATTAGATCGAACGCCAGTCGCTGAAACTAACCAGAAACGCTTTTACGCCCTGTCGATGTTCCCTTATCCATCAGGGAAACTGCACATGGGCCACGTACGCAATTACGTGATTACCGATGTGATTGCCAGGGTGCAGCGCATGCGCGGTGATGCGGTACTTCACCCAATGGGATGGGATGCCTTTGGCTTACCAGCTGAGAATGCAGCCATCGCCAGAAACGTAGATCCAGGTGATTGGACAGACCAAAATATTGCCCAAATGAGGGCCCAGCTTGATCGGCTGGGTTTGTCGATTGACTGGGACCGGCAACAGGCGACTTGCCATCAGGACTATTACCGCTGGACCCAGTGGTTGTTTCTTGAACTTTTTGCGGGTGGACTGGCTTATCAGAAGGAAGCGACAGTCAACTGGGATCCCGTCGACAAAACTGTTCTGGCTAATGAACAAGTAGATGGCGAGGGTCGTTCATGGCGATCAGGAGCTCTTGTTGAACAGCGACAACTCAGGCAATGGTTCCTACGAATCACCGACTATGCCGATGCGTTAATTGATGACCTTGATGAATTGACTGGTTGGCCCGAGCGTGTCCGCACGATGCAAGCCAATTGGATTGGTCGCTCTCATGGTGCTGAGATCAAGTTCAGAGTCGCTGGTGAGGCCAACTCAATCATCACGGTCTTCACAACACGGCCAGACACACTTCACGGTGCAAGTTATGTGGTGTTGGCACCTGAGCACCCCTTGGTGGAAGCCCTAACAAGTCCGGAACAACGTATTGCCGTCACTGCATTCTGTGACCTTATAAGCCAACTCAGCGTCAAAGATCGCACCGCTGAGGACCAACCAAAACGTGGGGTCCCGATCGGTGCAGAGGTGATCAATCCAGTGAATGGTGAATCACTACCCGTTTGGATTGCCGATTACGTATTGGCTGACTATGGCTCAGGAGCCGTCATGGGAGTACCCGCTCATGATGAGCGGGATTTCGTCTTTGCTCGCAGCCACGAACTTCCGATACGCATTGTGGTGCAGATGCCAGAGTCAGACGAGCATCACAATGATGGACAAGCCTGGACTGGAGCCGGAGTACTTGTAAATTCTGGAGCCTTTAATGGTCTCTCCACAGAGGAAGCGAAGGTTGCGATTACAACCCATGGAGCTTCTGAGGGTTGGGCTCAAAGCAAAGTGCAATACCGTTTGCGCGATTGGCTCATTTCCCGTCAGCGCTACTGGGGTTGCCCGATCCCAATCATTCACTGTGCAAGCTGTGGAATAGTTCCTGTTCCGCAAGAGGACCTTCCTGTAACCCTTCCTAGAGACATAGATCTTTCAGGAAAAGGAGGATCCCCCTTAGCTCAAGAACAGGATTGGGTTGAGGTGAAATGTCCTATTTGTGGGGAAAAGGCTCACAGGGAAACAGACACGATGGACACCTTTATGTGTTCTTCATGGTATTACTTACGTTTTGCTGATCCACTCAATAGTCAACGTCCATTTGATAAAGAAATTGTTGATGAATGGTTGCCTGTTGATCAATATGTAGGCGGTATTGAACATGCAATCCTCCATCTCCTATATGCACGCTTTTTTACCAAAGCACTCCACGATAGAAACTTGATTAGCTTTAAAGAACCATTTAATCGATTACTTACTCAAGGGATGGTTCAAGGGCTCACCTACCGCAATACTAAAAATGGCAGTTATATCTCTCCTGAACTTGTTAGTGACGACAGTGATCCGAGGGACCCAGAGTCTGGAGAAAAACTAGAGGTCCTGTTTGAAAAAATGTCTAAATCAAAATATAATGGCGTTGATCCTGCCGTAGTAATCGATCGATACGGTGCTGATACGGCTAGAATGTTCATACTTTTTAAAGCGCCACCAGAGAAAGACCTGGAATGGGATGATGCCGATGTTGAAGGCCAATTTCGTTTTCTGCAACGACTTATTCGTCTGGTTGATAGCTTTGCATGGCCTAAGACTGATGAGGACAATGCCTCCATCTCCTCCACAAAATTGACGATAAATTCAGCTGATCTCAGTGAAGAAGAGAACAATATGAGAAGAGCTACTCACATGGCGATAGAAGCGATAACTGAGG
Source organism: Prochlorococcus sp. AG-412-I05 (assembly GCA_003214855.1). Classification (GTDB taxonomy): domain Bacteria; phylum Cyanobacteriota; class Cyanobacteriia; order PCC-6307; family Cyanobiaceae; genus Prochlorococcus. The sequence continues at coordinate 98,061 of QCLC01000002.1, read as the reverse complement.
ATTTAAGTGGTGACATTCAATTGAATACAGCCATCTCCGAACTCATGAAGCTATCCAACTCCTTGAGTGGAAAACTAGATAAGGTCCGTAATGAAGTGGCGGCAGAGGCTCTTTCAGTTTTACTTCGATTGATGGCACCCTTTGCTCCTCATCTTGCAGAAGAATTCTGGCTGAAGCTTCATGGGCAAGGAAGCATCCATCAGCAATCCTGGCCTGTAGTCGACCCAAGCGCACTTGTACTCGAAACGATTGAGCTCGTCATTCAAGTCAAAGGGAAGGTACGTGGAACCATCCAGGTTCCTGCTGGCGCAGACAAAAAGACATTAGAAGAATTGGCCTTAAACAGTGACATCGCCGTCAAATGGTTAGAGGGTCAATCGCCTAGACGCATCATCATTGTGCCAGGCAAGTTGGTGAACCTAGTGCCATAGAAATGATCAGCCTTTGCTGAAACGTAGTGAAGTCGGAATTCCCCAATCACCTTCAGCAACGTAACCACGCTTATTCGCAGTTAGATGCCTCATGATCCAAAAGATGGCTTCTTCTGACCCATCTCCAATCACTTGATGGATCTCTCCAGTTGAACGTTCGACACCATCAGCAAGCAAGTCTTCAACTCGAGACTGCAAGTTAAGGATGGCAGCGGCTGCTTTCTTACCTGATTCAACTCCAGGCTGGTGATACGCATTAATATTGACAAGTTCACCATATAAACCAACTGCCCTCTCAAACAAAGCAACTAATGCACCGAGTCGACGAGGATCAAATCGACGCATCGAAATACTGAGACTCTGACGACCTCCCTGGCTGAGCGCTGCGCGAGTGCCTTGCAGGAAGCCATCGAGAAAATCACCTGGATGCTCATTGTTGATGGCCGGTATGTTCTCAACATCCTCAAGCACCTCGATAAATGTGGCGAAGAAATTGTCAACACCATCGCGTAATTGCTGCACATAAGCATGCTGATCAGTTGAACCCTTATTGCCATATACAGCAAGGCCTTGATGAACAACGTTGCCATCCCGATCTAGACGCTTGCCTAGCGACTCCATTACCAGCTGTTGCAGGTAACGACTAAAGACCTCAAGGCGATCTCTATATGGAAGAACAACCATGTCACGACGCCCAAGCCCATCTCCTGCAACAAACCAAGCTGCGGCCATCAAAGCTGCTGGGTTGCTGTGCAGATCAGACACACGTGTGGCCTCATCCATTTGGGCGGCACCAGCAAGAAAGTCGCGGGTATCACAACCAATCAAAGCTGCCGGCAAAAGGCCAACAGCACTCGTGATGCTTGTTCTACCGCCAACCCAATCGAACATGTCAAAACGCTTAAGCCAGGATTCCTTCTGTGCAAGCTGATCTAACTGGCTATCGAGCATCGTCACGGCAACAGCCTGACCCGCCCAACGACCTCCCATCTCTTCGAGGCGTTGACGAGCCTGCTCCATGCCGAGGTGTGGTTCAGGAGTCGCACCAGATTTGCTGACCGTGACAACCAAAGTCGTGCTCAGGGCATCTCCAAGATTGCCAAGAACGCGACTCATGCCATCAGGATCCACATTGTCGAAAAAATGGAATCGCAATCCCTGCTCTGCATTCTGAAGAGCACGAATCATTAATAAAGGCCCTAGGCCACTGCCTCCAATCCCGATCCAAAGCACATCGGTGAACTTTTTGCCATTGGGGGCTTTGATGAGGCCCTTGAGCACATTGCTGCCAAAGGTCTCAATCAGGTCAATTTCCTTGGCAATGTGATCACAGACCTCTTGATCAGGCGCCAGCTGCGGCTGACGCAGCCAGTAGTGGCCAACCATCCGTTGTTCATCAGCATTAGCGATAGCTCCCTGTTCCAAAGCCTGCATGGCCGTGAAAGCCTGATCAAAGCGTGGCCCTAGTCGCTCAAAATCATCTGCATTGATATGCATTCGGCTGATGTCCAGCCAAATTCCAAGATCGTTGTGATACCAAAGCAAATTGTTAAAGCGCTGCCACTGAACCTGGGCATCGCTGGCGCTGAAATCCGGGAAACTCATCAGCTGATGCACGTCGCTCACAGCTCGAAACGATCCACGATCAAAACGCTTACCCATTTTCTCAGACACTCAGGCTAACGTCGCGCGATGATCAAGACTCATTTCAGACTCCTACAAACGCTCAAAAGAGGTCTTCGACTAACCAACTTTGTAGTTCTGGCTTCGATTTTCTTGGTTCTCATGACAGAGAATCATGGCAGGCAGGCAAGCCAGACAGGGCAATCACCACCACTGAAAATTGCAACCGTTAATCACCTGGATCCAACCGATTTCACAGCAAAAGAGCTCAGATATCTTCAAAAACGTTTCGGGGTACATGGCCCTCAGACGCCTTTAGCTCAGTTGTTCACACGAGGAATTGATCAGCTCCAGCCACTGCGGGCTCAGACAGTCAATCGACTGGATGAATTAAAACCTGTGATCGTGCGTGAGTCAAAGCGATACCGCGTCAACCCAATGCTGGTCACAGCGATCCTTTTTGATGAAATTCAGCATTTAAAACCAGGCGAAGATATCCCTTTTGTGGCTCATTCCGGTCTATTGAAAACCCATGGGCCAGCCCAACTAGGCATCTCTGAACTTATCCATCAAAAACGTTTACCTCAGAATCCAACGGAAGAACAAATTTCAAGTGCACGTAATTTGCTCCTCAATCCAGAATCTAATATTGAGTTACTTGCAGGAAAGATTGCGCGTCTAAAGGATGACTTAGGCTTACCTTCTAATGCCTTAATCCATGCTAGTCACTCTTATAAACATGCCAAGGCAATCGCCACACTGGCTTATCTTCATAATGGCAAGCTTGACTATCCCGCAAGAATTCTTCGTTATATGCAAGACCCTGAACTACATGGTCTGATTTATTCCCAACGTTCTGCAGACCAGCTGCCCTTAATCTGAGGGACTGCTACTTCCACAAAGATAACCAATCGCCGCAAGTCTTCGCTGTAGATTTGACCAATCAAAACTACGGGGGTCTGATCGCTCACCTGCTAAATCAACATGCTGATGAGTAGTGATATTTTCTGGGGGAATATTGAAGCGATCCATCCAATCTGCCAAGACTAGAGCAAGAGAATCATATTGTTTATCGCTATAACCACTGTGATTTAGATAGCCATTGCGACCATCCCATGGTGTCTCTAGGCTGACATGCAAAGCGAAATTATTGACGGATCCCTTAAAGCGTGGATTTGTCACAACCCACTCACCAAGAAAAGCAGAATTTCCTGCTCCATAAGCTCTATTAACTGGGTCTACAACATCAATAATTCGTCCATCCAGTGTAATTAATGTGTGGTAGCTAACTTGATCTTCATCCTTCGGATGATAATCTTTGAATGTATAAAGTGCAGAATGATACGAATCGGTAGTCTCATGTAGAATTACGACGATAGGTGTTGGATCAATTCGACGGCCATAAAGATCCCAGCGATATCTTTTGCCATAATTGGATGAATCAATGACTACATAATTGCGTTCAGTTGCCAGTTGCTCTTGACGGTGGACAAGACGTTTCTTAAGTCTTTGATCGATATCAGAACATTGTTTTGAAAGTGGAGATGACCATGAAATCGCTCGTGGTGGTTTTTGTTGACTTGTTGATGGCAGGCCTTTTGACTGTTGATTGTCTTCTTCAGAGAATTGCCCAATTCGTTCTAGATGGCTTTGGAGTCTTTGATTTAATTGTGGCTGATCATCACGAATGCTCTGCTTTGTATGCCAGATGAATATTATCAAACCACTTAGAGTAAGCATGAGTAAAATTATGAATCGTTTATTTTTGCTCCTCATAGACATAATCAGAGTGGTTAAATAATCTGAAACCATCGATCCCGTAGATTGCTCAACTCAGATGGTGCCTCAGAGTCAATAATAATCTCCCAGTGATCGACTTGGGGCAAACCACTCGAAAGTGCTGTTTCAAAAAGTCGTCCTCGTCTTGAAAAGGTTATCGATACAGGCTCTTCATTGGAGACAAGTTTGCATAAGTCATCGACCTTTCGCAATCGAAATCCGCCAACGGCAAGCAATTCATCTCCAACGACAAGACCTGCATGATGGGCTGGACTCGATAGAGCAACTCTTGACACCAAAACAAGACCCTCACGTTCAACTAAAGTAAGCCCTGTTTCTCTTTTGTTTGAATATCTCTCTTCAAACCTCAGTCCAATATCTTTAACGATCGAAGTCAGCGGGAGAGAGTCAGGTTGATCAAGCCATGCATCAATCTCATTCGACGTATTGGGATCGAACTTAGCGATGGCAGCTTTGATGTCTAACCTGGAATAACCTCGATGACTACCACCAAACCTCCGCCAAAGGTCACGGAGTACTTGTGTTAATGACGAGTTTTGTTGACGCAGGCGAACATCCAGACAAAAGGCCATCGCAGCACCAAGCTTGTAGTAGCTGACCTGTGAATCGGCACTGGCCGGTGTTGCTTTATATAATTTCACCCAGGCTTCACGTGAACTGTCAGCCAGGCTCTGTAATTGACGACCTGGGTTGATTAATAAAGGTGAAAACTCTAGTGATAAATCTTTTAGTAATGTTGAGCGATCGCTCAGCCCAGCAAGGAATGGCAGGGTGAGGTCAAGGTAGCTAGTGATTCCTTCGGCAAACCACAATCCGTCACTTATCACAGCTTGAGAATAATCGTAAGGTCGATATTCCTTGGGTCGAAGACGTCTCACATTCCATTGATGCAAATACTCATGCCCTATCAATTGTAGGAGCTTCCGATAGCCATCAGGTTCAGTTAATGCCCGCCAGGAATAATGCAAAACTGCACCATAATCATGCTCAAGACCGCCATAACCCGTTTCTAACATATGAATCACTAATTGGTAGAGATCTCCTGCTGGTGGAGGTTCATCCATTAGACAACAGGTAGCTTTACAAATAGCGCTGACATCATTCACAAGGTTTGCTGGCCATCCGTTAGGAGGATCGCCTATGCAGAGAAGTTGATGAGAATTTTTTTTGACAACAAAGGGCTGAGAAACGAAACATCCAGCATGAACAGGAGCATCGACAAGATGATCAAAATCCTTAGCCCAGAGTGTTTCCTCTCCAGCTAGAGGAACGTAGGCATTCCAACCCGGCGGTAGGGCCAGGGTGAGGCAATGAGGAGTCCAACGCTGACCATCGATTTCCATCACAGCTGCCGCAAGACAAAGGGATGCAAACTCCGGATCTAGGTAGCAGGTGCGCACCGTGAGCTGTCGAGCCTCAATGACATAGCCAAGGGTGACAAGATCAAGAGTCTCGAGATCAGCCTTCCAACCACTTGGGCCGATCCGTTGCACTTGACAATCATTTGAGGCTTGAGAAAGGCTCAGACTGTGGAGATACTGAACATGGTCTCTAATGGTGTATGAGCCTGGGGTCCATATCGGCAGAGACCAGCTCTGACGATATGTTCTTGGCTTCCATTTCAAACTGACCTTAAAGGTCTGACTTGCCTTGTCACACAGATCAAGATGGACGTCAACAACCTCGACCACCTCACTCAACCTCAAAAACAAGCTCAGACGTTATGCAACAACTCTAATGGTTCTGGTAAAGGGTATCTTGACGGAAGATGTTCTGGATCATGGCTTTGAGCCATCTGAAGGCTTGAGTTTGTCTAAAAAGATCATGGATCACAGCAGGGGTTCCAATTGGATGCTGCACATAGGAATTAAGTTGTGAATTGGATGTGCTTAGAGGCTGTAGCTGGTCTTCTCGATCTTCAACAAGATGAACAATTTAGATAAAAAGGAGATTTGTCTGACCAGTGCTGCTTCGAATCCTCGTCAGAACAGTTGCTATGAAAAGGATGCGAAGCGATCGCTGATCTGGCCACCCCTCCAGGCCAGCCCAAAATTCAACCCTCCCTTAAATCTTGGCGTGATGGCATCAGGGAATGGCAGCAATTTTGAAGCCCTGGTTAAAGCCATTCAAAATTCTCAACTTGATGCTTATATTTCCATCTTGGTGGTTAACAACCCTAAGTGTGAAGCAAGTCTCCGGGCCAAACGGCTAGGTGTGCCTTGTGTCGTCCACGATCATCGTGAATTTAGTAGTCGAGAAGAACTGGATAAGGCGTTGGTAAAGACATTCACCAACCATGCTGTAGAAGGTGTGGTGATGGCCGGCTGGATGCGAATCGTCACCCCAATCCTGATTGCTGCTTTCCCGAATCGCCTTATTAATATTCACCCATCTCTGCTTCCTAGCTTTCGCGGTTTAGATGCGGTTGGGCAAGCACTAAAAGCGAGAGTTCCTATCAGTGGTTGTTCCGTTCACCTGGTTACACCTCAAGTAGATGACGGTCCGCTGCTTGCGCAAGCTGCAGTGCCAGTCTTGAGCTCAGACGACCATCAAAGCCTCAGCAAAAGGATCCAGCGCATGGAACATCAACTGCTTCCACTATCTGTTGCTCTTGCAGGCCAGAATTGGAGAAACGCAGCTCAAAATTAAGGGTAGAAGGTTAGTAAAGACATCCCTGTGGTGGGTGGCAATCCAGCCATAAGGTTTAGACATTGAACCCCTTGACCAGCTTGGCCTTTAATCAGGTTGTCGACAGCGCTCATCAAGACAAGCCGGCTATTGCGGTTGTCGACCTGAACAGAAAGAACAGCTTTGTTGGAGTACTTCACCCACTTAGTCGCTGGATACGTTCCCACAGGAAGAACATCGATGCAGGGATGATGTCGATAGACCGCCTTAAGCACAGTTGTGCAGTCCTCAGCGGTCAATCCAGGATCTCTCAAGCGTCCATAAACCGTTGCTAGCAGTCCACGAACCATCGGTACGAGATGAGGTGTGAACTGAAGCTCAATCGGCTGACCGGCAACCTCGCTAGCAAGTTGTTCGATTTCTGATGTATGTCGATGCCCAACCACGCCATAAGGCATGATCGACTCCGAGGCCTCTGACAGAAGAAATTGTTCTTTGGCCACCCGCCCTCCACCAGAGGTACCAGTCTTTGCATCGATAATCAAACCATCGTTTTCGATCAATCCCTGTTTTAGAAAAGGCAGCAAGGGCAACAGACTTGCGGTTGGGAAGCATCCTGGTGCAGCTACAAGATTTGCAACTGCAATTTCAGGTCCCTTCCATTCAGGTAACCCATAAACAGCCTCTCTACAAAGCTGAACATCATCTCGATTGAGGTTTTGAGCTTCATGGACATAAACTTGTTTCCATTGTTGCAGTGAGCGATAGCGAAAGTCAGCAGAGAGGTCTACAACCCGAACATTGCGCTTCAGCAGTTGCGGTGCTAATTGGCAGGCAAGTCCATTGGGAAGGCTGAGGACTGCGTAATCGGCGAATTCAGCGATGTTGTCAGGATCTGGAGATTGAACTTCAGGATCATCTGGGATGGGTAAAAAAGGGCAAATCTCACTCCATCGCCTGCCGGCACTTCGTTCGCCGCCCAGGTATGTGACATGGAGCTGAGGATGGTCCTCAAGCAATCTGATGGTTTGAAGACCGCCGTAGCCCGTAGCGCCGATAACTGCTACTCGGCTGCCTCGAACCTGTGAGATGTCAGAGGCTGGAGAGCGATGGGTACTTTCCATTGCCTTCATCGGATGCCGGCTGATCGTACTGGTGTCGATAATGAACCCAGTACGTTCATCCCTAAGGCCCTGAGGACTTCTCCTATACCCGCTGAATCGGTCGAGATCCGCTTCGACGACATTTCTGACGCACTTGCCGCGATCCGAAACGGTGAATGCGTTGTGGTTGTTGATGATGAGCGCAGAGAAAATGAGGGCGACCTGATTTGTGCTGCTCAGTTCGCTACGCCTGAGCAAATCAATTTCATGGCCACAGAGGCTCGTGGTCTGATCTGCCTTGCTATGCAAGGCAGTCGCCTAGATCAACTTGACCTACCGCTGATGGTTGATCGCAACACAGATGCAAACCAAACGGCTTTTACTGTAAGCATCGATGCAGGACCTGAGAAAGGGGTTTCTACTGGTATTTCAGCGGAGGATCGAGCGCGCACGATTCAAGTTGCACTGCATCCGGAGACTCGTCCAGGAGACCTGCGCCGCCCAGGACATATTTTCCCACTTAGAGCAAGTCAAGGAGGTGTTCTCAAAAGAGCTGGGCATACCGAATCCGCCGTGGATTTGGCACAGCTGGCAGGACTTGCTCCAGCGGGCGTGATCTGCGAGATCCAAAACTCAGACGGATCAATGGCAAGACTGCCGCAATTGCAAAACTATGCGCGGCGTTGGGGACTAAAGCTCATCAACATCGCCGATCTCATTCGTTACCGTCTTGAGAACGAACGCTTTGTATATCGTCAAGCCACTGCCGAGTTACCAAGTCTATTTGGCAGTTTTCAGGCAATCGGCTATTTAAATGGTTTGGATGGATCAGAACACATTGCTCTAGTCAAGGGCGATCCACGAGAACTGAAAGAACCAGTTTTAGTGCGCATGCACTCCGAATGTCTTACGGGAGATGCTTTTGGATCACTGCGCTGCGATTGTCGCCCCCAACTTGAAGCAGCGTTGGCTCGCATCGAACAGGAAGGTGAAGGCGTAGTTGTTTATCTCCGCCAGGAAGGTCGCGGCATTGGTCTAATTAACAAATTAAAGGCCTATAGCCTTCAGGATGGCGGTCTAGACACTGTTGAAGCCAATGAAAGTTTGGGTTTCCCTGCAGATCTGCGCAACTACGGGGTTGGTGCGCAAATTCTCACTGACCTTGGCATTCACCGTTTACGCCTACTTACAAACAACCCACGCAAAATTGCTGGGCTGGGTGGATATGGCTTACAAGTCGAAAGTCGTGTCCCCCTGGTGATCTGTCCTGGAGATCACAACGCCGCTTATTTAGCTGTAAAGCGGGAAAAACTTGGACACTTGATGGATCCTGGCAAATCAGAGAATCAAGCTCCAGAAGTTGGACCTTTTGTTGTGGTTGCCTGGGACGGTGAAGTGAACGGAGAGATGCTGGCTAAGCTGAGGACCCGGGCACATGATTGGGCCACAAGCAATGAACTTGAGCTGATAGCAGAAAGATCACCCCGTTTACTTGCCCTATGGGATCGCCCCCTCTTGGTATGGCGTGTATGTCCAAGAGTGAAAACCTCTTCTGAGGTTTCATCAAATCCACTTAAAAAAGCATCACTGGAGTTACTGCTTCAAGAATTGATTCAATGGTCAGGGAGCCGTCGGATTGGTCTTCTGCGTACTGACCGTGCTGAGCAAGCAATGCATCCTCCTCAGGATCTAAAGAGAGAAGAGCGGTCGTTAGCAACACTAATTAAAGATGATTTTTCCCCACTAAAAGATTGGGATGCCTCAAGCTTTCCCAATCTGATCCTTTGGTCGTGAAAGAGGCCAACTGTATATTTTCAATCCTCTTGAATGGTTACTTTATTGATCCTAGAGCCGTTCTTTAAGGCTAAGACCACATCCATGTTGGCAGCCTGACCGAAAACGGTATGCACACCATCGAGATGAGGCTGAGCATCATGGACAAGAAAGAATTGACTTCCGCCAGTGTTCTTTCCTGCATGAGCCATAGAAAGAGAACCGGCGAGATGCTTTTTGCTATTTATTTCACAATTAATCGTATAGCCAGGTCCACCGGTTCCAGGCATCCCCTTTGCCCCCTCACGTGTATTTGGACAGCCACCCTGAGCCATGAAACCATTGATCACACGATGGAAAGACAGGCCGTCATAAAAACCCTCCTTAACCAGCTTTGTGAAATTGGCAACCGTGTTGGGAGCATCATCATCAAAGAGGTCCAACTCAATCAAACCAGCATCAGTGTCCATCAGGGCCTTGGTCACAGTTGGATGCTCAAAAAAATAGTCTAGTCAGTGAAGCCAACTTTCGCGACATCTCTAGAAATATTAATTAAATCAAAGCAATAGAATTAATTGAAATATTAACAGCCTTTAACAAGGCATGGAACGATTCATCGGGGGAGTTATCTATGCCATGTGAAGATATTCAATGCGCTTCGAATCTGTTATTGATTGCCATCGTGAACATACCGAGTAGAACGATCTTATTATCTTACTTTTAGGGAAGACTCAATTAAAATCAAGCAATGCAATTTTTACAACTTGCCAAAGCTGTTCGCAATTGATTGTTTTGCTCTATCAGGAGTTTCTTGGCAGCCTCAGCATCTAAACCGCAAGTATGCATCAGTAGAGCCACTTTTACAGAGCCATCGCTTGCTTGAAGCAGCTCAGTTCCACGATCTCGATCAACATCAGCTAAATCATGCAGGATTCGCAAGGCACGATCCATCAGCTTGATGTTGGTAGCAGCAACATCAACCATGCGATTACCAAAGACTTTGCCAAGACGAACCATCGCACAGGTTGAAAGAATATTTAGAGCCATCTTTGTTGCGGTACCGGCCTTCAAACGCGTGGAACCTGTGAGTAATTCAGGGCCAGTCAAAAGACGAATATCGATGCTGCATGGCAACTCAGCTTGTTCTATCGGCACACATGAAATTGCAATCGCCAAAGCATTGATTTCCTTTGCGTAGGCAAGTCCTCCTTTGACATAAGGAGTCGTTCCCCCAGCCGCAATACCGACAAGACAATCAGCAGGGCTAAAGTCACGCTCCTCAAGATCCTTTTGCCCTGCCTGTTCAATGTCTTCAAGTCCCTCGGAACTTTTCAGCAAAGCTGCGCTCCCACCAGCAAGAACACCCTGAACAAGATCAGGATCGCTGCAAAAGGTTGGTGGGCACTCTGCGGCGTCAAGAACTCCTAGTCGTCCAGAGGTGCCAGCACCCAAATAAAAAAGGCGGCCTCCGCTTCGAAGCCGGTCCGTAATCGCTTCAACTGCCTCAATAAGTTCGGGTATAGCCGCTGCGACGGCGCGCTGTGGCTCTAGGTCCTCTTCGCAGAAAAGTGTCACTAAGGACTCTGTGGTTAGTTGATCCAAGCATTCACTTTTGGGATTGACCTGTTCAGTCAACAGATGCCCTCGATTATCTGAAGGATGCAAATTGAGGTCTTTAAATACATTGGTCATGTTTAAATCAACCCTTCAAGCCGCTTGCGAATCTCTTCAAGATCTGTTGATTCAACTTGCTGATCCAATCCATTGCTGTCTGCAACGGAACGATCCTCATCCTGCCAGTGACTCACGTCTCGATTTGATTCTGGTGGAGCAAATAAAAGCCGCTCTTCATCAGTTTTTGGCATAAAGCCAACCTCCACAAAACGAGCTTCATATCCAGCCTCGCGGCAGAAATCTTCAATCTCATCACGGCCAATCTCTTCAACAGTCGGTAAAGGAAAGTCTTGAGCCTCAAGAAGACCGGCATAACGCTCGGCATCATCAGCGTTTTCGAACATCAGCACAGCTGTCTTGCCAGAAAGTTCGAGGGAATGAATACCCTCGTTGTCTTTACCGGCGTCATAGAGAAGGACAAACACGCGCATGTGGATCAGGCCAGACCAATGGGATCTCTCACTTGATTATCTAATTCGGCTTTATAGATGATCCGGATCAAGAGCCAATTCTTGAAGTCGTCGGTAGAGGGCTCGTTCGGCTTCAGCAAGTTCAGCAGGAATAACCACCACAATTTCAACCAATTGATCGCCCCTGCGTCCATCAAGCTCAAGTCCCCGGCCGCGAAGGCGCAATAAACGACCACTTGATGATGCTGGAGGCACTTGCAGTGTGACAGGACCAGACAGAGTTGGGACATCCACAGCACAGCCAAGCGCTGCATCAGGTGGAAACAACTCAAGGCGATAAAGCACACGAAGTCCGTCAATCCTCAGTCTGTCTTCTGTTTGAACGCGTAACTGGAGGAAGTGGTCCCGTCCCCCAGGGGCTACGCCCTCAAGACGTAACCGCCAGCCATCGCCAGCCAAAGGCGGTGTATCAACCTCTACAAGAGTGCCGTCATCGAGCTCAAGATCCACTGAAGTTCCATAGAGGGCTTGCTCAGGGGTTAACTCGACCAACGTCTCGAGATCATCATTGGCGCGTACGGGAGGAGGAGGTGGTGGTGGAGACGTCGCAGGCCAGTCGACTTGTTCTGAGGGGAAAGGGTCAGCAACGTCAACAGGCTGTTCATCTGTGCGCTCCAAACCGAGAACCACTTCCAGATACTCATCGAAAGTTGGAAAACCAACTGCGAAAGGATCAACAATGGCTTGGTCTGTCGACATCGATCCCTGCCAAGCAGCGCGTCGTCGTGGATCACTGAGAACGGCATAGGCCTCATTAACCAATTTGAAGCGTTCCTCGGCGTGGCTGTCATTGCCATTGAGGTCTGGATGCCATCGCCGTGCTTCGCGACGAAATGCCCTTTTGAGCTGGGAGGCGTCACTGTCTGGTGAGACACCTAGCAAAGACCAGTAATCCGGTTTAGCGGTAGAAGTCATCGTCCCAGGGATTTAGCTCACGTCCCCCGTAGCTGCGTCGGCCGTCGGACGACCGGGCAGGGCTATTCCAAGGATCTTCATCCCAGTCATCATCGGAGAAGAGCTCATCTTTCAAAGAGCCAAGAGTGTTACGTATGCCCTGGAGTGGATTGGCGTCAGTACGCCGTTCTGATGAAATGCGTCGGTTCAAGCCAAAAAGGGCTTCCTGAAGTGAAGCAACAGCAAGCTCAAGTTCCTGTAGATCGTTCTGCTCAAGCAGGTCTTGCACATCGCGCATCGCTGTCTCTACAGCACGCTGCTGCCGCTCAGCCCCATAGGGGCCCAGCTCCAAAGCGGCATCGCGAAGTCTCCGTTCAGCTTGACCAACAAGTGTGAGTGCACCATTACGACGATCAATTGATGCACGACGACGACGATCTTCTCCTGCCTTCGCTTCGGCTTCGGCGAGCAAGGCTTGCAATTCCTGTTCATTAAGGGTGGAACCTCCCTGAATATTCACTGATTGCTTGCGGCCTGTGGTGCGATCAGTAGCACTCACTTGCAAGAGACCATTGGCATCGATATCAAAGGCAACCTGAACCTGGGGAACACCTCTTGGTGCAGGTGGAATGCCAGACAGGCGAAAGCGACCCAAAGACTTGTTATCCGCTGCCAACTGACGTTCACCCTGCCAGACATGAATTTCAACAGACGATTGGTTGGCCTCTGAGGTGCTGAACACGTCAGATTGGCGCACCGGTATTGGTGTATTTCTTGGGATCAGCACTTTCATCAACCCACCAACGGTTTCAAGCCCTAGTGAAAGGGGAGTGACATCGTTGAGCATCAGATCTCGAAGCTCACCGGTAAGGATTCCGGCCTGAACAGCTCCGCCAACAGCAACGACTTCGTCAGGGTTGACTGATTGGCAAGGTTCACTGGCAACGAGGGTTCGCAGCAATTGTTGAACCATCGGCATTCTGGTGCCACCCCCAACAAGCACAACATCATCAACATCATCAGCAGACCAGCCAGAATCACGCAGAGCTGTCTGCACCGGATTCAGAAGACGGTCGAGAAGGTCGGGGCAAAGGCCTTCAAAAGTCGGGCGATCAAGGCTGGTCTCGATATGAAGAGGGCCATCAGGCCCCGTTGCGATAAAAGGCAAAGAAATCGGAGTACTAAGCACACCAGAGAGTTCCTGCTTCGCTTTTTCTGCTGCTTCAATCAAGCGTTGCAGGGCCTGGCGATCACGGCGTAAATCCAGGCCATGCTTCGTCTTAAAAGCTTCAGCGAGCCAATCAACAATCCGCTGATCGAAATCATTGCCCCCAAGTTGGGTATCACCACATGTGGCCTTGACATCAAAAACACCATTGGCGACACGCATCAGTGAGACATCAAACGTCCCGCCACCAAGATCGAAGACAAGAACACGGCGTGCGGCACTGCGATCAAAGCCATAGGCCAGTGCAGCAGCAGTGGGTTCGTTGAGGATCCGTTCCACTGTGATTCCAGCGAGCCTGCCTGCGTCCCGAGTCGCCTGACGTTGGGCATCATTGAAATAGGCAGGTACTGTCACCACAGCAGCCTCAACAGGCTCTCCTAGATATGTAGCCGCATCATCCACAAGTTTGCGAATGATGCTGGCCACAAGTTCTTCAGGTGCATATTCACGCTCCGTCACTTGACAGGAGACACGCACGTTCCCCTGTTCATTGGCCCGGACGGTGTATGGAACAGAGAGACTGCTGTCCTCCATTTCATCCCAGCCTCGTCCCACGAAGCGCTTGAGATTGGCAAAGGTATTTCTTGGATTGAGGACCAACTGGCGCCGTGCCAACTGACCGACAAGAAGTTCTGCTTCTTTGCTGTAACCCACCACTGAAGGTGTGGTGCGACTGCCCTCCGCATTAGCGATCACTTGAGGGCGACCAGCCTCAAGCACCGCCACAACGGAGTTTGTTGTCCCTAGGTCTATACCAACAATCCGCCCCATGGCCGCGTTTACTGAAGCTCCAAGGTAACGGCGAAAAGCACCCTAAACCAAGCCTTTTGAGCAGTGTGGATGGCGGACTGTTAATGGCCCGTTAATGCAAAAGCCCCCCTCTCAGGATTAGGTTTCTTATGTCTGTATTGCAGTGGTATGCCAACTGGTGTGCAGAAGGAGCTGTACGTGCTCAGGAGACGTCCAGCTTATGAAAAATTCGTCGACAGCAGCTTTAGAACTATCGCCATATCAATGGCATCGATGGTTGCACTGATACTTGTAGCGATCCTGATCGTTGTCTTTTGGGGGTCACTTGAGTCGATGGGGCGCTACGGGTGGAAATTTCTAGTGACATCAAATTGGAACCCTGTTGATGATGAGTACGGAGTGTTAACCGCCATCTATGGAACGGCGGTAACCTCATTGCTTTCACTATTAATTGCTATACCTCTAGGTGTTGGAACAGCAATTTTTATAACCGAAAGCTTCATACCTACAAGAGCTAAAAACATCATAGGTCTAATGATTGAACTACTAGCGGCCATTCCATCTGTGGTACTTGGCTTATGGGCAATCTTTGTAATGGAGCCTTTCCTAAGACCCTTGCTTTCTTTCCTGTATATATATTTTGGCTGGATTCCATTTTTTAGTACTCAGCCGATGGGGCCTGGAATGACCCCAGCGATCCTGATACTTGTTGTGATGATACTGCCGATCATTACAGCTATTTCGAGAGATTCACTCAATCAAGTACCAATTAGCCTGCGTCAAGCAGCTTATGGGGTTGGAGCAACCCGCTGGAGCACAATCATTAATGTCATACTACCAGCGGCAATTTCGGGCATTGCTGGAGGCGTACTTCTCGCTCTAGGAAGAGCCATGGGTGAAACAATGGCAGTAACAATGATTATAGGAAATTCCAACAATTTTAGCTGGTCATTGCTTGGCCCAGGCAACACAATCGCTGCGATGCTAGCCAATCAGTTTGGAGAAGCAGATGGAACTCAGGTCTCATCACTTTATTATGCAGCATTTATTCTTATGGTGATAACACTTGCGGTAAATATCGTTTCACAATGGTTGGTCAAACGACTAAGTCTTAAGTACTAACATGAAATCAATGACTGGCGAAGCAACTTCAATAAGTGGAGACCCACCCTCCAATCTTTACTACAAGCCCGGCTTAAGACGCAATAGAACTAATAGAATTTTTACACTGTTATCGGGATTATTTTCATTCGTAGCCATTCTGCCACTAATTCTTGTCTTAACCTATGTAATTTTCAAAGGAGCAACCAGATTAAGCATCTCTCTTTTTACTATGCTTCCGCCGCCTCCAGGGCTCGATGGCGGAGGTATTGGCAATGCCATCTTGGGAACTATTATTGTCACTTGCATAGCCGGAATGATCGCTATACCTGTTGGAGTTGGTGGAGGTATCTACCTAGCCGAATATGCACGTGAAGGAGCATTCTCTAGATTTATACGTTTTGGCACCAATGTTCTTTCCGGTGTTCCTTCAATTATCACTGGTGTCTTCGTCTACGATATAATTGTCTCTTCACGAATCATTCTTGGCAGTTCATACAGTGCCATAGCTGGCGGAGTAGCACTCTCAATCCTGATGTTGCCAACAGTGATAAAAACCACTGATGAAGGTCTAAAACTGGTACCAGACAACCTTCGCAAAGGAGCACTTGGAGTAGGCGCCTCTAAATTTGTAACCATTACCCACATCACATTGCCAATGGCATTTACTCCAATCGCTACAGGAGTCGTTCTTTCAGTTGCTCGAGCAGCTGGTGAAACAGCACCATTGATTTTTACAGCACTCTTTTCATATTATTGGCCTAGTGGTTCAGATGCTTTCTTCAATCCAATCGCGACACTTTCGGTTTTGATTTATAATTTTTCAACTCAACCCTATCAAGTTCAGAATGAATTGGCTTGGGCAGCATCATTTATTCTTGTAGTATTTATTCTCGCGATGAATATCCTTTCACGCTGGATTGGCCACTTAACCTCAAAATGAGTCACTTACACAAGACTATTTCTACCTTGACGACTGAATTACCTTCATTATTAATCGCGTGCTGATCCATGACAGCCACTTCCTCTCCTCGGCCAAGTCAGATTTCAACTGATCCCTGCATATCACTTCAGAACGTCACTATAAGCTACAATGAATTTGAAGCCGTACGACATGTTTATTGCGAGATACCCCGCGGCAAAATTACAGCTTTAATCGGACCATCTGGATGTGGTAAATCAACAATTCTGCGATCTCTAAATCGCATGAACGATTTGATAGAAGGATGTTCTCTTACAGGTCGAGTGATGTTTGATGGAGACGACTTATATTCCCCAAATATCGATCCAGTTGAGGTTCGCCGACGCATCGGAATGGTATTTCAGCAACCCAATCCATTCCCTAAAAGTATCTATGAAAACATTGCATTTGGAGCAAGAATTAATGGATATAAAGGTGACATGAATGAGCTTGTTGAACGCTCACTTCGTCAAGCAGCTGTATGGGATGAATGCAAGGATAAGCTTAAGGAGAGTGGTTGCTCTCTATCAGGAGGCCAACAACAAAGGCTATGCATAGCAAGGACAATCGCTATTGAACCAGAAGTGATTTTAATGGATGAACCCTGTTCAGCTCTTGATCCTATTTCTACACTTAAAATTGAAGAGACAATGCATGAGTTAAAAAATAGATTTACGATTGTAATCGTCACTCATAATATGCAACAAGCTGTTCGAGTTAGTGATTTTACAGCTTTCTTCAATGCTGAGGCACAAGAAGGTGGATCAGGAAAAGTTGGTTATCTTGTTGAGTTCAATGAAACAGAAAAAATCTTCCATTCACCTGCTCAGGAGGCCACTCAGAATTATATTTCCGGCCGCTTTGGTTGAAGTGATGATGGTATTTATTAAAGACACAAAGTTTATAGCTAGATTTTCAGTGGCAAGTAATAGCTATAAGTTAAGCTCTACAACCAAATAAAATTAAAGCATCCTTTAATACAAGGCATTAATACCAAGGTTGCACGACATCGATTACCTAATTTTGGCGGCCCGTGCATAAACGCCTTGGTCTTCGTGCTGACACACATCGAATAAAAACCAAAAAAACAGTCATAAACCACGAGATTGCATCAGACGGATGACAGCCAGAAAATGCTCGAAAACGACTGCTATAACAGCGTTCCAAAAGGAAGCCCATACCGAATAAGACGGTATGAGACTTCCTGTGAAACGGAGAGGGAGGGATTCGAACCCTCGATAGAGTTGCCCCTATACAGCATTTCCAGTGCTGCGCCTTCGACCACTCGGCCACCTCTCCAGCGGCTTTCAGGCCCTCGTGAATGTAGCAGGGCTCTCCAGTTGACCCATACAAGACACCAAAACACAGAATCCACATCCACTAGCGACAAAGGAGATGGCCTAACTTTGTGAGCACAATGCAATCACTCCACTGGAAACGGAAACTCAGGATCAAGACACGCTCTATGGACTGAGGCTCAGAGGATCATTCAATCTATAAATGCCTGATGGCATACCAACTTGATAGGTAGTGACGCTTGACACCTCTGAACTGTTCCCTTGCTGCTGAGCAAGCTGGCTTGAACGATGAAGATCTGGCGCGCCTTGCAGCTGTAGCGCGTAAGGCCTCTGAATGTGGTGGTGCCATTTTGATGGACCACTATGGACATCTTGAAAGCATCGAAACCAAGGGGCGAACTGGCGACCTTGTCACTAATGCAGATCTAGCCGCTGAGAAGTGTGTACTCGAATTTCTCCAGCAGGAAACTCCTAACATCGCCGTTCTCGCAGAAGAAAGCGGATCATTTGCTGGCCAAGGCTCGCTTTGTTGGTGTGTTGACCCACTAGATGGAACAACCAATTTCGCTCATGGCTATCCGTTCTTCGCTACGTCGATTGGCCTCACTTGGCAGCAAACACCAATCCTTGGCGCCATAGCTGTGCCTTTCCTTGAAGAGATCTACTGGGCAGCCCCAAGCCTGGGTGCATTTTGCAATCAAAAACCGATCAAGGTTTCATCCTGCAAAAGCCTGCTTGATTCCTTGCTTGTGACTGGTTTTGCCTATGACAGGCAAAACCGCTTAGACAACAACTATGCCGAATTCTGCTGGATGACACACCGAACACGTGGCGTGCGACGTGGTGGTGCAGCAGCAGTGGACATGGCTTTTGTGGCAGCTGGTCGACTCGATGGTTATTGGGAACGCGGTCTTGCTCCATGGGATCTTGCTGCTGGAGTAGCCCTGGTGGAGCTAGCTGGAGGGAAGGTAACTGATTACCGCGGTGACACATTTGATCTGAATAGTGGCAGGGTGCTTGCTTGTCCGCCTGGAATGCAGAAGCTGCTTGTTGATCAACTCAGCAAAGTAAAACCCCTTGACGCAGATTCATTTGGCGCTCCCGAACTCAGGGGCATGGGATCCTGAAGTCACTCCGAGAAAATCAGGGATGGCCCTGCAACCGGCAGCGGGTGCTCGCGATCTGAACCCCCAGCAGGTCGAGCTAAACCAAAAACTAAGCCAGCGACTTGCCGAGGTTTATCGACTATGGGGCTACGACGAAGTCTCTCCTCCAAGGGTCGAGCGACTCGAAACCTTGAAAGCTGGTGGGGCTATTGCCAGTCAGGACATCGTGCGATTGGTGGCCGATGAACCCCTTGGTCTACGACCAGAGATGACAGCATCAATCGCCCGCGCCGCTTGTACAAGGCTTAGACAAAGACCTCGTCCCTTGAGGCTATGGGCTGCAGGAACAATTTTTGAAAGCCGTACTGCTGATGAAGGAAGCCTTTGCATCGAAGAAAACCTTCAAAGCGGTGTAGAGCTCTTCGGGGTCGAACCCATCAATGCGGAAATGGAGCTTCTTTCTCTGCTGTTTTCAGCAGTGGAGACTCTCGAACTGAGTCAACGACACCAGCCTCGTTTACTCGTTGGCCACACAGCATTAATGGATCTCATCATGCTGCCATTTCAAAACGATCTACGCGAAAAAATAAGAACAGCATTGATCCACTACGACCGGCTTGCTCTTGAAAACCTGAAACTGCCGAATGATCAATTCGCACGCCTCCTCCATCACTTGGAGTGCCGTGGTGAACCCCTAGACGTGCTCGAACGCTTATCAGGCCTATTTGGGCCTCAGCAAGCACTCAATAACCTGCAAAGGCTATTTGAGCAGATGGGTCCACTGGCCGCTGATCAGGGGATTGACCTGCAACTGGATCCAACCTTTCAGCCCCATTTTGAGCTCTACACCGGGTTGGTGTTTCAGTTGGTATGTCAAAGCGATGCTGCACCTGTCGTGATTGCTCGTGGCGGGCGTTACGACAACCTTGTAGCTCGTTGCGGTGCCAAAGGGCTCCAAGCAGCAGGGGTCGGCTTTAGTTTCGCAATAGACGATATTCGTGAACTGCTAACCAAGGAGATCAAAGCGTCTGAAGCTGTTGAATCAACCCTTGTTGCCTACGGCGAGCAAGCAACACTGGAACATGCACTCAAGCGTCAGCGTCACTGGCACAAACAGGGCCAGCGCGCCGTTGTTGAACTTGAAGCCTGTCGCGATCGTGAAGATGCCTTCAGCCGTCTAGCAGATCGGGGCTGTAGCACATTGGACTGGTTAGATCATTAGGATCTCGAGAGTCTCGTCGTCCGATCTGCAAGGCCATGCCACACAGCATCGTGACAGAAATTTGTGAGGGGGTTGCTGACTGTGCGCAGGCATGCCCTGTCGGCTGCATTCAGCCTGGTCAAGGCAAAAACGACAAAGGAAGAAATTTCTACTTGATTAATTTCGACATCTGCATTGATTGCGGTATCTGCCTCCAGGTCTGCCCCGTAGAAGGAGCTGTCCTTCCCGAGGAGCGACGTGACCTACAGCGAAGCAGCTGAGTGAATCATTAGGTACGGTCACCCCACCTAAAACCAGCTTGAGACCTGAGCCAAAGACTACCTAAGGTCAACTCCTAAACAGTGAAACCAATGACTGTGCTGGAAGAAGGTCAGATCCAGATTCACACCGAGAATATTTTCCCGATCATCAAGAAAGCCGTTTATTCCGGCCACGAGGTTTTCTTGAGGGAGCTAGTCAGCAATGGCGTCGATGCAATAAGCAAAAGACGCATGGCAGCCATAGCAGGTGACTGCACTGAAGTTGAAGAAGGAGTCATTGATATCAAGATTGACCGAGAAGCAAAGACACTCACTATTTCTGACAACGGAATCGGCATGACAACCGATGAAGTCAAGAAGTACATTAATCAGGTTGCCTTCTCAAGTGCAGAAGATTTCCTTGAAAAATACAAGCAGGAAAGCGACGGAATTATTGGTCATTTTGGGCTAGGTTTTTATTCTTCTTTCATGGTATCGAAACATGTAGAGCTAGTCACTAAGTCTGCTTGTTCCGAGAGTAAAGCTATTCGTTGGAGCTGTGATGGCTCACCAAGATTTAACATCCAAGAAGCCGAACGCAATGAAGCAGGAACCGATGTCATCCTTCATCTTATGGATGAAGAGTTGGAATACATTGAGCCAAGTCGAATCCGTACTCTGATCACAAAATACTGTGACTTTATGCCTATTGAGGTAAAACTCGAAGGCGAGTCAATTAATAAGCGAAATCCACTTTGGAGGCGCAACCCAAGAGAAATAACTGATCAGGAGTATATCGAACTCTATAATTATCTATATCCATTCCAAGGTGATCCTCTTCTTTGGGTACACCTAAATACTGATTACCCCTATAACCTTCAGGGTATTCTCTATTTCCCTCGAATTGGTGGTCGCGCAGATTGGGAAAAAGGTGAGATAAAACTCTATTGCAATCAAGTATTTGTCAGTGATTCAATTAAAGAAGTAGTACCACACTACCTCCTTCCCCTAAGAGGTGTGATCGACTCACCTGACATTCCACTTAATGTCAGTCGTAGCGCATTACAAACAGACAGACGTGTGAGATCTATTGGCAATTTTGTTGCAAAAAAAGTTGCTGATCGGCTGCGGGGATTAAAGACGGAACAACCTCTTTTTTATGCTGAAGCATGGGATGCGTTAGCACCCTTCGTCAAAATAGGGTCAATGGAAGATGACAAGTTTGCTGATCAAGTTGCCGATCTAATCATGTTTGGTACGACTGCTCTGGCTTCAACAGAAACAGATGGGGCCACTCCAGATCCAATCCCTTGTGGGAAAAAGGCCTTTACTACCCTGAGTGGATACCAAAGTCGTCTGAGTACTGAAGCAAACAATCGCATTCTTTACTGCACGGATGAAGTGGCCCAAGCGAGTGCCCTCAGCTTATGGACATCACAGGGTGCTGAAATTCTTAAAACCGAAACATTTATAGACAGCCAATTCCTCCCATGGCTTGAAGCTCGTCATAACGACCTCCGATTCCAGCGCGTTGATGCCGAACTGGATGACACTCTTAAAGACGACAAACCTGAACTAACTGATCAGGAAGGAGAGACCAAGTCTGAAAGCCTGAGAACTCTAATGAAGCAAGCACTAAATAACGACAAGGTGACCATACAAGTACAAGCACTTAAGGGAGATAACGCACCTCCAGCAATGATTTTGCTGCCAGAACAGATGCGACGTATGAACGACCTTGGAGCTCTCATGGATCAAAGGCTGCCAGGCCTTCCCGAGCATCATGTCCTTCTTGTCAATCGTCGTCATCCACTTGTGGAAGGACTTTTGAAACTCAAATCTGGATCAGTGCTGGTCAGCACTTCAGGTGTGTCTCCAACCGAAACCTTGGCACAAGGCTTAGCCCGTCACCTATACGACATGGCTCGCCTCGGTGTAGGAGGTTTGGAGCCCAATGAACTTGCTGGATTCCAAAGCCGTAGTGCTGTGTTGATGGGACAGCTGATGGATAGAGCTTTTTAAAGGAGCGGAGGATTTGATAAAATCTTAGTTTGGGTTCAGCGCCCTAGCTCTGTAGAGGATCAAGACATGTCCCGGGTGTGTCAGCTCACTGGAACTCGCGCCAACAACGGCATGGCAGTGAGCCATTCCCACATCCGCACAAAGAAGCTGCAACAGGCCAACCTGCAGCAGCGGCGCCTATGGTGGGCTGAAGGGAACCGTTGGTTGAAACTACGTGTAAGCACCCGTGCACTCAAAACCATCCAAAAAAAGGGTCTCGGTGTCTATGCCAAATCGTTAGGGATTGACCTGAACAAGATCTAATCACTAAAAGAATTCAGCAGACTAGTTACCATCAAGATCCTGGGGCATGGCATTAGCTTGTCTGAAATTGCTAAGTATGCATAGAAGTGCAGAAAATAACCATGTGATAACGATTGCTACACTCGACTCATACGCAGTCAAGGATTGGGCAGAAGAGCAAATGAAAAGTTTGGTTGACAAAATAGAAGCTACGCAACAATGAAGAGAAGGATATTTTGGAAAATAGTTCTTCTCTTCTCTTTGACCAGCGTTGCACTATTTGCAAGCTGGGCCCTGAGCACTCGCCCTGTTCAGATCAACATCTTGATGCCAGCTCCATTTGCTGAATCAACAACTGATCTGGTCCAACAATTCAATAAAGATCATCACGGCAGGATCCAAGTTCAGGTGACTCGAGGTCCACTTGAAACAGAAGCCGTATCTGATTTAGCCATCAGCAGTCTGCTTTTAGGTAAAAGTCCATTCGATGCACTTTTAATCGATGTAACTTGGTTGCCGAAATACGCCGCCGCAGGATGGCTTATTCCCTTGGATTCATTGATCGATCAACAACAGATTGATTCCATTGTTCCGGGGGCAATGCTTGGAAATCATTTCGACGGGAAACTGTATCGATGGCCGCTCGTGGCGGACATGGGATTGCTGTATTGGCGGACTGATTTGATGAGTGAACCACCGCGAACCCCTGAGGAACTCATTAAAGTTAGTCTTAAACTCCAAAAAGAAGGTCGTGTTGCCAATGGCTATGTCTGGCAAGGCCGTCAATATGAAGGCCTAAGTTGTGTATTTCTAGAAGTTCTTGACGGATTTGGAGGGCAATGGCTTGAACCCGAAACCGATAATGTTGGCCTCGACAGCTCCGCAAGTCTTAAGGCTGCAAGTTGGTTGCGTGAACTGATTAGCAGTGGAGCGAGCCCAAAAGCAGTGATCAACTATGCCGAAAATGAAGCTCTTCAAGCCTTTAAGTCTGGAGATGTTGCGCTAATGCGTAACTGGCCTTATGCCTGGGGAGAACTTCAGAAGCCCAACAGCGATGTTAGAGGCAATGTTGGCGTAACCACGATGGTTGCTTCCGCTGGCAATCGATCCACATCAACACTAGGCAGCTGGGGCTTCTCGATCCTCAAGGGCTCATCAAATCCTCAAGCTGCGGCAAAGGCAATTGCCTTCCTCACTTCAACATCTGCACAAAAAAAACTGTTCTTGAACGACAGTTATACCCCTACCAAAGCAGAACTGTTTAAAGACCCAGAGCTGCTCTCAAAATCACAAATTCTTCCGGAGCTTGCTAAAGCCCTACAAAGCACTGATCAACGTCCATCAACTCCTCTTTATGCACAGATTAGTGATGTATTACAACGAAATCTTAGTTCGATTTTAACAGGCCAATCCAGCGTTAGCGATGCAATGGCCAACGCCCAAGCAAACACCAAGAAGATTCTTATGGCGGCAAGAGAAACTAAATGATCCAATTGCTTCTAGTCCCAGCAGCTCTATTAATTGCCCTGGTCTTTGGTATCCCTCTACTTCGTTATTCCTGGTTGAGCTTCCATGCTGATTCAGTCCTCACAGGCTTAGTTGCGATTCCCAATCATGGTGCGAATTGGCTTCGCTTACTGCACGACCAACGCTTCTGGCAAGACACCTATCAGACAGCCCGCTTTGCAACAGTTTCAGTCAGCCTAGAACTATTACTTGCTATAGCGATAGCCCTCTTACTCGATCAGCGTTGGCGTGGTCGAGGTGTTGTAAGGGCCATCAGTTTGCTCCCATGGGCACTGCCAACTACTGTGATGGCTCTTGGCTGGCGTTGGATCTTTAATACACCTTACGGCCCTATTGAGCAGTTCACAGAACTGATTGGACTACAACCTCTAAACATCCTTTCGAATCCAAATATCACCTGGCTTGCCACGGTTGTTGGTGATGTATGGAAGACCACGCCATTTGCTGCTCTGATTCTTTTGGCTGGATTGCAAACCATTCCCAATGATCTCTACGAAGCTTTCCATCTCGAAGGTGGCCATCCACGAGCCGCACTATTTCAGATCACCTTGCCGCTCTTGCAACCTTATTTACTCCTTAGTCTTTTATTTCGCCTCGCGCAGGCCTTCGGCGTTTTCGACTTGATTCAGGTGATGACTGGTGGTGGGCCGGCAGGGAGCACGGAAAGCCTTGCTTTATATGCTTATTTAAACGCAATGCGATTCCTCGATTTTGGCTATAGCGCCACCGTAATGATCAGCGGGTTTCTTCTACTTGTGATTGCCTGTCTGATTGCTTGGCTGATCATCAAACAGACCAGCCATTGGCGAGAGGCACTGAAATGATTCGTCAGCGAAATCTTTGGATCACTCTTCTCCTGCTTTGGTCTTTAGCGCCTCTGCTTTGGCAGCTGTATACATCTTTTTGCACCCATGAAGCTCTTCTACAACCATTGGCTGAGCATAATCAGCGTTGGACACTTGACAACTATCGCCAGGTATTGACGGCCAACCCTCCCTTCTGGCGTTATCTATTGAACAGTGTCATCGTTGGCATTAGCTCAACAGGATTAACCCTACTGATAGCGATTCCAGCCGCCTATTCTCTTTCAAAAGTCTCGCAAAATGTTGCCAGCGCGGCCAGACTTATACTTCTTGGTGCGGCTCTATTTCCATATGTTCTGCTTTTTGTGGCGTTATTAGAACTTGCAAGGAGTTTCAACCTCGGAAACAATTTGCTTGCGCTCAGTTTTCCCTATGCTGGCTTGTCGATGCCCTTGGCTGTGTTGCTGCTTTTATCAGCCTTCCGCGATCTGCCTTCTGAACTAGAAGAAGCCGCGAGGCTTGAGGGTTTTGACTTATGGCAGAGATTGCGCTGGGTATTGATTCCCCTAATCGGTCCTGCAACCGCAAGCACTGCCATCTTGGTCTTTCTCTTCTCCTGGAACGAATATCCAATCGCATTGACCTGGATTAGTAGAGCTGATCTCCTCACACTTCCAGTTGCCATAGCACGAATTGCAGGTTCATCGGTCTACTCAATTCCCTATGGCGCTTATGCAGCTGCCACCGTTCTAGGTGCTCTGCCACTCTTGTTACTCGTGCTCATCTTTCAGCGACAGATCGTTTCCGGTCTGACACAGGGAGCAATTAAAGGATGAATCTTGTTCTACAAAACGTCGGTCGCCGTTTCGGTAGAAAATGGATTGTTCGCCATCTAGACCTTGAAGTGGGCGAGGGTGAATGCCTTGCCCTACTTGGACCAAGTGGATGTGGCAAGAGCACCACTCTCAGGCTAATAGCTGGACTCGACCAGCCCAACGAAGGATCGATCACTATCGCTGGCGAGGATGTCACGACGGTGTCCCCTGTTGACCGACGCATCGGCATGGTGTTTCAGAGCTATGCATTATTTCCCCATCTCACAGTTTTCGCCAATCTTTCACTTGGTCTTCAGGTTCGTGGAATAGCAGCCAGTGAACGCAAGCAACGAGTGGCATCTGTTCTGGCATTAATGCAATTAGAGGATCTTGCAGAGCGACATCCGGCAGAACTCTCAGGTGGGCAACGTCAAAGAGTAGCTCTCGCCAGAGCTCTGCTCAGAGATCCTCTGGTGTATTTACTTGATGAGCCAATGAGCAATCTGGATGCTCAGCTGCGCGAAGATCTGCGACCTCAGTTACGCCATTTGATTCTTCAAGGCAGTCAGCCCGTTATCTACGTCACACACGATCAACATGAAGCCATGGCCATGGCACATCGAATTGCCGTAATGCGAGATGGAAAGATAGAGCAAATCGGTACTCCCCAAGAGCTCTACCACAATCCATTATCACTCTTTGTGGCCAGCTTTATAGGACGCCCCCAGATCAACCTTCTGCCAGCAGAATCAGGAATTATCAAAGCAATTCGTCCAGAACATCTTCAACTAAGTTCAGAAGGGATTCCTTGCCGTCTTGTTTACAGGGAGTGGCTGGGAACATCCCAGTTGCTCATTCTTGAGAGCAACAGAGGTCGACTAAGGATGCTTTGCGCTAGCGAGATCACAATTCCTGAGACCATTAAGCTCAATTGGTCCCCAGAAAAAGAACATCAATTCGATGCCAGCTCAGGAGAAAGATGCTGAAAATAGTTAACAAGATTTAATTCACAAAGAATATCGAGAATTGTGTTGGTCAATAAAGCTCATATGTCATTGTTGAGGTTAACACTAATCAAAGAAGTGAAACTAAAGCTTAAACGTCAATTAAAGACCTTTTCTAGTATCTTACTGTGTTGAGAAGCTTGTTTGCGGATTGCGTCGATCTTTCCAAGGTCAGGAGAAACATCCAAGACCTGCCTCCATAGTCCAGCAAGCAAACGAATGTCAGGCAACGATTGCAAATCAGTAAAGGGCACATTTGCCATCAAAGCTGCAGATGAAACCTTCGGGTCATAGCTGAGTGCCACTGTGGGACTACCAGCCAATTGGGCCAGGATGAGTGCATGCAGTCGCATGGGGAGCACCAATCTGGCCATCGAGAACTGATTCATAACCTCTGTTAGTGAATCAAATGCAAAGGAATGACTTCTTGATCTCAAGCTGGAACTTATCAGTCCTTGTCTATCTAGTTGTCGAAATAGATGTTCATCCTGACGTTGATGAAAAGCAAGCCAATGAACTGGAGCATCAATATCTCTAAGGATCATCTCAAGGGCTTGGAGCAAATGCTGCCAACCAAAGCGATCAAGCATTGACGTGGGACGCCAACAAAGCACAACTGCTTGGCCACCCTCCCAGCGCCTAGAGGGAAGCTGCCAAACTGGATCTGGTGCCATCAGCATCGGAGAGGGTAGGCACCATTGCTGAGCAAGCTGAAAAGAGTCTGGATCTCTCCAGCTGATCGCCTGCACCCTACGTAGGACTCTCCTAACCATCCATCGACTCAAGCGATGACGGAATGGCCCCAGGCCCTGGCCCCAAAGCACAACAGGAACACCACGTTGTTGGGCTATCACAATCAAGACCAGGTAGTAGATCAGGCTCTTAAAACTCGTGCTGTCCTGCAGCAAGCTGCCGCCACCAAGAATCAAACCCTGAACTTGAAAAAGTGCCCTAATGGTCTCCAGCAATGAGCGTCGGTTAATGACTTGAGCCTTCGGAACTAAGCCCTTAATCACATTTGAATCATTTGCCGTGATCCAAGGCTGCAAATGTGAGGGAAGCTCCTGAAGTAAAACCTGCAAAAGAGCATCATCGCCAAGGTTGTGCTCGCCGTAGTAGCCGCATAAGAGCACTGCCTTGCATTGCTTTGCCTGAACTTCCATAGCCAAGCAATAGCTGCATCAAACATTAACGGCGACCAAGCCTCCCTAGGCTGCTGCGATCGAGCGAATCACGTGCACGCCCTATCTCTAGGCACCTGGTGGATCCACCTCGCATCCTTGTTCGAATGGATGCTGGCGATTGTGCTGGTGGTGCAATGGGGGAAAAGGAACCAAAACAGGGCAATGTCATGGTTGGCTCTAGCAATGCTCCCCAACTTGGTGAGTGCCATGACAGCCATCACCTGGCATATTTTTGACAACAGCAAAGCCCTTAGTGGAATTGTTGTGCTCCAAGCGTGGCTGACTCTGATTGGCAACTGCTGTTTGGCCGCAGCCACCTGGAATTTGGTGCGTTCAGAACGACAGAAATCATGATTTTTGCCACTTCTGCTGAGATTCTGAACTCCCTCATTGAGATGGACCCAGGTCCTCTATATGGCCTTTCTTTAATTCCCTATCTCGGTTTCCTGTGGTGGGCTCAACAGAGCAAGAGCTTGCCAAGACTATCCATCTGGGGATTCCGGCTCACTCTTCTTTTTGTGTTTATGACAATCATTTTTTCGATCCTGGCTGATCAAATTTATGGACTTGAGCTGGTTGAAGTTGATGCTTTCCATGGGGCAGCAGAAGCATTTCTAGTGTTAAGCGATGCCCTCGTGGTTTTGGGATTTATCCGTGCTGGCCAGCAACAGGTGGTGAAAAACTCTTAAGAGGTATGGCTTCTATGCCAAGAACTCCGATCAATGTCGGACAATAAGGCGTCGCTTCCACGGTCTAAATGTTCACGCACCTCCTGGCTGCAGCTGCTCCTTCCACATTCACCTGGTCGCCTGCGGTGGGCATGGTGATGATCGCTTGCAACGTGCTCGCATTTGTCATTGCTAAGGCCAACATCGAACACCAAAATGAAGGGTTCGACATGCCTAATAACAAATTCTATGGAGGCATGAGCCACGCCTCCGTTGTCGGATCCCAATGCTTAGGCCACATCCTTGGCATGGGCACAATCCTCGGATTAGCTTCACGCGGCGTTCTCTGAACAGCACTAGGGCTGGCGAATTCATCGCCAGCCCATTAAATAAGGAAGAAGACGGAGTCCGTACCGCTCAAACCGGTATTCGAACAACAATCGGCTCAGATCTTCAGCGCTGACTCGCATTGACAGGCCATTAATCAAACCTGCCAAGCGTCGATCGCCTTTTTGATCGCACAAACCCCACCATGTTCGCTTTGCCAAGCGACCTGAAAGATTCCAGCGCCAACCCAAACGAAGACGCAGGTGCCGTTCAAATTGCATCAAGACCATGTTGTCTTTGTCTTGATTTGACCTGGATGGATGACAGCAGGCTTCAACAAGCAAAGGAGTAAGCACCTCTGCACTAACGAGAGCATGACGGATACCTTCTCCGCCAAGCAAATTGGCAGTACTAATAGCGTCGCCAACTCCAACAATCCTGCCAACAACGTGAGCTTCACTGCGCCTTAAGCTGCTGCGCAAGATTCCTCCATGTCTATCGATAACTGGTAGCTGATCAAGCTGGTTCTTGATAAGCAGGCGGTTCAAGATGCTGCTCATCGGTTCGAGGCACTCCTTCAGTGGTGGAGGCAGGCGGCAAACTCCTACCTTCAACTGATTACCAGCCATGGGAAAAATCCAGCCATATCCATGTTGAATCCACTGGCATCCCAAAAAAAAGCAAACCCGGTCACGCCAGTGAGCTGTTGTTTTTTGATCCCCCTGCAGGATCCACTCAACGCCAGCACCTTCAAGCATGCAATCGGTATCAGAAGGCTTGGATGCTGCAGTTGAACCCAATAAAAGGCGGCGATGACCTGTGGCATCGACCACCCAGCTCACTCTCCTTGTTTGACACAAGCCATTTGGACCAATCAGTTCAACGTTTGCGCCGTCATTGACCGTAAGAACGGAATGAACTCGCCAACCCAATAAAAATTCAACACCTGCTTCTATAGCTAGCCGCCAGAGTTGGTGACGTAGCGAGCCGAAGTTGAGAACCACACCAAGGTCATGTTGAGACCACCATTGATGTTGAATTCCATCTGGATCCACCAATTGCCAGCCATTCCAATGGCTGGCAATTGCTTCAGCAGGAATGCAGAGATCAGACACCGCCTGGATAGGGATGGCAGCACTAGAAAAAGCATTTTGATTGGCTTCTCTTAAGCGTTCAACAAGAGTTACCGCAATCCCCTGGCTAGCAAGTCGTTGAGCAAGCCGAGCTCCTGCTGGCCCTGCACCTGCCACCAAAACAGTCAATTGATCAGGTTGACAGGGCCTGCGTTGCTTCCTGCCCAACAAGAGAAGGCTTCGAATTCAAGCAAAAGTGTTCTTGAATTCGTTCAGACATCTGTGTTGGTGTGAGCCCCAGCGCTTCCCGGCTCTGTTGGGGACTGGCATGGTCTACCAATTGATCAGGGATGCCAATTCGGAGCGTTGGCACCAAGACATCTTGATCACTAAGGGACTCAACCACAGCCGCACCAAAACCACCCGCAAGAGCACCCTCCTCCATCGTGACGACACGACCGATACGACGGGCTAACGGATGAATCAAGGCTTGATCAAGTGGTCTTAGGAAGCGAGCATTGATCACAGTGGTCTTGACACCTGCTTCCTGCAACAGCTGAGCTGTGATCATGGCAGCAGGCACCATCACTCCATAAGCAACGATTAAAAGATCATCACCTTCACAAAGCACTTCGCCTCGACCAATTGCCAAAGGCTCCCAGCCTTCATCAAGCAGAGGTACACCCTCGCCTGATCCTCTTGGAATACGGAGAGCTGCAGGGCCTTGATGCTGAAGACATGTCACCAACATGCGTTGAAGTTCAGCCTCATCCTTGGGCGCCATCACGGTGAAATTAGGAATAGCGCGGAAATAACTGATGTCGTACTGACCCTGATGGGTCGGTCCATCAGCGCCAACAATGCCTGCGCGATCCATCACAAAGGTCACTGGCAGGTTCTGAATCCCCACGTCGTGGATCAATTGGTCGAAGGCGCGCTGCAGGAATGTGCTGTAAATCGCCAGCACAGGCTTAAGCCCCTCACAAGCCATCCCAGCAGCAAGAGTTACAGCATGCTGTTCAGCGATACCTACATCGATGTATTGCTCAGGAACAGCCTTTTGCAGGAGGTCAAGGCCAGTCCCTGTGGCCATCGCGGCTGTAATGCCAACGACAGTGCTGTCCTGCTGACAAAGCTTGATGAGCGTCTCGCCAAACACCTTGCTGTAACTCGGTGGTTTCTTTCCTTTTGAGGGAAGAGCTTTACCAGTACTTAGATCAAACGCTGATTGGGCGTGATAGCCAACTTGATCTGCTTCGGCATAGGGATAGCCCTTGCCTTTGGTCGTAACTACATGAACGAGTACAGGGCCACCAACCTTGTGAGCCGTCTCAAAGGTTCGAACCATGCGTTCAATGTCATGGCCATCAATAGGGCCCATGTAGGTGAAGCCAAGCTCCTCGAAAACAGCCCCTACCTTCGGCACGGATAATCGGCGCATACTGCCCTTGAGCAGGTCGAGTTCGGCAGGCAGTTCCCCTCCCATGAAAGGCAGACTCTTGACCCTCTCCTCGACGCTATCCGAGATGAACTGCACAGGCGCACTGTGGCGCATGCGGTTTAGATGGGTCGACAACGCTCCTACTGGAGGAGAAATCGACATGTCGTTGTCGTTGAGAACAACCAGAAAAGGTGTGTTGGGCAGATGGCCGGCATGATTAATCGCTTCCAGTGCTATGCCGCCAGTAAGAGCCCCATCACCAATTACAGCTACACATTTGAACGATTCACCACGACGCTCACGAGCAACGGCCATGCCGAGTGCCGCTGATATCGAGGTGCTGGCATGGCCGGCACCAAAATGATCGAAGGAACTTTCACAACGCTTCAGATAACCAGCGACCCCACCCTGCTGACGCAAGGTATTGAAGTCGCCATATCGACCAGTAATCAGCTTGTGAGGATAAGCCTGATGGCCAACGTCCCATACAACTCGATCATGATCTAGATCAAGAGTTTGATAAAGAGCAAGGGTGAGTTCAACAACACCGAGCCCAGGCCCCAAATGACCTCCACTGGTGGACACCACCTCAAGATGGCGTTCCCGTATCTGACGTGCTACATCCTCAAGCTCGGCAATGCTCAAGCCATGAAGCTGATTCGGATGGGTTAACTCGCTCAGACGCATTCGCGTTCCTGTCCCACTCCAACCTATTCAATCTAGGTCTTCTCAGCTATAGAACGGCGAAAGCAACCCTGGCAAGTGCAAACAGTTGCCGGATCTGAATATTGCAAGACTGGAGTGATGGACGATTATCTACAGAGGATTCTGAGGGCACGTGTCTATGACGTAGCCCATGAAACCCCCCTGGAACTGGCCAAAAACCTCAGTCGCCGTCTTCAAAACAAGATCTGGTTGAAACGTGAGGACCTACAGCCAGTCTTCTCATTCAAGCTTCGTGGTGCCTATAACCGCATGTCCCTTCTCAGCAAAGAGGAATTGCAACGTGGCGTGATTGCTTCAAGTGCTGGAAACCACGCTCAGGGAGTGGCGCTGAGCGCCTCTTATCTCAATTGCAGAGCTGTGATTGTGATGCCGATTACCACACCCGCAATGAAGGTACGGGCAGTCCGTGGTCTTGGCGCTGAAGTCGCACTTCATGGAGAGACCTACGACGAGGCCTATCAAGAGGCCATGCGTCGAAGAGAAAAAGATGGACTCACGTTTATCCACCCGTTTGATGATCCAGAGGTGATTGCTGGGCAAGGGACGATTGCGCTAGAAATCCTGCGCCAGATCCAAGATCCACCAAATGCAATCTATGTCGCAGTTGGCGGTGGCGGACTGATCGGCGGAATTGCCACCTATGTCAAAAGCTTGTGGCCGCAAGTTGAAATTATCGGTGTCGAGCCCCACGACGCTGCGGCAATGACGCTCTCTCTTGAAGCTGGTGAACGTATTCAGCTACCAAATGTTGGCCTATTTGCCGACGGAGTCGCTGTACGTCAAGTAGGAAAACACACCTTCTCATTAGCTCAGATGCACGTAGACGCGATGGTGACGGTAAGCACTGATGAAATCTGTGCAGCGATCAAGGATGTTTTTGAAGATACCCGCTCAATTCTTGAACCAGCTGGCGCACTAGCAATTGCTGGCATGAAGGCAGATATCGCCAAACGGGATCTTCAAGACCGCGCTCTTGTGGCCGTGGCCTGTGGCGCAAACATGAACTTTGAACGGCTCCGTTTTGTCGCCGAAAGAGCAGAGCTAGGGGAAGAAAGGGAAGCAATACTCGCTGTGGAGATCCCAGAGCAGGCAGGCAGCCTGCGAAAGCTCTGCAACGTCCTAGCAGGGAAAAATCTCACCGAATTCAGTTACCGAATGGCAGAAGGGGAGAGAGCCCAAATATTCATCGGGGTACAGGTTTTAGACCTCAATGATCGAACCAAACTTTTAACGCTACTGCGGTCGTCAGGATTCCCATGCCTTGATCTCAGCAACGACGAACTCACCAAAGGGCACCTTCGTCACATGGTGGGTGGTCGGCTTCCTGGCTCAGCAAAAAACCTTTGCCAAGATGGATGTCGCGAACTGCTCTATCGCTTTGAGTTCCCTGAGCGCCCAGGAGCTCTTATGACCTTTGTTAGTGCCCTTCACCCTGAATGGAGTATCAGCATCTTCCACTACCGCAATCACGGAGCAGATGTCGGCAGGATCGTTGTAGGTGTGTTGGTTCAGGACAACGAAATGGACGATTGGCAGCGCTTTCTTGAAGATCTGGGCTACCCAAACTGGGAAGAAACAAATAACCCCGCCTACTGCTTATTTCTGGGTGCACAGACAGTTTGATCGCGGTAACTTGGCATATTCCATAGCAGGGCCTGCCATCGCCACCGATTCCCCAGCTCAAAAGAGGGATGAGGTCTCCAGCTTCTCCTTACCAGCACGTTTAGAGGCCATTCTTTACTTGAAGGGTCGCCCTGTAACGCTCAAAGAGATGGCAGAGCTAGCCAATGAGACTGAAGATCTGATTGAGCAAGCTCTACTTGCGCTGACGGCAGGCTATGCACAGCGAGATACAGCCTTAGAGATCCAAGAGAACAATGGTCGATATAGCCTTCAGTTGTGTCCAGGCCTTGGCGAGCTGGTCCACCACCTTTTGCCCGTTGATCTTTCCATAGCAACACTCAGAACCCTTGCCACCATTGCCCTGAAGAAAAGAATTCTTCAATCGGAGCTGATCGATATACGGGGATCAGGCGCCTACGACCACATCAAAGAACTCGTTGCTCAGAACTTCATCGAACGCAAACGACAGAGCGAGGGCAGGTCTTATTGGCTCACGCTCTC
This sequence comes from Prochlorococcus sp. AG-412-I05, assembly GCA_003214855.1. Taxonomy (GTDB): domain Bacteria; phylum Cyanobacteriota; class Cyanobacteriia; order PCC-6307; family Cyanobiaceae; genus Prochlorococcus. The sequence continues at coordinate 63,764 of QCLC01000002.1, read as the reverse complement.
TGAAAAGTTCCATCGAACCTTCTCAGTACTTCCTGATTTAGGTGCAGCCGAACCTTCTCAGGTTGCATAGAGTTCTATAGAAGCTTGAGCGACTCCATGAACGCGCTGGAAATCCTGTCCGAGGTTATACAAGTGCTCGTCCAGGCAATTGGGATTTATTCGTTCGTACTGATCGTCCGCATACTGCTGACCTGGTTTCCCAATGTCGACTGGTCAAATCCAATACTAAGCAGCATCAGCTCAATCACTGACCCATACCTCAATATCTTTCGAGGTTTGATTCCTCCCATAGGTGGCATAGATCTCTCTGCGATCCTGGCAATATTTGCCCTGCAAATCATGCAGGGATTGCTTACAAACACTTCTCAACTCGCTTTTAATGCTGGAATCAGCTATTACAGCTGATCTAGCGGGTGCTCCGCAGGGATCACGGCCTTGGTTCCCCACAAAAGACCAGGCTCTACAGCTTGTTCAAGCGGTAGCAGCTCATCATCCTCTCCAGCACGAGTACGAACAGGAGCCTTGAATCCCTTTACCTTTGCCCCCTTCACTTGTAAAGGCTCTGGAGTTCCTACCGGAATCGCCAACCGCACTGCAAAAGTACTTGCGCCAGGTTGGACGTCGCCAATAGAACCAACGCGAGAACGGTTTGGCAAAACAGGTTCACCACTTGGATCCAAGATCTGAGCAAAAACATCACTATCAATCACGGCAGATTTGCCTGGATTGGTCACCTCACCTGAAAGTACATAGCAACTGGCGCCGATAGGCCTAGTGAGGATTGGCTGCGCACCTGGATCCTTTTGATCACATGCATCGATACTCAACTGATCCACACTGAGGGTTGCCGCTAAGGCTTGATCACTGAAAACCAGATTAAAAAAAAGTAAAACTGCACTGAGCACTGCCTTCAAGATGGAGCTTTGCAAAAAATTCTTCTTCATCGTTGATCACCGCTCCCTGAGATCTGGCCACGTGATGCCCTGCTTGCCAGCTTATCGAGATTGGCTTGTGCCACATCTTCTAAATCAAAGCCCAGCTCACTAGCCAACTGGGCTACATACCAAAGCACATCTCCCAACTCAAGCTTGATTGCTTGGCGCGTATCCAGGTCAAAAACACCTTGTTGATCGCGAAGGACCTTCTTGACCTTGTCCGCCACTTCGCCTGCCTCACCTGTGAGCCCAAGGGTTGGATAAATCGGATTCTGACCCACATTCGGATAGCTGGCCGTAGCTCGAGCTCCATGCTGGTAATGATTAATGTCCATAGAAAATCATTGGCAACACAGTCAACAACTACATGTTGAGGCCTGGATGGTAGTTTCCGCGATGTTTCAGGTCCCGTTGATGGCCCAGATCGATCTGACACGACGGACCAAAATCGTTGCCACCATAGGTCCGGCAACCGAGAGCGCCGAACGAATCCGAGAACTCGTTCAGGTAGGTGCTACCACCTTCCGGCTGAATTTCTCACACGGCGACCATGACGAGCACGCCAAGCGCATCTCCACCATCCGTCAGGTCTCTGATGAATTGGGGATGCACATCGGCATTCTTCAAGACTTGCAAGGCCCCAAAATTCGCCTGGGTCGTTTTGATAAGGGGCCTATCACTTTGGCCAATGGCGATCCCTTCGCACTGACCTCCAAACAAGTGCAATGCAATCAGTCAGTGGCAACCGTCACTTACGAAAAGCTTGCAGACGAAGTCACGACCGGCAGTCGAATCTTGCTTGATGACGGTCGAGTGGAGATGAAAGTCGTAAACATCGATCAAAGCGAACAAACCTTGCACTGCATCGTCACAGTGGGAGGGGTGCTCTCAAATAACAAGGGAGTGAATTTCCCTGATGTACAACTATCGGTTCGCGCCCTTACAGAGAAAGATCGCCAAGATCTCGCCTTTGGCCTTCAGCAAGGGGTGGACTGGATCGCACTGAGCTTTGTGCGAAACCCTTCGGACATGAAAGAGATCCGCAAACTCATCGGGGAACATGGGCACAGCACCCCAGTAATCGCGAAGATCGAGAAATTTGAGGCGATAGATCAAATCGATTCAATCCTTCCTCTCTGTGATGGAGTCATGGTTGCAAGGGGGGACCTAGGCGTTGAGATGCCAGCTGAAGAGGTTCCTCTACTGCAAAAGGATTTGATTCGCAAGGCCAACAGCCTTGCAATTCCAATCATCACAGCCACCCAGATGCTCGACTCAATGGCCTCAAGCCCTAGGCCCACCAGAGCTGAAGTCAGTGATGTAGCCAATGCGATCCTTGATGGTACTGATGCAGTGATGCTCTCGAACGAAACCGCTGTAGGAGACTATCCAGTAGAGGCGGTTCAAACGATGGCCACCATTGCCAGACGGATTGAACGGGACTATCCACAGCGTCCAATCGAAACTTATCTGGCCAGCACCATTTCCAACGCGATTAGTTCAGCCGTAAGCAGCATCGCCAGTCATCTCAACGCGGCAGCAATCGTTCCACTAACTGAAAGTGGTGCCACTGCCCACAACGTCAGTAAATTCCGCCCAGCAGCACCAATTTTGGCTGTAACCAACAAATTGGCTGTAGCAAGAAAACTTCAATTGGCATGGGGTGTCACCCCACTGGTTGTGCCAAGCAATAAAAGTACCACTGCAACCTTCAGTGCTGCAATTGCTGTTGCCCAGGAATTGGGTCTTCTCAAAGAAGGAGATCTAACAATTCAAACTGCAGGAACCCTTGCTGGAGTGAGCGGGTCCACAGATCTTGTCAAAGTAGGAATTGTCAGTGCAGTGCTTGGCCAAGGGATCGGTATTGGCAATGGAACTGTTAGCGGCAAAGTCAGATTTGCTTTCTCCCCAAACGACTCAACAAAAATTGAACCAGGGGAGATTCTGGTCATTAATGAAACAAGCGATGACTATCTCGATGCAATCAGAAAGTCTGCAGGAGTGATTACAGAACAAGAAGGACAAGAATCCCACGCAGCCATGATCTCTAAACGCCTAGGGATTCCGTTCATCATTGGGATAGCACATGCCACGAGAAACCTGCTTGAAGGAGAGGTGGTAACAATGCAGCTCAGTAATGGCAAAGTTCATCGCGGCACAGGCGGCAAGCTGCCAATGAAGCTCGAATCAATGCTCTGAGGGCTCATGAATAGCTCACTTCCGCTCATCGAAACGGTGAGCATGGCTTTCTCAACCCTTAAAGCCAATCGCCTACGGAGTCTCCTGACAATGCTCGGCATTGTGATCGGCAATGCTTCTGTCATCACCCTGGTAGGCGTTGGCAGGGGGGCTCAGAATCTGGCTGAGGCTCAACTAAGCAACCTGGGCGCCAATGTGTTGTTTGTTGTGCCTGGCAACAACGACACTCGTCGTCGCGGTGTGGCTTTCCCGCGAAATCTCGTCATCGAAGATTCAGATGCAATCGCTGAGCAAGTTCCAAGCGTGAAAGAAGTTGCACCACAGATCAGCTCAAGCGAGGTGATTCAAACGGGTGCCCAAAGTGCTACGAGTTCAATCTCTGGGGTGACCCCAGCCTTTCTACCAGTGCGCAACTTCGAAGTAGCTCGTGGAAGATTTATTAGTGATCTTGATCTTCGTAGCGCACGCAAGGTGGTTGTGATTGGTCCCGACCTTGTCAACAAACTCTTTCCAACGAGTGCGGCAGTCGGCAAGACTCTACGAATTAGGGATCAATCCTTTGAAGTGATCGGTGTAATGGCTCCTAAAGGTGCGGTGTTTGGAAACAACCAAGATGAAAACGCTTACATTCCGCTCACAACAATGGTGAGCCGGCTCACAGGTAGAGATCCAACCTATGGCGTCAGCCTTAGTTTTATCAGTGTGGAAGCCAAGAATGAAGAAAGCACGGGGGCTGCAAAATTCCAGATCACCAACCTTCTCCGTCAACGACATCGAATCCTGCGAGATGACGACTTTGCAGTTCGATCACAGAAAGATGCCCTCAGCATCGTTAACACAATCACCGGAGGACTCACACTCATGTTGGCAGCAATCGGTGGGATATCGCTGCTAGTAGGAGGAATCGGAATCATGAATATCATGCTGGTTGCCGTCAGTGAACGCACTGAGGAAATCGGACTAAGGAAGGCCCTAGGAGCTCGCAATAGCGATGTATTGAGCCAATTCCTGATCGAATCACTCGTTCTTGCAAGCTTTGGTGGCGTCATCGGCACAGCTGTAGGTGTTGGCGCCGTCACAACAATCGGAGTTTTGACCCCTCTCCCGGCAGCAATCGGAATAAGCGTCGTTCTAATCACCGTCAGTCTCTCTGGATCAATTGGTTTGATCTTCGGTGTTTTGCCCGCCAGACGTGCAGCAAGACTTGACCCAATCGTTGCCCTGCGACGCCTGTAAATCCTTTTTGATTCTCAGAGAATAGGCAAAGCAAAAAGTTGATAGCAATCACAGCTCCCAAGCTGCGAAAACAATGAAGTCAAGCGCCAAAAGCAAGCAAAGCGGGTTGCTTGGGATTGATGACTCAATCAACAAACGCGTTCTTTCTGGAAAAAACAAAACGGTTTTTGGCTCAAAGATGTTGGTTGCTCAAAGCAGCATCTAAAAGCGCAAGTGGGAATCTGAGCTCAAAAGCTGAGGAAGATGTTGGCAGAAGAAGACCTAGGAGCCAACGACCTAACCATCGACACCGTTACAGTCAGTGAACCATCCTCTAGCAGATGAATCAACGCTGGCGTCTCATTGCTCTCTGGCTGCTGCCCATTGGTGTTGCCTTGCTGCTCGCCTGGCAAATTTTAGGAAATGGCAAGCTCGCAGGAGAACAGCCAACTAACACAACTCTGGCTCCGCGCAATGCTGCTGTTACGCGGATGAGCTACGGCCGCTTCCTCGACTATGTGGAAGCAGGAAGAGTCACCGCCGTGGATATTTACGACGGTGGACGGAATGCAGTAGTGGAAGCGGTAGATCCCGAACTCGACAATCGCGTACAACGACTAAGAGTTGATCTCCCAGGTCTTGCCCCAGAGTTAATCAACACACTCAAGAGCGAGGGGATTAGTTTCGATATTCATCCTGCTCGTACCACTCCGCCGGCGCTTGGCTTATTAGGCAATCTCCTCTTCCCGCTACTCCTCATTGGCGGCCTAATTCTGCTGGCCCGTCGATCCAGCTCAATGCCTGGCGGCCCCGGACAGGCAATGCAGTTCGGCAAGACAAAAGCACGCTTCGCAATGGAAGCTGAAACTGGAGTCAAGTTTGATGATGTTGCAGGTGTAAATGAAGCAAAACAGGATCTTGAGGAAGTGGTGACATTCCTGAAGAAACCCGAACGCTTCACCTCGGTAGGTGCTCAAATTCCAAGGGGTGTTCTGCTTGTAGGCCCTCCAGGTACTGGCAAAACATTGCTTGCTAAAGCAATTGCAGGAGAAGCAGGTGTTCCCTTCTTCTCACTCTCTGGTTCGGAATTTGTAGAAATGTTCGTTGGTGTCGGCGCGAGTCGAGTCCGAGATTTATTCAAGCGAGCAAAAGAGAACACACCATGCCTAATCTTTATTGATGAAATTGATGCCGTAGGCAGACAACGTGGTGCCGGAATAGGTGGTGGGAATGATGAGCGAGAACAAACTCTCAACCAACTGTTAACAGAAATGGACGGCTTTGAAGGTAATAGCGGAATCATCATTATTGCAGCAACAAACCGTCCTGATGTACTCGATTCTGCGCTGATGCGACCAGGGCGTTTTGATAGGCAAGTCAGTGTGGATGCACCAGACATCAAAGGACGACTTGCAATTCTTGAAGTGCACGCCCGTGACAAGAAACTTGAAGAAGATCTTTCCTTAAAGAATGTAGCCCGACGCACACCTGGATTCACCGGGGCAGACCTTGCCAACCTACTTAATGAGGCCGCAATCCTCACGGCTCGACGTCGTAAAAAGGCTATCAGCCTTGATGAAATTGACGATGCCGTTGACAGAATCATCGCGGGCATGGAAGGGCGCCCACTCACTGATGGACGTAGCAAGAGATTGATCGCTTACCACGAAGTTGGGCATGCGCTAATAGGAACATTAGTTAAAGATCATGACCCTGTCCAAAAAGTGACTTTGATACCACGAGGTCAGGCTCAGGGCCTTACATGGTTCTCTCCTGATGAAGAGCAAATGCTGGTGACTCGTGCCCAACTCAAGGCTCGAATCATGGGAGCACTAGGAGGCAGGGCCGCAGAAGATGTTGTTTTTGGAAATGCAGAGATCACAACAGGTGCAGGTGGCGACATCCAGCAGGTTGCATCCATGGCACGCCAAATGGTGACACGTTTTGGCATGAGCGATTTAGGACCAGTCTCTCTGGAGAGCGGGAATCAAGAAGTATTTATTGGACGTGACCTGATGACTCGAAGCGATATCTCAGATGCAATATCCCGCCAAATAGACGAGGCAGTTCGGGCAATGGTTAAGCATTGCTATAGCGAAACTGTAAAAATCGTCAAGCAACATCGGGAAGCGATGGATAGACTCGTTGAAATCCTGATCGAAAAGGAAACCATAGACGGAGAAGAATTCCTTTCAGTAGTAACAGAATTTACGTCTGTTCCAGAGAAGGAAAGAAGCATACCTATCCTTCAGAGCTAATAGAACTAGCAGCTAAATAATAATCATTCAAGAAAACAAGCAGAAGCGAATAGATTCTTACAATTCATGGCCTCTCATAGCAAGATGAAATCTTTATTTTTAGAATAAAAAGTATTTTGATACCAAGCTTAGTCATGAAAACGATGTTTTCATAGGTATAAACAAGTCAATCAATTCATTCAGGGCGAATGGATTGATAAATTTCGATTAGAAACTCTTTTACCTTGCAATGCTTACCTATCAAAAAGGCAGCCTTGTTAATTGACTGAATGAACCGGACGCTTATCGATCACACTATCGACAAGTCCATAACCAACTGCTTCTATGGGAGACATGAAAAAGTCTCGGTCGGTATCTTCTTGAATTCTCTCTAGAGGTTGACCTGTACGATCTGCTAAAACTCGGTTCAGTCGATCCTTAAGGAAGAGAATCTCATCAGCCTGAATACGAATATCACTTGCTTGCCCTCTGGCGCCACCAAGCGGCTGATGAATCATAATTCTAGAATGTTGCAAACTGCTGCGTTTACCCATTGCTCCCGCGCAGAGGAGGAATGCTCCCATACTTGCTGCAAGTCCTACACATACTGTTTGAACATCTGGCTTGACATGCTGCATCGTGTCAAATATTCCAAGCCCATCATATACTGAACCTCCTGGTGAATTGATATACAAATAGATATCTTTTTCAGGATCTTCCGCCTCTAGGAATAACATCTGAGCGACAATTCGATTTGCCGAATCGCTTGTCACAGGCTCGCCAAGAAAGATGATCCGTTCACGCAAGAGGCGCGAATAAATATCGAAGGCCCTTTCCCCACGGCCCGACTCTTCTATCACAATCGGGATCATGCTGCTCTGCTCGGTTTTCACGATCTTAACGGCGCCGTGAGCAGCGCTATGGTCAGATGCGAAAAGGTCGGGCCAAGCACTTGAGTGACCGAAAGACCATTGCTGACAGCAAACGTGCGTTTAATCATGATTTCCCTCATGTCATCCCCTCGCTCTACAGACGTACAACCGATGAACTTCTAGTCGAGCTGCATCTCCTGAGCCACCAGAAGCATTTCCACCCTGACGCACTCTTTGCTATTGGCCTTAGCCAAGTTTTTGATGTCTTCACGCGTGGTTACCGACCAGAAGCTCACGTCAAGACCTTGTTCGATGCACTATGTCGAAGCTGCGGCTTCGACCCAAATGCTTTGCGCAAGCAGGCCCAAAAAACTCTTGAGTCCGTCCGTGGTCACGATCTTGAGGAGGTCCAAGGTTGGATCCAACAACAAGGCAAAGGGGCTCCTGAAGCTCTCGCCCAGGCATTGCGTAATGCTGGCAGCACCACCTTTCATTACTCACGCCTAATGGCCGTTGGTTTGCTCAGCCTTCTCGCATCTGCCCAAGGTGATGAATCCTTTGATCCCGAAAAACTGAGCCAAATCGCCCATGAACTAAGTGAATCAGTTGGATTCTCCAAAGCCAGAGTTGAAAAAGATCTGAACCTCTACAAGTCCAACCTCGAGAAGATGGCCCAGGCTGTAGAACTAACGGAACAAATTCTTGAATCTGAACGTCGCAAACGGGAACAAAAGGAATCTGCAAAACTCAACACTGGATCATCAGACCAAATGTCTCAGGGAGTTGAAGCTTATTCCAATATCAGCTGACCTGACATCCACCACCAGTCTGTTTTTTTGAGTTTGGCCCCCCGCAAATAACTTAGGTTCATCGTTAACAACTTAGCCTGTTTTACGGGGGCTGGCCAGAATCCATTAAGCAAACCTAAACGATATAATCCAGCTGTATTCGCAGACAGTTTCATCACATCAGGATGGACTAGGTTGATAGTTTTATTAGAGATCTCAGTGAGCATAGGTGAGTCGCCAAGAGCAATGCCAAAACGGTTTGGTTTTCCATTTTGTTGTAGCCAAACCCACCCACCAACAACTCTCTCACCATCCGAGTAAGGTTGACGCCAGAGCGTAAGTCCTGAGAAGTGAACATCAGGATTTTGGTCTTTTTGAACAACAGAGTTATCTTCTTTAATGAAGTTTTGCGCCTCCAAGCGTTGACTAACAGTATCGATGGTTGGTTGCCATCGTGAGGAGCCCTCTGGTAGTTCAAGTTGGATTTGAATGCTGGCTTGAAAAGGGCCTTTAAGCTGGTTGCCTAAGCTAAAATCAAGTGGTACTGATGCGAGTCTCAACCTTAATTGCTGATTTACGCCATAGTTCCTATCAAGGGAATTCTGAATAATCTGCTTAGAAAGCAAACTGCCAAAAAGCAAGTCCATACTCTTCACTTGCATATTCAGGAGAGCCTGATCTGTATCAGGTCTCGTTGGCAATTTGATCGCCATAGGGCGATACTGAAAAGGGCTGGCATCAATGCCAACTGGAGCCAAACCAAAAGGTCGATAACCAACAACTCCTTGCCATTTGAGTTGATTACGATCCAATCGCAATGACAAACATCCATAGCGTGAAATCTGCAGGAGAGGTGCCATTGCTCCACTCACTGAAGCCAAGCCATCGGGACTCCAGCTCACCGCTGGCCCATGTTGTAGAACAGAATTACAAAAACGTTGTAAAGACGATTGAGCAGCAGAAGAATTAACAAACCCTTCACCAAGGCTTTGAAGTAGCTGTTGACGATGCAAGCCATCTGAAGCGATGACAACCATGTCGTCAAGACGCTTAAAAGCAATGCTTGAATTAACACTCATTGGCCAAAGGCTCTCTGGCAGAAGCAAATAAGCCTCGCCATCATTTGCCCACACCTGCCACCAGAGACCTCGACCCTGACGTCGCCAAAGGTCCTTGGCCAGGTTCATGCCAAGGCGGTCCTGCCATAGACGCGGGGCTTGGCCTTGAGGATCTCCTCGAAAACTCTGGATCAACGTCATCTCTGTCATCAAGCGAGCAAGTGTCCCTAACCGATCTGTGCGGCTAGACGACAAATGCCCCTTTAAAAGCAGGATGACGATCGTTGGGATGAAAAGCAGCGAGAAAATCCCCGCCGAACTGACAGGAAAGCGACATGGGATGTAGACAATCGTCTTCAGCCTTAAGAGGCCTAGGGAATGCTGAGACATCCAATCACCCTTTCCCTATGGCAGCTGGGGATCAAACTTTCTCATTTGTCTTTTTGCGACGACGACGATCCCGCCGATCAACGACTGAAAGATAAATAACTGAAATGGTCACAAAGCCCAAAAGAAAGACGGCTGCCCCTCCTAGAAGCTGGTTGGTCCCTGGGATTTGAAAAGCCTCAGGCACTTCAGAAATTCAGTGTGCCGTCGCCATTACGTCCCCACACGACCATGGCAATAGAGAAACTGAACACAGCCGCCAGTGAGGCCCAGGCGAGAGTGAACAACATAGAACGATCAATTCAGATTGACTTAGCCTTTTAAGGCTGGCTCCATTTTACACGTCAAAGCCTTTCATCAGTCATGACGTTCGCGACTCCTGGTACTACACCACTTCTTGAACGTATCAAGGAAACTCAGAGGTATCCGCAAGCCCGCGTGATCGTGCTCAACGACGAGATAAACACCTTTCAGCATGTCGTCGATTGTCTGCGCAGGATCATTCCAGGCATGAGCGAGGAGAGAGCCTGGAATCTCGCGCATCAAATCGACGGTCAAGGTTCCGCTGAGGTCTGGTGCGGCCCACTTGAGCAGGCCGAGCTCTACCACCAGCAACTGTCTGGAGAGGGTCTGACGATGGCACCACTTGAACGGTGCTGAAACAGGCCAAAGCTAATCAACGATCAATGCCACAAAGAGAACTTGCTCCTTTTTGGAAGATTGATAAAAGACTCGTCGAGCAGCAACGGCAAAAATATTGAGAGCTCAGCCTAGGGGAATGTGGATTGAACAAAATCATTAAATCGTTAATCTAAAAATCACGATTAATCAACTTGAAAGGAACAGATCCTGCCATAAAAAAAGGGTCGACAACCTAAAGAACATAGATAGTTCAACTTCCATCATCAAATACAAGGAAAATCAGCAAAGACTCATTTCTAAAAATCCAAAGGTAACAATGCTCTAATGGCACCAAGACCCATGCTCGATAGCCATTAACCAATAGCAAAACAAATCAAACTAGCTGAGCCATAATACTTTCTTTGGCAAATAAATACTTAATCAAGCTTATAAACCAATTCGCAATATAGTCGTTAAGGGATTGCTCAAAAAAGAACTGTCCTTAATTTTTGGATTTACTATGAACCCAGAATAGATCTGGGCTTTGAATGAAAATCTTAGCAAGAGCGAGGCAAATAAAATTTGGCCTATAGGTTCAATTAAAACGTTTAGGCCCCACTCCGTCACATAGAACACAACCTCGCCAGGGTGGACAGACAACAGGAGAATCTCTTCGCCATAAACCTTGCGAGGAGTGCCTTGACCTGACAGCAAAAGTAGACGACTTGGGCTCGAAACCGGAGCAAGAAAAATAAAGGATTTAAGTATCGCGTCTCAGACAGAGCTGCTTTCACCTTGAAACTATGGCTAGTTTCGATGAATTACAGCGTAAGAGTTGCGATGGGCCGAGTTGTAATCACGCACAGCACCTACGTAGAGGGTCTAATTCCTTGGTTAAAGGCCCTTGCAAAGGAGAAGAACATTCAAACGATTACACCAGCCGTCATCCGACGCGTCAAAGGTCATTGTCCAGAACTTCGCCTGAGAATTACAACGCCGATCAAGGGTGGTTTCAAACTGGTTGCCAGACTTGGCAGCTCAGCTCAGGAGGTTTTTGTAGTCACAAAACTGGACGAAGCATCATTATTGAAACGACTTAATCACAGCCGTCCAGGCGTTCAAAAGAGGTGAACCGCCATGCCGTGCGAGCCCCAGTGTTCGACCTGGAAGAACCAGAAGGGGAAGCAAAGTGGGGCTTCGTTTCCGGATGCAAGTCCGGTCTACGGCACCTTCACGACAGCCTCCCCAAATCGAAAGAGAGTCAGATCAGAGCACTAGAAAAAGGCCGTCACCAACACAGCAGTTCAAGCAGAATTTAAGCGCAAACGGTGTCCTGCGTCGGCCAGATTGAGCGAATATGCTCTAAGGCACTTTCCGCCTCGAGCTGACGGCTGATCGCATCAACACCATTAAGCAGCACTGTCACATGACCGAGCTTGCGTCCTGGAGTTTCACAATCTTTTCCATACCAGTGCAAATGAAAGCGATCACAACTGCGCAGCTTCGCTAGGCGCTCATCTAGAGAGGAATCTGCCCCTTTTGGCAAACCTAGAAGATTCACCATTAAGGCGCCAGGTGCATGGAGATCGGTTGCAGGCACTGGCAAGCCCGCCGCGATACAAAGTTGTTGATCAAACTGGCTACTGCTGCAGGCTTCGATCGAAAAATGTGCGGAATTATGAGTGCGAGGTGCCACTTCATTGACCTGTAGTCCGTCTGGTCCGTAGAAAAATTCAACAGCAAGCACGCCCACGTAATTGAGCTCCGTTAGAAGAGACGCTGCAATGTTGTAGGCCATCATTTCCACAGCATGATCAACACTCGCAGGTGCAATCACCCAATCACACACCTGTTGAAACTGATGAGTCTCAGCAAGTGGCAGGCTACGAACACGGCCCTGAGCATCTCGACTAACAACAATGGCTAATTCCTTTTCGAACGGCACCCAGCTCTCAAGCAGCCATTGAGTTGGATCCACTGAGCGCAGAAGTTGCGATAAATCCTCGACACTCTTGAGAACCTTGGTTCCTTTGCCGTCATATCCCCACCGGCTTGACTTGGCCATCACCGGAAAGTTCCACTCCGTAGGGAGCTCGGGCTGATCAAAAGAAATCGAACTCAGCAAAGTCCAATCAGGGCTTGGAAGATCTAGCTCACGAAGCAACTGACGCTGCGAGATTTTGTCGACCAATGGAGCAAGCGCAGTAAGAGACGGAGAAAAACACACCCCTTGTTGTTCAAGGGGAATCAGAGCTTCAATATCGACCCATTCGTTCTCAAACGTGACGCCACAACAGCCCTGCACGAGCTTGCTAGTAGCTTCTACATCCACTGGGTCGGCCAAGACAAGTCGAGTTGCTTCAACAGCAGCGGGATCGATTGCCGATCCCGACTGCACGACAACTTCCACAGCGCGTCTTTTTGCTGCTTGCGCCAACATCTGAGCCAACTGACCACCACCGACGACCCCAATCATTGGGCTTGTAACGCTGCTCATGCAGAGAGAATCAATCACGCAATCCTGCAAGCATTGCATCCCAACAAAATTGAGATTTCAGAGCAAGCCCTGATCGCCAGCGAAGGCCAAACGGAGGGCAGTGAGCAACAAGACCAAAAGGAAAAGCGCCAAGCCCACCGTGCAGGCATAACTGATCTCAAGCTCAGCAAATGCCTGGTCGTAAACGTAATAGACAAGTGTTCGAGTGGTGTCGGCGGGTCCGCCCTGAGTCATCAAGAACACTTCTTCGAACACTTTTGTGGCCGCAATCGATGAGACCACCGCCACCAAGGTCACGTAAGGCCGCAACAGCGGAAGTGTGATATCCAGATGTTTACGGAAGCCATCACTGCCATCAAGTTCGGCTGCCTCATAAAGCTCTTTAGGAATTCCTTGGAGGCCAGCAAGAAATATCACCATGTAATAGCCAAGCCCCTTCCACAGAGTTACAAGCATCACTGCCGGGAGTGCCAAGAATGGATTCGTGAGAAAGCCAATCGGAACAAAATCTGTGCCACCAAAGGCGGAAAGCCAGCCATTGATAAGACCGTTCTCTGCATAAAGCCAACGGAATGCGATGGCCACAACCACAATCGACACGAGTACGGGTGTATAGAACGCACCGCGTAAAAAATGAATACCTGGTAAAGAGCGGTTCAACAACACCGCCAGTGCAAGAGAACCCAAAACAATCGGTGGGACCACCCCAACCAGGTAGATCAAAGTATTGATCAGCACCTTAAAAAACATCGGATCACCAGCAAGACGTCGCAGGTTGGCCAAACCCACAAAGACAAGGGGTTCTGTAACGTCGAGACCTGTTTTCGTGAAGCTCATCACAAGAGCCATCAACGCTGGTATCAGCACGGACAAGCTGAGCAGGACGAGCGCAGGCAAGAGGAATACCCATGCCGCGAGAGTGGTCCTCCAAGACTGTCTTAGTCCCCGAAACAGAGGGCCAGCCATTACCACAATGCCTGTACTGACAGGAGATTACGTGGGAGTGTTTGATGCCGCCCGGCAAACTGAGATCAGCAGACTTGCTCTTTCATGTCCGCTCTTGTGAATATCGACGCCCAACGCATCCCCGTAGCACTAAGCCACCAGCCCTACGAGGTGGTCATTGGGGGGGAAGGCTTGCGGGGGGTTGGTAAGGAGCTTCGCCGTGCTGGGCTGAAAGAGGGCATCAAGGTATTGGTTGTAAGCAATGCTGATGTTGCTGAACCATATGGTGATCTTTGCCTCCAAAGCCTTAGGGAGAGCGGTTACAGGCCCACTCTGCTGGTGATCGAGGCCGGAGAAGATCAAAAAACGCCAGTGAGTGTGGCGTTAATTCACGATGCAGCCTATGAAGCAAAGCTAGAAAGAGGATCCTTGATGGTTGCTCTTGGCGGTGGCGTCGTGGGCGACATGACTGGATTTGCAGCAGCCACTTGGCTAAGAGGCATCTCGGTGGTGCAACTTCCTACAACCCTTCTGGCAATGGTGGATGCCGCGATTGGTGGCAAGACAGGCGTCAATCACCCGGGCGGGAAAAATCTGATCGGAGCATTTCACCAACCAAGGCTTGTATTAATCGATCCCTCAACTCTGAATACATTGCCGGAACGTGAATTCCGGGCAGGGATGGCCGAGGTGATCAAATACGGGGTAATCGGTGATTCAGCACTTTTTCAACTCCTAGAAGGGATTCAAGAACTCAACACACCATCACAACTCCATCAAGACCTTCTGGAGAAAATTCTCGAACGTTCAGCACTCGCGAAGTCGAGAGTGGTGAGCTCAGATGAACGAGAGGGCGGGCTGCGCGCCATCCTTAACTACGGGCACACCTTCGGGCATGTGGTGGAAACCCTCTGCGGCTATGGAACATGGCTGCATGGTGAAGCTGTCGCCATCGGCATGGTGGCGGTTGGGGAGCTGGCGGTGTTGCGTCAGAGCTGGAACAGGGATGATGCCAACAGGCAAAAGTCTCTGATCGCAAAGGCAGGGCTGCCGATTGCTTGGCCCAAGCTTGATCCAGAGGAGGTGCTGTATACCCTGCAAGGGGATAAGAAGGTCAAAGATGGAAAGCTTCGCTTTGTGATTCCCACCGGCATTGGCAACGTCGAAATCAAAAATGACGTAAGCAGAGAGGAAATCCGAAAATGCCTGTCAGAGCTCAGCTAACTGGTTCCTCTAGGAACCGGCAGCGAAGTTCACCGACTTCGGCATCAACAGAAGGTTTGGGCCTCAACTCAAACGCCAACCAACGAAACTCGCCCAAACCGGCTGGATCAACAAGACGCAACAGTGCTTCCCTTCTGTTGAGGGCAGCAGAGAGCTGACTAGTAGGAAGACTTTGCAGAGCATGCAGCCTCTCTGCCAAGCCAAGTGCCAAGAGTGCTTGCCCCTGTCGAGACTCACCGAGAAAGGTCCAACCCTGCTGTTCGGCCTGGTGTTGAAGAGTTTCAAGACACAGATGTGCAGTGAGATCCCACCGACCGGGATCTTGAAGTAATGCGCCACTAGCTCTCTGCTGGCGATAAGCCATCAAAGTTCCACTGGGTCTCATCGCGCTGTAATAACGACGGGCTTCGAGGGCATAATCGATGACAAGTAAGGGGCCGAAAAGCAGAGCAGAGGCTGCCTGACTCAACCACGATTTCATTTCACAATGCCATTCAGTACACCAACCATCAGCAACATCAGGAGGGGGAATCTGAATGCCCAAACACATTCGGGCTTCAGTTAAAGCTGAATGCAAAGCGTCTGTAACTGAAAGCTCAGTAAAGCGAAGATGAGCAACCGAATCGACGTTCTCAAGACATACACCCTGACGCCATAGACGTTGATCGCGCCACACCAACCGCTCCACCGGCAGAGCATCCAACATTTCATGAGCAAGCATCACGCCGATAGCGGGAGCTTGAGCCAACTCATCAAGACTTCGCCAGTGAATCGGCACAGTGCGGACAGATTTCAGTCGCTCTCGTTGTCGCTGGGCCATGGCCTTATTGCTTTCAACCAAAACCAGCTCCAGCCTTGGTATCAGCGCTGGGCAAAGGTCCTCCAGGGCTGAGATCAGATCAGCACTTAAATCGCCTTCACCAGGACCCACCTCTATCAAGGATAGAGGTCTTCCCTTGTCAACACGCTGCTGAAGTTGCTGGAACCAATCAGCCAGTTGCATGGCCAAAAGTTGGGCAAAGTCCGCTCCTAAAGAAGGAGAAGTCGCGAAATCACCCTGGCGACCAATATGAAGCTGACCGGATGCATAGGCCCCATAGACCTGGTCATGCAAGGCCCAGTCCATGTACTGATGGAAGCTGATGCTTCCTCCAGCCTGAACTATTCGATTGACCAACCAAGCTGGGCAAGGCACAGAGCAGAGATCCATTCGAGAGAATGCCTGTCACTGAGACAGGCCCATGGGAGCACATCAGAGGCATAAAACCTTGAAAAGCCTCTTGGCATGGTTATTTTGCTTGCTTTGTTGCGCAGGATCGGTTTACGCCTACGACAACCCCGAACTGCTTCCACAGCAGCAAACACCAGTGGTTGATCTAGCGAAGGCCTTCAGCGAAGGCCAACTCACCAACCTGGAAAAATCACTAGACGACTTTGAAACGAGAACAGGCTGGAAATTACGTGTACTGACCCAGTACGAACGAACTCCTGGGCTTGCAGTTCGAGAGTACTGGGGGCTTGATGAACGTAGTTTGCTTGTTGTGGCCGACCCACGCGGTGGAAATCTGCTCAACTTCAACGTGGGTGATGCGTTGTATGCACTGATGCCTCGTACCTACTGGGTAGAGCTGCAAACCCGCTATGGAAACCAGTTTTACGTGAAGGATCACGGCGAGGACATCGCCATCCTCGATTCACTCAATGCCGTAGAAACCTGTTTGGATCGAGGAGGTTGTCAATTTGTTCCCGGGCTGCCATTGGAGCAATGGTTATTGACATTCACCACATCACTACTTGGTGGTTTGGTTGCTGGCTTTGCTTCCTACCCCAGGAAAGAAGGAGAACTAGTCGCTTGGCCTTGGTTATTGCTCGCTTCCCCGCTGTGGATCATGTTGTTTGGAATCTTCGGGATTGCCCCTGTCGTGTCGCGAACTAACGATCTTCTGCCACTCCTTCGTAACGGGCTTGGCTTTTTGGGAGGAGCGGTAGCGGCATACGTTATTGCTCAAGCAACATTGGGGGGTAGGCAAAAGCGAGAGTCAGAGCCATAGCTTGAATTGATATCAGCGACTTTGAATGCTGCAAAGAATTGTGGGGGGTTTGCAGACAGGTCTCCTGGCTGAGTCATTACCAGGTTCAGCAAGATCTTGACGGCGCTGATCCCTGATCAACCTGAGTTGTGCCAAGTTGAAGTTGTAGAAACCAAGCAAGCTGGAAAAACGTTTTACAGGCTGACCGTAGTAACTCCTACCGCTGAGCGTGGGGAATGAAGCCCATTCAGGCGCAAGTTTTGCTGCTAATAGAGGGGTCATCAAACCTGAATCGGTAAGCCCTAAAGCCTTGCGACGTTGAACAAGAAAGAGAGCCCCCTGGTCCTGAACTTCTGGGCCAAAACCACGCAAACCAAGGCTGCGAGTCACCATGTCCCAGGTAAAAGGCATGAACTGATAAGCGCCTGCTGCAGCACTTGCGTATCGGGAGGAATAAATGACTCGATTGGGATGTCGATCGAGCGAGGCCATAAGGCCCCCACCAAACATCACTCGATAGCCAAGGTCATGTCCATTCTTCCAAGTACCTTCTGCAAAGCGAATGGTATTGAGAAGGGCCCGTCGTTCCGGGGTGATCACAAATGGCAATGCTGATGAGGAAACCTCTTCTGGATTACTTAGCGACTGAGAACGTGCTGTTTGCTCAAGAGAGGGAAGGGAAGGAGGGAGAGGGATATTGATTGTTTGCGCTGCTCCAGTTGCAGTTGCTTGCGCTGCTCCAGCTACTATTGAGAAAGGAAGAAAACTAGCTGCGACTGCTGAGAGAAGACGATAGACAGTCGATGCGGGAGCGATCATTCGTTGCATTCAGAGAACAAGAACCCATGGAGTGGAGAGGAAAGGTTCGAGCAAATCCCAGAAGCGAATGGGAGGCGCTGATCATCCAAGGGTGGGTATTAAACCAAATGATTTAATAATCGCGTTGACTTTGACGAAGCGAGCCCAAAGGAACAGCCCTCGTGTGCCGGTACTGGGATCGTCCACACGCAACAGGGGTTCTGTCGAGCCCAAAGATCGCTGAAATCCAAGTTGAAGAATCAGCCTTTTGCAAATTGAACGATCTAAGCCTTTTGATTAGTAATTCTGATTAAGCGACCAGTTCAACTACAGCTCTTGCTGCCGCGATGGATCCATCGACAGCCAGCGGTTGCTGAACCGCGGGTATCAAGGGTTGGTCTAACTCCCATTCTCCAAGCTCAAGGGAGTCTCGCTCAAGCAGCCGATGGGCTGCATAGTCTTGCAAGCCGTTGATCAGTGCCTTGGACTCTGCAAAGCCTTCTCGAAGAACCACATGGAGACCGACACCCAAGCTGATGGCTTCACAGAAACTGCTGTAACCAGGCTTCCCAAGGTGCCTAGAACAGTAAGGAAGAGCATCGACAACTCGAATTGACCTGGGTAGATAGAAAACATTGTCAGGTGATTGCATGCTCAGAAAAGTGTCAACAGATCGTGGTTTGGGCATCAAAAAGAGGTGATCAGGCCAGCGTTGGAACAACTCTGAGTCGAGTGCCAAACCCAGCCCGCCAAATCCCACCATCACGATTGGACCTTTAAAAGACTCAAGTTTCTGGTGGAGTCCTAGCGGGAGTGATCGAGGTGAAGACGCTGTTATGCCAAGGCTCTGTTCAGGCAGCCCCCAGTCCATTGCAAGAGAGAATGGGCAACGTAACAACTTCTGCCCACGTGAGTATTCAGCTGCCGCAGCTTCAGCGTAGGTAAGAAAAGAATCTCCAAGAGGAGCGTAGATCTCATCCCAACCAAAGTTGCCCATCCATACCAAAGGAACACCAAGCTGATCAGCTAACTCAGCAGCAGCTGGTGGAATGTCAGCAAGTACAAGCACCGACTTGTGTTGAGACTGGAGCCAAGAGACCTCAGTCGCAATCTGGGCAGGAATGTTTTGTTCAAGTTCCTGCAAAGCCTTGAGAGTGGCAATTTGGTCAATGGCTAAGGCATTCGCCTGAACCATGCCCACATCCCAGCGCAGTTTGCGGTGTTCGAAAGGGACACCTTGCAGCGCAAGGTTGAGGAATTGGAAGTCCACATCCGTGCTCACTACGAAGCGCCATTGCGGCTGAAGGCGATGCAGTTCTCGAAGGACAGATGCCTGGCGTGCTGCATGGCCATAGCCATGGCTACTCAAGCAGAGGTAAATCAGCACTTTTTCACCAATGGTGTTGGTCTTTCAAACAGAATCTGTTCATAGGCCAAGGATGAATCTGGAAGAAACCAACGGTGGCTCGCCTGGCTTAGCTGTCCATCAAGAAACTCAACCCAGGACAAGTGACATAACTGACGACCAGACGATTCACTACCACGCCGCGGTACACAAGCAGCATTGAGAAAGACAGTGCCAAAACGATCCTGAACACAGGTTTGCCGCAAACCTGTTCCACGTTTTAGATCGTGATGCATGTGGCCAAACACAACCAGATCTGGCACCCGATCCTTACGGATCCGATCAAGGGCCATAGCAAGATCCTGATCGCCCCAATCGAGAGCTGGAACTTTCCAATCGCGACCACAAGGGCTTTGAGCATCTGAGCCGAGGCCCGTCGGACCAGAATGAGCCAATATCACTAATGGCCATTGGGATGGTGCCTGCTTTGCAGCGGCCTCAATCCGGTCAGCAGATTCACTCGCCGACATCGGGCCAAAGATCGCCTGAACGGCTTTGGCAAGCTGGAAGCCACCACCAGCACTACAAGGCCGGGCACCAACGACAGCAATCGGTGGAGAATGCCATTGGCGCAAACTCCAACCGCAATGACGGTCACCTAATAACGTCAATTGACGTTGGAGGACTTCGCCACTGTGATCACGTCCATGGTCATGATTACCAAGAATGACAGCTGTCGGCAGAGGAAGCTGTTGTATTGCTTTGACTAACTTGAGGTCACCTTCGCTGAGATCACCTACAAACAACACAGCGTCTGGCTGAAGTTCAGTCAGTAAATTCTGATCATCAGGTGTCCATACACCATGGAGGTCTCCAACGATGGCGAGGCTCTGGTGTGACAGGGCTAATGTCTAGGCTATGGCCATACTGCCCTAGATGGTCCGAATGACCGCTGTTTGCACCGCCAAGACGGTCTCTCAAGTGCCATCAACTAGAAAAGAATTAAAGGGTGCCATTGCTGAGCTACGCAAAAAACTCAATGCCGTGATCCTGGCTCACTACTACCAAGATCCAGAAATACAAGACATCGCCGATTTCATTGGTGACTCCCTGGAACTCTCACGTAGAGCTGCTAGCACAAATGCTGATGTGATCGTGTTCTGCGGGGTGCACTTCATGGCAGAAACAGCAAAGATTCTCAGCCCGGAAAAAATTGTATTGATACCAGATCTCGAAGCGGGGTGCTCCCTTGCTGATGACTGCCAAGCAGATGAGTTTGCTGCATTCAGAAACAAGCACCCAGACCACATTGTGGTGAGCTATATCAACTGCACAGCTGCTGTTAAAGCCCAAAGCGATCTGATCTGTACAAGTAGCAACGCTGTAGAACTTGTAAGTCAATTACCCAAGGATCAACCAATCCTATTTGCACCGGATCAAAACCTGGGCAGGTGGGTTCAAAAGCAGAGTGGAAGAAAACTGACGATCTGGCCTGGACGCTGCATGGTGCATGAAACATTTAGCGAAGAAGCTCTGCTGAAACTACAAATGATGCACCCCGAAGCAGAGGTCATAGCTCATCCGGAGTGCCTAGAAAATCTTCTAGAAATAGCGGATTATGTTGGCTCAACAAGCAAATTACTTGAATATACAGAGATAAGCCCATGCCTAAAGTTTATCGTACTAACAGAACCAGGCATCCTGCACCAGATGAAATTAAGGATGCCAAAAAAAGAATTTATTGATGTTCCAGGTATTGACGGATGCAGCTGCAATGAATGCCCATATATGCGATTGAATACATTGGAAAAGCTATGGAGCTGCTTAAGCACAATGAAGCCATCAATAGAAATTGAAGAGGGGGTACGTCAAAAGGCTCTTATTCCTATTCAACGCATGCTGAATATGAAAGGAAAATGGTACACCAGTCAACATTAATTATTCACTATCAACTTAAAATCAAAACAACAAGAGAGAGCCGTGCAAGATTATTCAGATTAATTCCCAGACAGCTTAGGCAAAACTAGCAAATGCTGTGAATCAATACAGGCTTGGGAACCAACGAAATCACAAATACTTCAAGACAATGCTCAGGGGCTGTGCCTACAAAAGCTGAATATATCTATAGGGTTACAACAGGGGATCATGGAATCGTATTGGCTCTATGGTAATATTTAAATAGAGGGCTAAAATGGTATTATTCAAATAAACACAATCAACCTGCAGCTAAATAGACTAATGATAACATTTTAGAGGCATGTGAATTTACAGGAATAGTTCATCAATACGATGAAAATGCTATAAAAGATCGATATTGAGGATATTTGATTGGGACCAAAGTAAAGAATACCGCAACAAAGGGTCAAAGAATAAATAAAAAAATCGATGAAACAAGCTATACAATACAAACAGAGAGAAGGTAACTATATTTAACTATTTGAGTAGTCAAGAAATTGGTACAGAAACTAAAACCTTCATGCCTTAGGCAAACCCCATAGCGTAAGGCCACCATTGCTCTATACGATCTATTGAGCCATACCAAGATCTGCCAAAGAGACCTCCGTGGGCTGTGTCATTGAGAACAAGATCTCGAGATTGAGCAAGAAGTGCAGAGCTAACTGGGACTAAGCCGTCTCCATGTAATAGAGGATCATCTGAGATGCTGCGATAGGAGTTGGCGGCGGTAAACTTGGTAAACTGGCTGGCATTTGGACTGTCGAGTGATAATCGGCCAGCAGTGGAAAAGTAATCTACATGATCAGCATAAAAACAACCAGGATAGAGAGTATTAACGTGAGCGCGCAGAGGGGTGGCACGAACTGCTTGGTGCGGACTACCTAGTGTTATGAGTCGATTGCAAGATTTATATCCACTATAAACACGACCAGAGAAAGGTTGATCTCCAAGATAAAGGCGAAGCATGACACCTCCAGAACTATGACCTATAAGTGTCACCTTTCCTGTATGGGATCGAGACTGGAGGTCATTAACGAGTGCATCAACACGATCAAGGAGTCTGCGCCAACCTATGGCCCATGTAGTGAGCAGCCAATCAAATTTAGAAGAAGGTACGACCCTTACAATCGAACCTTGTTTATTGCGAATCCAGCTGGCCAAAGATGTATAGGCCTCTTCTGTGATCAAGAAGCCGCCAAGGATTAAAACAGGTTGATTAGGATCAACAGATTGCATGGAGTAAACTTAATTAGCAGGGAATGATGAATGAGACAATGTCACTATAGCAAATTAGATAATAATATTCAAAAAGATGTTGGCAGCATTGAAAATGCTAAACTAGAAATAAGCGAGGGAAAATTAAATCCAATCAAATCTAATCTTGGTAAACACCGAGTGTTGCACCTCCAAATAGTAATGTAGCAATAATCATGGGTAAGATCATAAAGCTCTTATCGTGAAATGGTAGTTGAAAGATTACAATCATAAAACCAACCAGCGCTGAAACAAAATATCCAAGAGCAGAGGCCGTGAGAAGGAAGCCTGAGATTGGGAGATTTAAGCCAGGAACGGCTAGAATCCTACGAACAGACTTTAAACCATAAATCGATGTAAGTATTGATACAAGCAACATTAGCCCTAACAAGATCCACCATAGAGATTGTTGGTTATAAAGAAGCCACCATGAATACCAAGACAGGGCAAATGTGATCAAAGTTATGAGGCGAAAGAAAATAGTTTGCTTCATTAGCTTGCATTATGACCGAACATTGTTTGTAGAAAAGATAATTTATTCAAATACAAATCAGATTAAATAGAAAGGTATCTTTCGATATTATCGCATGGAGGAGCAGGCAAAGCTTCATGGATAAAAGTCATATAGTATTCGGATAAAAGCGTCGTACTTTCCGCAGTGAAGTCAAAAGGCTCTAATACGAAAAATGATGGAGAATCGAAAATACAAGGCAAATAAATATTGCGACCATTTAAATGGTAAAGTTATTAAAATATGGGTTATATGCCTATGTGGTGATAACTCGAAGTAAGAGTCAAAAGATTTGTATTGCATATTAAAAATAGAGGCAGTAGTTGCTTGACTTAAAAGAGAGAAAGAAGATAATGAAGGGACTAGAGAATTATAAAAATTCTGGTCTTAAGAAAATGAACGACGAACATGCATGGCTTGACATTAAGGAGGTAGAGGCCTGGCTTGGACCTACCCAGGTTTTCAGAAGCCTGACATTAAGATTGATGCAAGGAGAAAACACTGCAATTTTAGGGCCAAATGGATCTGGCAAAACAGCACTGGTAAAACTAATCAGTCGAAATATATATCCCATTGTAAAAAGGGGTTCTACTCTAAAAATCTTCGGTAATCAAACAATTGAATTAAATCAGCTACGCTCGCGTATTGGAGTGGTTTCCACTGACCTGGAGATACGCACCCCAGACTTTATTAGTGCTAGGGATGTTGTCTTATCTGGACTTTATGGGTCAATAGGAATTAACCGTAACCGTAGCCCGAATGAAAAAGAAATAAGAAAAGTACAGAAACTTATTTCAGAGCTTGGATTTCAAGATATTTCCACAAGATCATTCGGTCAATTATCAGATGGAGAAAGGAGGCGACTATTAATCGCGAGGGCAATGGTAAACAAACCAGAAATTTTAATATTAGATGAACCTACAAATGGACTTGATCTAAAAGCACGACACCAGTTACTAAAATGCATTCGCAGCTTGTGTAAAGGCAATACGACGATCATTCTTATAACACATCGTGTAGAAGATATAGTAAAAGAAATGGAACGAATCATATTCATAAAGAATGGAGAAATCATTCAGGATGGAGCGACTAATGATCTACTACAATCAGAACCACTAGGAAAACTTTATGAAACACCACTTGAAATTATTTTTGTAAATGGACATTATCAAGTCATTCCAGGTTAGTTTGTAAATATTCAATTGCATATATAAATATTTTTTCGGCATTAAGCTACTGTTAAAATAATAGGAGTACTATATTGTTTGACCTTAAATAAGCAATGAGGCTGAATTCCAACAAATTAGATATAGAATTTAACCAATCAAGTCATGATTATTATAATCAATAAACTTATGATAAAGATTACTAGTATTGTCTGCCAGCGTAATCTAAATGTTGAACTTAAGGGATTCCTTCGTGATAGATAACTTTGTCTACTTCTAGTATTTGCACCTAATGGAGTTCCACAGTTCATGCAAACCAACCGACCGGCAAGCGAACGGTCGGCTCTATACATTGAGCCACCACAACAACTACAGGGTCTAGAGCTCATGAAGTCGCCTGATAGAGAGAATTTCTAAAGTTGATAAGAAATTCAAAGATATCCATAAATCATTTTATTATAGCCTGAGACGCAAAAAGACATCGCTGCAATATACAAAAAGAATATAGAATACAAATAAGCGTGGGCAAATACAACGAAATCTTAATACGTTGGCTGTTCAGAATTATAGGAGCGAGAAGTAAAGGAAGCATAAATTGATATTTATAGATTCAGCAATAACAAATAGAACAATCCATAAATTTAAGCTGAGATCGAAGGATTCTTGCTTTCTAAAAGGAGGAAAAGGAATAACAGCAAAATGCTATTATTAGCTTAAACAAGAAAAAATGCGTCTGGTGAGTCATAGACAACTGAAGCCATCAAAGGCAAAAGGAATAAGAAGGTATTAAATTAATCGAATAAATAGAAAGCACTCATTACTCTGCATTACTCACTAACTCTTATTCTAGACTAGAGACACAACATTTTCTACAACTATAATCCTATTCGACGAATAGAAAAAACTGAGAGCAAGTAAAATGTGAGTATCATTAATCTGCTAGATATGTATGGGTTATGATCTATGAGTTCTTGGTTTCTTGAAGTACAATGAATATAAATAAAGAGTAGCCTTGTTAATATGCAAGGACAGTTGACATCGACTGAACAAGTTAAAATTCAAGCTAGCCCAATAAAAAGATTAGTTTATTACGATGGAATTCAATCGTTTACGAAAATCTCCCTTTGGCATACCTCCTTTAAGTTCGCCATGAATAGTAAATTCACCCTCTGGATCGCTAACTACCAAATAAGTAGGCCAGCCCATGCCGACTTTATTTGGGTATTGCGCCAGTAACAATCGCCGGTAACGACGATAAACATCTGTATCCTGAAGCATAACATTGACAAAGCCATAGCCAAGCTCTTTGCTGACCGCTTCATCGTAATGACTCATGCGGTGACAGGTACCACAATCATCTGAACTGAACTTTAAAACTGTAATAGATCCCATGGATGTCGACCGATTATGACAATCTAATACTAGGCTACCATAAAATACCATTTAAGCATACTGATCAAACCCAAAATAAGTTATTTGCGTTAATTAAAACCTAATCCATAGAGGCTATGCTTAATAATTAAAACAAGAAGGTAGTAATCCAATCTACAAAAAAATAATTGACAAGAATAAGAGTCTGAAATATTAGAATTATGCCAAAATTAGGCAGCAACATCTAAGCGCTAATTCGATTTAGATAACAACCAATACAATCTGTGCTTACAGTGCTTGACAAATAAGGCCAGTATTGCTCTGTAAAATATATGAAGCAATTAATTGCTTAATGAAGATGGAGATAGTAAGGGATTGTTTAGGAGAAGTATCGATCTAATCTACTAAAGACTACCATCTGATTTAGACTGTTATAATTGGTTAAATAGCAAGTTTCCTAATAAGAAATGAGTTCAACTTCAAATATATCAATTGAAGAGTACTGTAGGCCCTTCATTGCATCTGCGAAACAATGGCCAAGCCTTCCTCTACCAGTACAGCCAGGCATTGAATGGTGGCAAAAATGGCTAAAAGAGACAGCTTGCGATGGATATTTCGAGAGTTTGCGTTCCTATCTACCACAGTTATGGATTAATCCTCATGATGGAGCGAGTAAATCCGAGAGATACAAACAATTAGTACTACGAGGTAGAGCAATGAATAATGAAGAAAATGATAACATTCTGAAGCTTAAGGATCAACAAGGGTTTTCAGTTCGACTAGTCGATCACCCATGCGGAACATACCCTGTAATAGAGATAAATGATCAGGATGATTTTTTGAATGTGGTACGTTGCTTAGCATACCGGTGTGAACAAACACATATCCAATCTTCTGTTCATGCCCAAGCTGTTGCTGGTTTAATTCACTGGGGGTTAATCCAAAATATAAATATTAAGGAACGTTGTCAGTTGATTATCTTACATCGCTCTCCATATAGCTCACTGCCTATAAGTGTTATCCCAGGGAAACCGACAACAAAAGCATGGCTTGAAATCTCTCAACATTGGCGACTTGAGCATGAGCTAACCCATCTCGCCACTCAACAATTAGCTGGTGAAATGAGATTAAACCTATTTGATGAACTGGTAGCAGATGCCCTAGGTATGCTTAGGGCGCTAAATGTGTTTTCTGCCGACTTATTTAGACAAGGGCTAGGGCTAAATAATGATGCTTCAACAACCAAAACTGGACGAGTTCATACATATCTAAAAGGATTGAATGAGGATGCTAGTAAATTAGCGTGTCAATATGTACTGCAACGTGCACATGAATTAGAGCAATTATTAGAAGCTGGAATAATACCAGATGAGCGAATGGCTCTACTAAACTATCTGACAAAACAGAAGCTTGATCAACCATTTACGGCCAATAAGGGCTCGTAAATACAAGTCGATCTTAGAACATATTCAGAAATTACCTTTGATAGAAAAGAAGACTCCATTGAAATAGATTGTTTATAAAAGTATTTTCACTGACATAAGTATTGATGCAAATTAAACCAAACAGTTGGCAATAGAGAAAAACTATGCAAGCAGGAGTCGAAATCTATATTGCCTGGCTAGGATTAAACAGGACTGGTAGCAATAATAAAGAATAGAAGAGGGGCGAGACAAATCAAAGGAAGTTAGCGGTCAATATCAATACAAACAAAAGACATTTAAATGCAATACAAAGCAGACTATTTTCACTTGAATTCTAGCATATTTTTTTCAAAAAAATGACAGTGGCTTAATTGTGATCAACTCATTTCATTGATAATAACTTTTATTTGCTTAGGCAACGGCTTCCAGTTGATCACTGGCCTGTTCCCGTTCCCAAAGCCGGCGGTATGGTCCCTGGACAGCAAGTAAGTCAGTGTGATGGCCCTGTTGAACCAGTCGTCCTTGTTCGATAACAAGAATCCGATCACAGGCGGCGGCCGCAGAAAGCTGATGGCTAATCATCAGGATTGTCTGATTCTGTTGAGCCCGAATCGAGCTCAGGATTGACGCAGCTGTTTTGTTGTCCACACTTGCTAGAGCGTCATCAAGTACCAGAACTGGAGCCTCCACTAGAAGTGCTCTGCCAAGAGCAGTTCGTTGACGCTGACCTCCGCTGAGAGTGATACCTCTCTCTCCTACAAGCGTTTCCAATCCATCCGGGAAGCCCCTGACATCATCCATCAGTCGGGCCTGCCTCGCAGATGTTTCAACTCTCTCCATGGAGGCCTGAGGATCGCCGTAACGAAGGTTGTCTGCGAGGCTGCTGGTGAAGAGATATCCCTCTTGCGGAACAAGTGCCACATTGCTGCGCAGATCCTCGAGCAGCAAATCATTGACATCATGGTTGTCAATGAAAAGTTGCCCCCTTGGAACGTCCACCATCCTGCCGAGGGCTCTTGCCAGGGTCGTTTTCCCACATCCCACTGGCCCCACAACGGCAACGAGTTCACCTGGATTGATCACAAAGCTCAGTCCCGACAGTGAGTCGTTATTGCTTTTGTCGTAACGAACCCGCAGTTCACGTGCTTCGATTCGACCTTTGAGCGGTGTCTCCAGGATTAATGGTGTGATTGGGTTGCGAATCATCGGTATACGCTGCAGTAGCTCTTCCACACGCTCCAAGCTCACCTGACCGGTCTGGAAAGTGTTGAGGGTGAAACCAAGGAGTGCAGTTGGAAAAACTAAGCGCTCCACAAAAAGGATCAAGGCCACCAATCCGCCGATGCTGAGGGTGCCTTGTTCCAGTTGACCGCTACCAAGGGCCAAAAGTAGGAGCAGTGAAACCGAGGAGATTCCACCCAGCAAAGGGAAGAGGGTGCTGCGAGTTCGTGCCAGGCGAATAGCACTGTCTTTGTAGGTGTTGTTTCGCTCAGCAAAGGCATCCTGTTCAGGTTGCTCCTGGCCATAGATCTTGATGGCACTTATGCCTGAAAGATCCTCCTGGATCAGTTCGCTGAGACTTGATAGAGCTTCCTGCTGGCGTTTTTGTTGCCGCATCATTCGTCCCCCAAACAGGCGCACAGTGCCCAGCATTACTGGATAGAGAGAGATCGCGGCCAGGGTTAACCATGGATCGATGGCCAGCATCGCTGGAAGAGTGAAGCAGTAAGCCAACACAGTGTTGGTAAGGCTAAGAATCGCGAAGCCAAGTAGACGACGAATGTTTTCAACATCGCTGGTTGCGCGGCTGATGACTTCACCACTACCGGTCTCCTGCACCCAGCCGGGTTCCTGCCTAAGCATGTGGTCAAAGATGCGCTGGCGCAGGTCCACCTCCACTTGACGACCGACACCGAAAACCAGTTGCCTTGACACCAAACGCACGATGCCCATGATGCTGGCGAGAATCACAATCCAGCTGGCCTGACGCATCACGTCAATGATGGCAAAGCCTTCTTGAAGATCATCAATGATGCGCCTCACCTCTAGGGGGATGATGACGCTGACAATGTTCACCAACACGAGGGCCATTGCACCCATCAGCACAGTGCGGCGGTGGGGCTTTAGATAACGACCAATGAGATCGAGGCGAAATGCTGCCATGCAGGTATCGCTACATGGTTCAACCTATGCAGCCAGTTGGATGAGCGAGCCTAGAGGGATTCTTGAAACGTTGCGATCACAGATCCTTAACTAATCAGCATTAGAACCATCCAATCCAGGTGAATACTTGCGATAACTAGCGTTGCTGCTCACTAACGAACGACCTCCGGATGTCGATCTGGTCTCTATGCCCTGATTGTTGATTGGAGTCATCGTTCTTAAAGGATGCCAGATTTTTCGTGTGAATTTCTCAAGATCCTCAAGTTTTTGGGATTAAATGACGCAGCGCTAAATTCCTGAGACCTTTAGTCTTGGCACTAGTTCCAGCGCTCAGTAATTCGTTCCTATCCAGCTTCAATAGCGCCGTTTGGATGGATCAGAGTTCTTTCTTGCTGTTCTCTTTAAGAGATTCTCGCCAGTAGCAAAGTTTTAGGGGATAGTGGTGTTGTCCCCATCACCCTGCCCGGAGTGCTTTGCACCCGGGTTTTTTTCTGCACCGATGCCTACTTCAGCTACTGCCTCTTCCTCTTGGTCGCAAATCCTCGAGATGTTGCTCGAAGGACAAAACCTTCCCGAGGTGGAAGCAACTGCCTTGATGGAGGCTTGGTTGGCGGAACAACTAACCCCTGTGCAAACCGGTGCGTTTCTAGCGGCTTTGCGAGCCAAGGGGGTAACCGGAAGTGAGTTATCAGGCATGGCCCAGGTGTTGCGAGGTGCTTGTCCCTTGCCTTGCCCATTGCCAGACATCCCTATGGTCGACACCTGTGGAACAGGTGGCGACGGTGCAGACACCTTCAACATCTCAACCGCAGTGGCGTTTACTGCTGCCGCCTGCGGGGCGAATGTGGCTAAGCATGGCAATCGAAGTGCAAGTGGCAAAGTCGGTTCAGCAGACGTTCTTGAGGGCCTGGGTCTGCAGCTCAAGGCCCCTCTTGTCTCTGTGGTGGAGGCCCTGGCTGAGGTAGGCGTCACATTTTTATTTGCCCCAGCCTGGCACCCCGCTTTGGTCAACTTGGCCCCGTTGCGGCGCAGCCTTGGAGTGCGCACCGTCTTCAATCTTTTGGGTCCACTGGTGAATCCGTTGCAACCGAATGCCCAGGTTCTCGGGGTAGCTAAGGCTGAGTTGCTCAATCCAATGGCGGAAGCATTGCAACGGCTTGGCTTGCAGCGGGCCGTTGTTGTCCATGGCGCCGGTGGCCTTGATGAAGCGTCGTTGGAAGGAGTCAATGCAATGCGTTTGCTTGAGAATGGTCACTTGCGACAAACATCGATCGATT
Organism: Prochlorococcus sp. AG-412-I05; assembly: GCA_003214855.1. Classification (GTDB taxonomy): domain Bacteria; phylum Cyanobacteriota; class Cyanobacteriia; order PCC-6307; family Cyanobiaceae; genus Prochlorococcus. Next base: position 33,491 of record QCLC01000002.1, on the reverse strand, counting down.
CAACAGAACTCGGGCTTACTAGAGCTCCTTTGCAGGCTCTCCAGGGTGGTGATTTGGCAACAAATCAAGCGATTCTTTCCGCTGTACTACAGGGAGGTGGCACCGCCCCTCAAAGGGATGTGGTGGCATTGAACACAGCCCTAGTGCTCTGGGCTGCTGGACTACAAGATGATTTACAAGCAGCTGTTTCTACTGCAAAGACTTGCCTGCAGGAGGGCCTTCCCTGGCAGCGGCTAGAAGGGCTCCGCATGGCACTTGATCATCAAACTGGAGAATGAGACTGCGATGACTTCGGGATCCTTCTGCTGATGATTGCTTCATCGCGAAATTCGGCGCTCTTGGTACTTGCTGATGGCACGGTGCTTGAGGGGGAGGCCTTTGGTCATCGCGGTGCCGCGATGGGCGAGGTGGTTTTCAACACCGGCATGACGGGTTACCAGGAAGTCCTTACAGATCCCAGTTACTCCGGTCAGTTGATCACATTCACCTATCCAGAGTTGGGCAACACAGGCGTAAATCTTGATGATCAAGAATCATCCCGGCCTCATGCAAGGGGTGTCATCGCCCGTCAACTCTCCCCAATGCCGAGCAGTTGGCGTTGCCAACAGTCGCTGCAGACTTGGCTTGAGGAGCAAAGAGTTGTTGGTATCTCAGGTGTTGATACCAGGGCGCTTGTGAGACATCTGCGCGAGGTCGGAGCCATGAATGGGGTCATAAGTAGCGATGGTTCCACCCCTAAGCAGCTGATGGAACTGTTGCAGCAGGCTCCATCGATGGAGGGATTAAACCTTGCAGATCAGGTCTCAACGAAAGATCCATACAGCTGGAGATCGACTTGTGCTGTGGGCTTTGATCAAAGGTTGAAGCGACAAATTGATTCGCCCTATCGCGTTGTCGCGATTGATTTTGGTATCAAGAGAGCCATTCTTGACCGTTTGGTCGCTCACGGTTGTGAGGTCAACGTCCTGCCAGCCAGTTCCGATTTAGCCACCGTGTTGAGTTCACAACCCGAGGGCGTATTTCTATCGAATGGACCTGGTGACCCTGCTGCCGTGACTGGTGGTATTGCCCTGGCTAAAGATCTTCTCAATAAGGTTGATATCCCCCTGTTTGGCATTTGCCTGGGTCACCAGATTATTGGGCTTGCCATGGGTGGCCGTACTTTCAAATTGGCCTATGGCCATCGCGGGCTCAACCATCCCTGCGGCACAACGGGACAGGTGGAGATCACCAGTCAAAACCATGGATTCGCACTTGACGCCTCGTCTCTGTCACAGGTCCGCGTGGTTGTGACCCATCTCAATCTCAATGACCGCACTGTTGCGGCGATAGAGCATCGTGATCGACCTGTTTTTGGTGTGCAATACCACCCGGAAGCGAGTCCTGGTCCTCATGATGCAGACCACCACTTCGCTCACTTTGTTGAGCTGATGGCAGATCGTCGCTGAAGCGTGGTGCGGATCACGCAGTATCACTACACTTCGTGCCATTGCGTCACGGGGGACTGGTCCCATTACCGAATTGCAGCGACTGACCGTTTCTCTAAGAGGGGGTTTTGAACGGCGGCAGGGTTGTCTGGTATTCCAGTTCACTGGCCAGCTAGACGCTTATTCCGAGAAGCAGTTCATCACCTACGTAGAGGATGTGCTCCTGGCCAATGCTGCTCCTTTGGTTATTGACCTGAACAAGATTGACTTTCTTGACTCTTCTGGCCTAGGGGCTTTGGTTCAAACTGCCAAGAAGTGCACCGATGCCAAACGGTCATTTGCCCTTGTGGGCAATGCAAGGGTCGTCCAAACAGTGAAACTTGTGCGGCTTGAGGATTTTCTCCACCTGGCAGTTGATCTGCGTACGGCTTTAAATCAGTTGAAAGCTTGAACAATTGGATTCGTAGTCAGTCAGCGATTGGCGGTGCTAATGAACTGGGACCGTTGCAGTTGGCTTGGCTTGGTGATGCTGTTTGGGAATTGCATCAGCGTCTGCGTCATTGTTACCAACCTGGCAGATCTGAAGATCTACATCGAGCTGTTGTTGACGAGGTCAAGGCCGCTGCTCAGGCAAAAGCTCTGCTTCGCTTAGATCCGCATCTTTCAGATCTTGAGAAGGATTTGGTACGGCGAGGTCGTAACAAATCCGGACGAGGACCACGCCGTGGAGATGCAGCGACCTACGGCAAGGCCACAGGATTTGAGACAATGGTTGGCTGGCTCTTTTTGCAGAATCCGGCGCGGCTTGCGCAGCTCTTGGATCAACTGGAGGAGACCGAACACGACTTGCTATAGCTTCTTCTCTTCTTATGAGCTCCCGCTTTGATCGCCGTTCAGGCAACCCCCCTCGTGGTGGTCGTCCTAGAGGAGGTCGTCCTGGTGGGATCCGACGGGATGGCGATGGGATTTCTGGTCGATCTGCTTACGGAAGCCGCTCTTCCGGCAGCCGCCCATCGGGTGGTCGTTCCTCTGGACCGCGAGGGGTGTATCGCTCCAGGCCTGATGGAGAAGCTGGTGATAGCCCTTCAAAAGTATTCAATGGTGAAGGCTCTGGGCAGGGCCGTTTTAACCGTGATCGTTCTCGCTCTGAGCAGGGGCGTTTTAGCCGGGATCGGCCTCGCTCTGAGCAAGGTCGTGCAAGTGAAACTGACAGAAAAGAAGCTCGTGTATTTCGTGATGAAAGACCATCACGACGTCGTAGCGATGAACGGCTAGGGCGACGTCCCTCTTTGAGAGAACGTTCACGACCTGCAGACAGGCAGTTGCCTTCAAAAAGATTCGATCCATCTACTTCGGATCGCGTTCCAGAGGCAGAAGCATTCGGACCAGCTGCTGCCGATGATCTGCTTTGGGGACGTCATGCCAGCCAAGCTGCTCTGGAAGCTGGGCGTCCGATTCATCGCATCTGGTGCACATCAGATTTGCGAAGCGCACCAAGATTTTTGCAATTGCTGCGTGAGGCCAAATCCTCAGGAGTACTGGTGGAAGAGGTCACCTGGGCTCGTCTCGGTCAACTCACAGGTGGTGCTGTGCATCAAGGAATTGTTCTGCAGACTGCTGCAGCGGAGACCCTTGATTTGCAAAGTCTGATCGAGGGATGTGCGGGTCTTGGGGAATCGCCCCTTTTGCTTGCCCTCGATGGCCTAACGGATCCCCACAATCTTGGCGCCATTATTCGTTCTGCTGAGGCTCTTGGCGCCCATGGTGTTGTTCTCCCACAACGACGAAGTGCTGGTCTCACTGGTTCGGTGGCCAAGGTTGCAGCAGGCGCTTTGGAGCATCTACCAGTAGCGCGTGTCGTGAATCTCAATCGCTCGCTAGAAGCACTGAAGCAGGCGGGATATCGAGTTATTGGCCTGGCGGAGGAAGGGGACATCACCCTTCCAGATGTCGATCTAGACGGACCTTTAGTGATCGTGACGGGATCAGAGAAGCAGGGGATCTCTCTCCTAACTCGTCGCCATTGCGATCAGCTTGTACGCGTTCCATTAAGGGGGGTTACTCCCAGTCTGAATGCCTCTGTTGCTACTGCGATGTGTTTATACGAGGTTGCCCGTCGTGGCTGGATGAAGGGGGTTCATGGCCAAACTCCATCCCCCAGGATCGTGCGGCCTCAATGCCCTTTGCCGGTCATCTCTTGCGACTCCATTTCCATGGAGTCAGAACCCATTGCCAAGACCAATCATTCGCCAATCCATCAGCCGGATGAGATTCAGCGGTTTGGTGAGGCTTTGCCGTCCAGCTTGGCTAACCAGCTACTTTGTTCCAAAGATGATGAACCACCGTTTGATCGCCAAATAGGGGATTTGCAGCCAGAAAGAACTTCGATTGAGGATGAGGATTTGCTGACCAGTCAGGATTGCAATTTTGACGTTCGTGAGGATCAGTCACCTGATGAAGAGAGTGTTCAGCGTTGATCCAAAAATTTCTTGGCAGCCGACAGCGGAACACCAATTGGAACATGACGAGGCAAAATAATGCTCATCCGCCAACCTCAATCATGGGCTCATTGATTAGGCCGCTGCGTAGCCTTGTCAATGTCTTTGGTTTGGCTTGGTGGGCCAGGGTTGAAACCCGTGAACCAAATGTCACCTATTGGTTCGGTCCTTTTTTGACGCGAAAGAGTCTTGAGGTCAAGCTCTCGACCTTCGTTGCGGATCTCTCTTTTGAGGGACCTGCGTCTGTGAATCACACCCTCGTGCGTTGTCGTCGCGTTGAGCCGCTGACGATCGCAGTCGAAGGCTGGTCAGACGACTGATAGCGTCGCTGCTGCACAGCACAGCACCGCAAGCCGATGGCGATCGCTGAATGGCGTCAGCAACTAAAGCTCGGCGAGGTTTCCGCAAGGGAACTCACAGATCACCAACTTGCTCGTATCGCAGTGGTGGATCCCACTCTGCACGCTTTTCTGGATGTCACAGCAGAGCGAGCTCGTGCCGATGCCGATCGCATCGATGAGGCCTTGGCTGCGGGTGAGTCTCTGCCACCTCTGGCTGGTGTGCCTTTGGCAATTAAGGACAACCTCTGCACGAAAGGAATACGCACCACCTGTTCCAGTCGAATGCTGGAAACCTTTGTGCCGCCCTATGAATCCACCGTCACTGAACGCCTCTGGCAGGCCGGTGCTGTGCTTCTCGGGAAAACAAATCTCGATGAGTTCGCCATGGGTAGCTCGACCGAGACATCTGCGTTTGGGGCTACATCCAATCCCTGGGATATCAGCCGTGTGCCGGGTGGCAGTTCTGGTGGCAGTGCAGCAGCTGTTGCGGCAGGTGAATGCATGGCTGGCTTGGGTTCGGATACTGGGGGCTCAATCCGTCAGCCCGCTTCATTTTGTGGGGTCGTAGGCCTTAAACCCACCTATGGCCGTGTCAGTCGTTGGGGTTTGGTGGCTTTTGCCAGTTCTCTTGATCAGGTTGGACCGTTCACGACCAACGTGGCCGATGCTGCTGAGCTTTTACAAGTGATCGCAGGATCTGATCCTCGTGACTCCACTTGTCTCAATGTTCCTGTTCCCGATTATTGCTCTGCCCTTTCGCAACCAATGTCTGGTATACGCATCGGCTTGATTCGAGAGTGCTTTGATCAGAATGGCTTGGATGCGCAAGTCAAGAGCACAGTTTTGGCAGCTGCAGAGAAGCTGCAATCCTTGGGAGCGGAACTGGTTGAGGTGAGTTGCCCACGCTTTAGCGATGGCATCGCCACCTATTACGTGATTGCCCCGTCGGAGGCTTCAGCCAACTTGGCGCGTTACGACGGGGTGAAGTACGGCTACCGAGCTGAAGGAGCTGACGCTCTAGCCGCGATGACAGCCCGAAGTCGCGCAGAGGGTTTTGGTAGCGAGGTGCAGCGACGCATCCTGATCGGCACCTATGCCCTGTCGGCTGGTTACATGGATGCGTACTACAAGAAAGCCCAGCAGGTCCGCACATTGATCCGTCAGGATTTTGATGCGGCCTTCCAAACGGTCGATGTGCTGCTAACACCCACATCCCCTACCACTGCTTTCCAAGTCGGTGCCCACGCTGATGATCCACTTGCCATGTACCTGGCTGACCTGCTGACGATCCCAGCCAACCTGGCTGGCTTGCCTGCCATCAGTCTTCCCTGTGGATTCGATGACAATGGCCTTCCGATCGGGGTGCAATTGATTGCCAATGTGCTGGAGGAATCGCGCCTCCTACAAGTGGCTTTTCACTATGAGCAAGCAGCAAACGTGATGGCAAATCACCCGCAGGGAAACTTCATTCCCTAAACGATCTCTTGCACTAGATGCAGCGTTTGGCTACATGAACAACCCTGCATCTTGCGCCTCCTCCTAGGCTGGGGGCATGGCATTCGTTCCTCTTCACAACCACAGCGACTACAGCCTTCTGGACGGAGCTACACAGCTCCCCCAGATGGTGAAGCGAGCCAAGGAGCTAGGCATGCCCGCTCTGGCACTCACCGACCACGGTGTGATGTATGGCGCCATTGAACTGCTGAAGCTTTGCAAGAACGCTGAGATCAAGCCGATCATCGGCAATGAGATGTATGTGATCAACGGGTCCATTGAGGATCCGCAACCGAAGAAGGAGCGACGTTATCACCTGGTGGTGCTTGCTAAGAACGCTGTTGGCTATCGCAATCTTGTGAAACTCACCAGCATTAGCCATCTGCGCGGTATGCGCGGCCGAGGCATCTTTGCAAGGCCATGCATTGATAAAGAACTGCTCAAGGCCTATAGTGAGGGGTTAATTGTTGCCACCGCTTGTCTTGGTGGGGAGATTCCTCAAGCCATCTTGCGCGGTCGCATTGATGTAGCAAGGGATGTGGCCCGTTGGTACCAGGAGGTCTTTGGCAAAGACTTCTATCTCGAAGTTCAGGATCACGGCTCGCCGGAAGACCGAATCGTCAATGTGGAGATTGTGAGCATCGCTAAAGAGCTAGGGATTGAGCTGATTGCGACCAATGACGCCCATTACCTCAGCAAGAACGATGTGGAGGCCCATGACGCCCTGCTTTGTGTGCTGACAGGCAAGTTGATCAGTGATGAGAAGCGTTTGCGCTACACAGGTACTGAATACATCAAGTCTGAACAGGAGATGGTACGGCTGTTCGCCGATCATCTCGAGCCTGATGTGCTGCAAGAGGCTATTGCCAACACAGCAGCCGTTGCCGAAAAGGTTGAGGAATACTCAATCCTCGGTAGTTATCAAATGCCTCGTTTCCCGATTCCTGAAGGACATAGCGCCGTGAGTTATCTACACGAGGTCTCAGAGCAGGGGCTACGGCAAAGGTTGAAACTGGCAACGGCAGATCCAATTGATGACCATTACCGCGAAAGGCTCACCTATGAGCTGGGTGTGATGGAACAGATGGGCTTCCCCACCTATTTCCTGGTGGTATGGGATTACATCCGCTTTGCACGTGAACAGGGCATTCCAGTAGGACCAGGGAGAGGGTCAGCCGCTGGTTCACTCGTGGCATATGCCCTTGGTATTACCAACATTGATCCTGTTCAAAACGGATTGTTATTTGAGCGATTCCTTAATCCTGAGCGTAAGTCGATGCCTGATATTGACACTGATTTCTGTATTGAACGTCGTGGTGAGGTGATCGACTATGTCACGCGTCGTTACGGCGAAGACAAGGTTGCTCAAATTATCACTTTTAACCGAATGACCTCCAAGGCCGTCTTGAAGGATGTAGCCCGGGTGCTTGATATTCCCTATGGAGATGCCGATCGACTTGCCAAGCTTATTCCCGTAGTAAGGGGAAAGCCTGCAAAGCTAGCTGCGATGATCGGCAGCGATTCGCCGAATGCTGAATTCCGTGAGAAGTATCAGAACGATCCAGTCGTTACAAAATGGGTCGACATGGCAATGCGCATTGAAGGTACAAATAAAACCTTTGGCGTTCATGCTGCTGGAGTCGTCATTGCTGCTGAGCCCCTAGATGATCTTGTACCGCTTCAGCGTAATAACGATGGACAGATAATTACTCAATACTTCATGGAAGATGTGGAGTCGATGGGGTTATTGAAGATGGATTTTCTTGGGCTCAAGAATCTCACCATGATTGACAAAACACTTGAGCTTGTTGAAGTCAGCAATGGAGAGAGAATTGATCCTGATCAATTGCCACCAGAGGATCCTGAAACTTTTGCCTTACTTGCGAGAGGAGATCTTGAGGGCATCTTTCAACTTGAATCGAGTGGGATGAGACAGATTGTGCGTGACCTTCGCCCCTCATCTCTTGAAGATATCTCCTCAATTTTAGCTTTGTACAGACCAGGTCCTTTGGATGCCGGATTGATTCCAAAATTCATCAATCGGAAACATGGTCGAGAGGCAATTGATTTTGCTCATGCTGCCCTTGAACCAATCCTTCAGGAGACTTACGGGATCATGGTTTATCAGGAGCAGATCATGAAGATTGCCCAGGATCTTGCTGGCTATTCTCTGGGCGAAGCTGACTTGCTACGGCGTGCAATGGGCAAGAAAAAGGTTTCAGAGATGCAGAAACATCGCAGTATTTTTGTTGAAGGTGCAAGTCGAAGTGGTGTTGATCAGAAGATCGCCGATGAGCTTTTCGACCAAATGGTTTTGTTCGCGGAATATTGCTTCAACAAGAGTCACTCAACGGCTTATGGCGCTGTTACTTATCAAACTGCCTATTTAAAGGCACATTATCCAGTTGCCTATATGGCGTCATTACTGACAGTCAATGCTGGCGCTAGTGACAAGGTGCAGCGCTATATCTCAAATTGCAATGCGATGGGGATTGAAGTGATGCCGCCAGATGTAAATGCTTCAGGAATTGATTTTACCCCTGCTGGTGATCGCATCTTGTTTGGTCTTTCTGCTGTGAGAAATCTTGGCGATGGTGCAATCAGGCAGCTAATTGCCAATCGCGATAGTGATGGCCCCTTTGTCTCCCTTGCCGATCTCTGTGATCGTCTGCCCTCCAATGTTCTGAATCGTCGCGGGTTGGAATCTCTTATTCATTGCGGAGCCCTAGATGCCATAGACCCTGAATCGAACCGGGCCCAGTTAATTGCCGACTTGGAGCTTCTGATCAATTGGGCTGCTTCTCGTGCCCGTGATCGACTAAGTGGTCAGGGCAACCTATTTGATCTTGTGGCTGGAGCAGCAGACGAGCAAACGTCTGATGAGCTGAGCACTGCACCCAAGGCAGCACCGGTTCCCGACTACCCACCGACTGAAAAGCTGAGACTTGAAAAAGAGTTGGTTGGTTTCTACCTTTCTGATCACCCGCTCAAGCAGCTCACTGCTCCAGCTCAATTGCTGGCGCCTATTGGTCTTGGCAGCCTTGAGGATCAGCCTGACAAGGCAAAGGTCAGTGTGATCACGATGCTGACGGAGATGCGCCAAGTCACAACCCGCAAGGGCGATCGCATGGCAGTTCTCAAGATTGAGGATCTCACCGGTGGTTGCGAAGCTGTGGTGTTCCCCAAGAGCTATGCCCGTCTATCAGATCACCTCATGTTGGAAGCGCGACTGCTCATGTGGGCCTCTGTTGATCGTCGCGACGACCGTATCCAATTGATCATTGATGATTGCCGCGCCATCGATGACCTACGACTGCTGTTGGTGGAGTTGATGCCTGATGAAGCCTGTGACATCACTGTGCAGCACAAGCTTCGGGAATGTCTCCATCAACATCGCCCAGCCAAGGATGAATTTGGCGTTCGGGTACCCGTGGTAGCAGCGGTTCGCCAGGGTCCCCAGGTGCGTTACGTATGCCTAGGTCATCAGTTCTGCGTTCGTGACGCTTCTGCTGCACTCAGTTCCCTTCAACAGCAGGCATTCAAAGCTCGATGCAGCGAGCGACTATTGGTCTGATGTTTGTCTGGATTCCGTTGGCTTGGTCTCTGATTTTGAGCCTGGTTGATTAGCTTTGCTTGAATCGCGCATTCTTCCTATGTTGCGACCAATGTGTTCCAGTCCAAGCAGGCTGCCTGGGGCATCTTCCCAGCTGGCAGATAGAACCCCATAACTCAGTCCTATCAAGCCAACGAGGAAGCAGGCTCCTGAAGAGATCAGCGTGATGAATGGTGAGATATCAGCAATGCCGCGGCTCACAATCAGATAACTAGCGACAAAAACACCCATCCCTGCAGCAGTAGGCAGACCCGAGGCGAAGATCACGCGCCGCAGCATGCGGTTGGCCACCGGCTTTGGAATGGCCTGCTGACTGCTGGAGGTCGTTTTTGCTTTCTTGATCTTTGGCGATTTGGATCCCTTTTGGGGCAGGCTTTTGTTGGCCGGTCCGCTCTTGTCAGGCCCGAAAGGCATAGCTTTGCTTCGTTCGGCCATCTGCTTAAGAATTAGAGGGAAATCGCCAAAAGGGATTTAACCGCGGATGCCTAGTTTGGTGATCAGGCCGTTGTAGCGCTGTTCACTCTTTCCGCGTACATAACTGAGAAGGCGCTTGCGACGACCAATCATCTTGAGCAGTCCCTGACGGGATGAGAAGTCGTGCTTGTTCTCCTGCAGGTGCGAGCTGAGCTTGGTAATCCGCTCGCTAAGCATTGCCACTTGCACCTCCACAGACCCCGTATCGGTGCCATGGGTTTGGTTGGCGTTGATCAGCTGTTGCTTTTCTGTTGTATCGAGCGACATGCTTGGCGTTTTGCCCTAAGAGACCAAAAAAACAATCTAACTCTTTGTGGACCATTGTTTAGGCAGCTTCCTGACTAAGCCAACGCAGGCTTGCTCTCAGCCAGGCGTCAGTGTCGTCGATGGAGGGGACAGACTCAGGCATGTCCCTGGCTCCTATTGCAGCACCGCTGGCCACAGCCCTTATGGCACGGCGTATTTCAAGATCTTCGTAACCAAGACCCGCGAGGGTGATTTGTAGCTCATGCAGACTTGAATCCTTGAGCTGATGCGAGTCGATCACACCGTTGTCCACCAGGGACATTCCAGGATCACGACTACTAAATTCAGCCAACTTTGTGCGCAATTCCACCGCAAGACGTTCGGCTGTGCGCTTGCCTACACCTTGAGCCTGACAAAGCTTGCGTAGGTCTCCCTGCACAATCGCCTCTACAAGTTCTCCGGTCTGACATTCCTCTAGAAGAGCGAGGGCCATCTGGGGCCCCACGCCGCTGACACCAATCAAGGTACGAAACATGTCCCGTTCTCGTCGTTCCGGGAAGCCAAACAAGCTGGATCCATCATCACGCTGCACCTGATGGATCCAGAGGATGAATGTGTTTTGCCCGTGCTCCATTTCGCTGAGATGGCGCGGTGCAATCTGAACCTCGTAACCAACACCAGCACATGCCAACACGACTCCTTGCCGAGTCCCTTGCTGCCAGGCTTCTACTTTTTGCCCTTGCAGCCAACAGATCATGAGGTTGCTCTTGATGTCATCCATGCTGCCTGATCTGTCCAGCCTCTGCTTGATCGTTCGAGGTTCTGCTCAGAGCTTCTGGAGCTTGTTTTGTTTTGCGTGACCGGTCTAAAACTCAGTTCCTGCAATAGTTATTAGCGGCCTTCAGACGGCTCCATTATTACAATAACCAGTACAAACACCTATGACTAATCCAAAAGGAAACGAACGAGTCGACAAGGAACTGTCCACCGATGAACTCAAGAGTGTTAGTGGTGGTGGAATAACTGATAATCCAGTTTTTTGTCTTACTAAGAGAAGTGAAGGTTCTGGTTCTGGGATGACACTCAGAGGTTGGAAAAAGTCAAGAGATGGAATAGTTGTGGATGGAGACTTAGAGGGTAGAGACTAATGAAATCATCATTAACCAAAAGAGATGGAATTTACATCGGTCTTTTCCTTGTGTTGATTATTACTCAAATTCCACAGTCAGTAAATAACCACAAGATAAATGTTTGCAGAGACAACTTAGAGAAATATTTTAATTATCAACGTGAGAAAAAGACAAAACAGTGGGACACGAAGACGAAGGATTTGCTTGATGAAATAAGACTTTGTAGACACTTTCTAAACAATGAAGGTGGTCGTAATAGTCGTGGTCCCTTCTTCCGACACTAATCTTCTTTTCGTTTGATTTTATTTTCTGGTAAAAACTCTAAGAATGATTAGGGCAAGCTGAGAATATTTACACCTATGACTAACCCCAAGGAGAACGAAGAAATCAACGAAGAACTCTCAACAGATGAGTTGAAGAGTGTTAGTGGTGGGATTATAAATGGGACGAAGGACCTTGATAATCAGATACAAGGTTCTGGTTCTGGTTTAACACCCAAAACAGAGGAAGGATTCTCTTGGGGTAATAGGGGACCCAGATAATCAAACACTAACTGGACTCGGAAACACTACGTTCTTCACCTGTTTTAGGACCAGGAAGGGGATTCAAACACGCCCTACCATCTAGGAACTGCCTACGACTGGTTTCTACCTCTTACAGATCCCAAATGCCTCCGTCTTACTTCCCCAGAAAACGATTCATTGGTTGGATTCTCAGGATAATTAACCGATACGATTTCAGGTTGAAATCCGTCTCCCTAACAACCTGGACTCACTTCGACAGGCTTCGACGCCCTAGAGGTGGCGAGATTTAGTTCTCATCACGCTCTCCTACGGGTGCCCTTTTAAGGATTTTTTTACAGAGACTGCCATCCGATCTTTGACAGCTCGATCAAAAGGATTAAGGTCATAACCATTTTTTCATGTTGGTTGCTTTTGGATATTTTCTTGTCTGCTTCTGAAGCTGATGAGTGTTGCTCCTAGTACCATCAGAGCTCCAATCACGAACCAGCCATCGACGGGTTCAGCAAACAGCAGTACACCCCAGAGAGTTGCAAACAAAACTTGGAAATAGCCAATTGAACCTGCTGTGGCTGCTGGCAAAAGAGTTAATCCCTCGGTAATCCAAATTTGCCCAAGTTGGGTAAATAGGCCAATACCCAGTATCCAGAGCCAATCGATTCCAAGTGGCAAGACTCCCTGATTACCGAGGAAGAACAGGGCTATTGGTACTGATGTCAATGGAAAGTAGAAAACGATTACGAGTTGATGTTCCTGCTTAGAAAGCTCACGCACGCAGACGTAGGCCAGAGCTGTAAATAGAGCACCTGAAAGTGCAATTAAGACAGATAAAGGAGAGTAACCGGGGAAGCTTGCGCCAAGCCATTCGGGTTTTAAAACCAGGGTGATCCCCAACCAACCGAGCAATACTGCTATACCAATACGACGATGGATTCTTTCCCTTAAAAACATCCATGCCGCTAAGGCAATAAATGTTGGATAGGTGTATTGCAGAACAGTTGCGGTAGCAAGGGGTAAGGACGCCAAGGCGTCAAATACACAAAACAATGCCGCTGTGCCCAGCAGCCCTCGCAATAACAGCAACCTTTTCCGGTGTCCCCAGGGGGAAACCCCAACCCGACTGAGCATGAACCGAGTAATTGCCAGGCTGATCAGAGATCTTGCGAACAAAATTTCTGCGACAGGCAAACGACCACCAAGGTGTTTGACGCAAACGGTCATCAAGCTGAAGGCCAGAGCGGCGAGCAGGAGTGATTTGAACCCACGCCATTGGCTATTTGTCTGCAGTTGGTTGTTGCCCTGCATCGACATCATTCATCTCATCCGCAGAACTGAGGCAATGGCATATTGAACAACACAAGAGAAGAGGCCATCCCTGAAAGCCTTTGCAGCGAGGTTTTGAGTTCTTATTGATCTCGGCCTTGCTTGTCGTATGGATTGATTTTGCTGATCATGTTCTCTTCTCGACCTCTCGCGGCGCAACCAGCAAAATAAGGTCATGCCCGTCCCCCGTCTTCACCCGCGCACGATCGAGGCCGTCAAGGAGCGTGCCGACATTGTTGATGTCGTTGGCGAACATGTGGTTCTAAAGAAAAAGGGCCGTGAATTCGTAGGGATCTGTCCGTTCCATGACGACAGCAAACCATCGATGACGGTCTCGCCAGCGAAGCAGTTTTATTACTGCTTCTCTTGTGGAGCTGGTGGAAACTCGATCAAGTTCCTGATGGAGTTTCAGCGCCAGAGTTTTGGTGATGTGGTGCTGGAGCTTGCTCGCAAGTATCAACTTCCTGTTGAGACGGTCGAGGGGCCCCAGCAGGAACGACTACGTCAGCAGCTCTCTCGTCGAGACAAGCTTCATCGTGCGCTTGCATTGGCGGCCGGTTGGTTTCGTGGCCAACTGCGTACGCCAGTTGGCGCAAGTGCGCTGAATTACCTCACTGAGAAGCGGGGCCTTAGTGAAGTCACCCTGGAATCCTTCGAGCTTGGCTATGCCCCTGAGCAATGGGATGGTTTACTCAAGCACCTCCAGCAGGTGGAAGGTTTGTCTGCTGAATTACTGGAAGCCGCCGGTCTTGTTGTGGCGCGCAAGGGTGGAGGAGGTTTTTACGATCGCTTTCGTCATCGTGTGATGGTGCCGATCCACGATCGCCAGGGACGGGTGATTGGTTTCGGCGGACGCAGTCTTGATGGCTCAGAGCCGAAGTACCTCAACTCTCCTGAGACAGACGTGTTCGAGAAAGGCAAGCATTTGTTTGGACTGGATCGGGCGGCGAATGCCATCCGTAAGGATGACCGGGCTGTGGTAGTCGAGGGATATTTCGATGTCATTGCATTGCATGCTGCAGGTGTCACCAATTCAGTGGCCTCCTTAGGCACTGCTTTGAGTAGTCAGCAAATCACCCAGATCTGCCGTTGCAGCGAAGGGAAGCGGATCGTGCTTAATTTTGATGCTGATGGAGCCGGTGTTCGTGCTGCGAACCGGGCCATTGGCGAAGTTGAGCAACTGGCTTTGCAGGGCCAGCTGGAATTACGAGTGCTTCATTTGCCTTCTGGCAAAGACCCCGATGAATTTCTCAAAGATCATGGTGCTGGCGATTACAGGGCTCTATTAGATCAGTCACCTCTTTGGCTTGATTGGCAGATTCAACAGGTGTTGGAGGGCCGTGATTTAAGTCAAGCGGATCAATTTCAGCAGGCAGTGAGTGGCCTGGTTGCATTGCTCGGCAAGTTGCCCCAGTCGGCCGTACGGACCCACTACCTGCAACAGGTTGCCGAACGCTTGAGCGGTGGGCAGGGCCGGTTGGCCTTGCAGTTGGAGGAAGATCTGCGCCAGCAAGTGAAAGGGCAGCGCTGGCATGGCCGCTCGAATCGCCATGAGCAACCTGGCGAGGCCAGTCAACGGGAGCGCAGCGAGGCGGAAATCCTGAGGTTATATCTCCATTGCTCAAATCATCGGGCTGCCATTCGCAGGGAGTTACGACAGCGAGAGCTGGAGGATTTTGCCTTGCAACATCACCGTTTGCTTTGGGCGGCGATCACTGATTTGGAGGAAACCAATCTTGGTGCAGGACGTTTAGAGGCGATCAGTCGAGGAACTGACTCTGGTCATGATTTGGAGGATATTGAGTTACCACGACTGCTTACCGATCAGTTGCTCCTGGAGAACAGTGCACTAGTCGCTCGTCTTACCCCTTTGTTAGAGCCTGGCGAGGTTCATTTGGCTGCTATGGCTAAGCCACTGCTTCAGCTGCGAGGCACAGCAGCGGCTCTAGAACGCCAGAAATCCCTCAAGCGTTGTCGTCATCTTCTTGAGGCCTGGGGTGGTCAGCGTCTTGAAACTCTTGAGCGTTGTATTGCTGCTTTGATTGAAGAAGAGCGACAGCAACCTACTGAATCGGTCGATATGGAAATGCGTATCGAAGCAATGTTTGAAGAGCTCAACAGCGATGCGTTGCGCTTCCAGGAGCTTTATTACAGCGAACGCAAGCACATTGGTCACTTAGATCAGCAGCGTTGTGGTGGCTTCTCAGGCCAGGATGTCATTCCGGCTTAGCTCATCAGTCTGTTGATGCACTTCACAAGCCAATCGGCGATATCAAAGAACTTGTTGTCGTGATTGACAATCACGATTCCTGCTTACATCTTCTCGCCCATCTTTTCTAGCTTTTGAATGCACCGCTCAGCGAGGCTTTCCCATCTACATTTCAGTCCATTAGCAACAGCTCCGCAGCTCAGCGAATCCTTTGTAGGGCCGTCAGATAAAGCATCAAGTTGTGGAGCTTAAAGATGAAACTCACTTGTCATTCTAAGCAGATGGTTGTCTCTACGGAGATGTACCGAGGCCCTTTAACTGCAACATGGCTCTTTAAACTGATGATCTCTTCTTAAATTTGATGGCATGAGCTTCTACGAAGCAATTTGGCACGGTGAAGGAATTGGTGACGGAGGTGATTTAGAGGAATCTCTCCAGGCTTATGTCGTGGTAAAACCTGAAGATGGCGACTGGACAGAAGCCTGTTCGAAGGACGGGGCCAATCCTCATGTGGATCACTACTCTTCCTTCGACGCTTATCTTGATAACGCCGATGCAATCGAGACGATTCCGGTAACTCCGGCAATGATCGCAGGAGCTGTTCAACAACTTTCCTCATGAGCGCCGTTTTAATCCGAAGGTTGCTGCGATTAGCCTCTGATGAGTGACGTCCCTATTGCCTTTGCTGGTTGCACGCCGGTGAATCATCTCTGGCCTCAGCTTGTTGAGCGGCTGGGAATGGAGAAATCAAAACGCGCAGTGCGTCAGGCGCTTGATTTGCAGGGCATGCAAGGTCATGCTGCAACTTTGCCGGTACTTTTGGTTGAAACTTGTGGGGTGGCCTTGGCTAGCACTGAGCTGCTGCGTCATCAGACCGGCCTCGCTTGCCATGGTGAGCGCATGGTATTGCTGTTGAATCGTCGCGAAGAGGAGGTGCAGCTTCTGCAGCAATTTTAAAATGCATGCACCCCCTAATGATCAAATAACAAAACCTCTCTTCTTCATTGTATATCTGTAGACCAGTTATTCTGCCTTGAGATTATTTTATGGCGTTCAGTCACCTTTGCAGACTTTGCGGTAAATCTGTTGAGATTACTGAAGCATTTGCCAAGAGTATTCAGCGTACGGGAGGGTCATCAATAATTTGCTCTACTTGCATGGCTCATGAATCTCCTCACTTATTACCGGCTAGATCTTCAGCCGAATTCTCAACTGTTCGCCTAATAACCAAGACTTTTTTCATAGTAGCTTTTCTATTGATTGTTACGTCTTTCTTCTCTGCGTGGTGCATTCTATATGGATTGGAAATGTGGATGGAACCGAGCAACCCAAATCCAGCCCAATACCCTAACTAAGTAAATCTGTTGAAATTCAATTCTAAGTTTCAGGCCAGCACCAGCGGCACGTCATTGAGGCGAGTTGTAGCCGCGCGGCTGAGTTGATGACGACGCATGCTCCATCCTGGCTGCATGCCACAAACCGCCCAGCGAACGGTTCCGCTGCCGTAACGCTGATTGAGTCGGTCGATGGTGTTCATTAGTCGATCGCGGCGATGCTGCTCATCAGCATTAACTGCTACCAGTAGGTGTTGTTGCAGATGGTCTGCGCTCTGTAGGTTTTGCATCAGCACCCCGGCTTTGATTAAGCGGCAATGGGGCCGGTAAATTCGCTCTACTAGTGGCAGGGCTGCTGCTAGCAAGATTGTAGTGTCGTTGCTTGGCAGGTCCAGTTGGATGGTAGCGGCTTGGCTGTAAAACGATGGCGCAAATGGGCTGGTACGTGTGAATAGGGTGAGGGTCCCGGCCCGTTGCTGTTGTCGTCGCAGTTTTTCACTGGCGCGCACCACGTAGGTTGCGATTGCCTGGCGTAATTCCTCTAGGTTGGCGATTGGTCGGCTAAAGCTGCGGCTAACGCAGGTTTCCTGTTTTGATGTTGGGGCTAGGGATAGAGGAAGACAGGCATGACCTTGTAGTTCTCGTTGTAGGCGTATGCCTACAACACCGCAGCGGACATGAAGTTTGCTACGTGGCATATCGCGCAATTGTCGGGCATTGGTTACGCCTCTAAGTCGGCACCAGTGGGCTAACTTGCGACCGATGCCCCATACATTTTCGATAGCGACGCTCTCGAGCCATGGATCTGGATCACTAGCGGTGAGTAGGTTGAACACTCCAGCGTGAGCCGGTATGGCCTTGGCTAGGTGGTTGGCTAGTTTGGCCTGACCTTTGCTGGCGCCAAGTCCGATCGCTATCGGTAGCCCGAGGTTGCGATGCACCTGGGCCCGCAATTGACGGGCCCAGGGCTTTAGGTTGTCATCAGAGGGACCATTGATGTAAGCAAAGGCTTCATCAATGGAGTAGATCTCCAGCTCCTCACAATGGGCTTCCAGCAAGCTCATCAGTCGTTGGCTCATATCGCCGTAGAGGGCGTAGTTGGAGCTGCGCACGACAACACCAAGTCGGTCCAATTTGTGACGGACCTTGAAATAGGGCGTGCCCATGCTGATACCGAGAGCACGCGCTTCGGAGCTGCGAGCAACAATGCAGCCATCGTTGTTGGAGAGCACGACCAGAGGACGACCGATTAGCGAGGCGTCAAGGCTTTGCTCACAGGAGGCATAGAAATTGTTGCCGTCGATCAGGGCCGTGACCCGAGACATGGCGCTAGAGGAAAGCGAACGAAAGCATGCATCGTAATAGTACGGATGCACCAGTGCCTGTCTGGTGGCGAGATCATGCTTTGCTGTGACAGCCAGTCGCAATGGTTGTCGTCGATGTGGCGAGGAGAATGTCAATGCAGACTTGCAGCCAATCATCACTTTGATTGGTTGTTTGGCGGCATTCGTCTTGCTTGGCTGCATCAAGGTTTCCACCGTCAAGCCTGTCGCTGTGGCCTAGAGACCTTTGCAATAAAGGATGCTGACTCAATGGCCGGCTAGGCGTAGCTGAATCCCTAACAATGTCTACAAAAAGTCGTCTATGACGTCTTAACTGGACCTGGCCACATAGGTTGATTCCATGTTATGAGCAACCGCGTCGGTCGGGTCTTTTGTAAAACCAACAAGACAAAAGGATTTGCAATGGCACCAACTCTAAGCAAGCATCAGAAAGATATTATTCAGAGAATCAGTAAGGAAACCTTCTCTGAATGGCTATCTAGAGGAGACAAGCAAGAAATCAGAGAGTTGATGGAAGAAGTCTGGATCGAATGGCTTTGCAAGGAAGATGATCAGTTCCGCGAACGTTACTATAATCTTCAATCAAAGGGTGATTGCGAATGGCTCAATATCAGAGAAGAAATCTTAGCTGTGCATGGCCATGTTGAGTCTCCAGAAGGAGCATCAGAGCTTCAGCAAAAAGCTATTAAGGCCAATGGTATTAAACACTTGCATGATTGGTTTGTATTTGTAGATGAATGTGTTCACGAGTATCTGGCAGATCTTGGCTGGGCAAGGGGTCCGGAGGAGAAATCCCTGGATTATTCCCACACCTCTGTTTCTGCTTGGGTTTCCGATCAAGAGGCAAATGAACAACAAGAAAGGCGTCAATGGCTTGGTCAGTTGACCGACACGTTATGGGATTTCAAAGGCTCATCTCATTGTTATTGGTCTGATCGCATCCTTGCCTTGCGCGATCTTGGTGAACAAAAGTCAGCCATTTGATGCACCAAACTTGCCTATCTCTATATACGATCTTAAGGTAATATTTTTAGATATTAACAACAACACTATTGCTATACTTGGCAGCCTTATTCATCGTCTTGCCTATTGTGAGCCTATTCATGTAGGCGTTGTGTTGAGTGGGATATCTGCTGCAAAGGGTTGAGGCTATGAATGGAATGCACTGCCACGCCCCAGATTTGCACGTCACCGAAGCGAGCCAAATCCAGCGGTGGGTAATTGGAATGAGCGGCCTCTAGACGCAGTACACCACGGTGGCGGACAAGTTGTTTGAGTGTGAAGGCACCATCAAGAATCGCTACCACGATGTGACCGGGCTGTGCATCTAGGCTGCGGTCGACAACCAATAGGTCGCCATTGTGGATGCCAACACCTGTCATTGAGTGGCCGCTAACACGCAGGAAGAAGGTGCTAGCTGGATGACGAATCAACTGTTCGTTGAGGTCGATGCCGATCTCGGCATAGTCCTCAGCAGGAGAGGGGAAACCTGCCGCCACATGCTCACTCGCTAATGGCAGGATCAGCTGCTTCCGTTCAGAGCGCAAATGAAGAAGAGGCTCGCTGAACTCCATCGCGACATCGGGTGTCTTTTCAATAGTACAGCTGCACCATGACGTCTGTCTTGTGATGGGGACCGATAGGGGCGTGCCCCAGGCTGTAGCAACCTCTTTTCAGAATTGCTTGTGCTTGATCGAGCTGCTCTGTTGCACCTGCCAGCTTTTACGTTTTAAGCGCTGCCTAAGGAACCTTTCTCAAAGGGCTTTCTCTTTCACCTGAACAGTCGTCGGAAGATCCTTACTTCCGGCATAAAAAACGAGAACAACAGCATCTTTTGGACCAAGACTTTTGCCTGTATGAACTGTATTCACCACCTCAATCAACGCATCACCCTGTTTGAGAAGGCGTGTCGTTCCATCTTGAAGGCTTAGCTGAAGCTTGCCTTGGAGAATCACTCCTGCGTTGATGACGGGGTGGGTATGCAATGGCAGGGTGACTCCGGCTGGAATCGTGATGCGCAAAACTGTAATCTCAGCAGTGCTGGCTGGGTAATGCGGGAGCGAATCCCCATCCCATTGATCAGTGCTTTGTGCAAGTGTTTCAACCTTGATTCCAAGCGCCCTTCCCCCATGACCATCATCATGCGCATTCAATGGTATTGAAGTAATAGTTGAAATCGCAATGATTGCTAGTGGTGCAAGCCATCGATTTTTCATGGTCCTTTGACAAAAGGGTGAACCAAGGAGATTGGAAGCTTAGTTTAGCGGTCTTCCTTAAAGGAATAGCCTTGATAGCTATTAATATGAAAGAACAATATTCAGGCATTAGTGATTTTCAAAAATTAAATTCATGACTTAATACTACTAAAAACATGATTCCTTATATCTCGCGTGGCACATATAGGATTCAATTAAAAGAGGTCTTTTTACAATAAGGGCGTATGCAATATTGTTGATTTCAATCAACTGCGACGCATCCCTGCCTTGATCTCTCCTGTGCTGAAGTCTCTCTCTGGATGAGCAAGCTTCCAAAACTCAACAGCAAGAGAAATGCCCCATCCCAAAATAGGCAAAATGGGGCAAAAGTAGCCCATGCCAGCTACCAACCAAATCACAGTCAGAGCAAGGTTCACAGTGAAGTAGGCCTGAACCTGTCCCTTGAATATCCTTTTCTTTGCGAGTTATAATACCGCTTTGTTACGTAAGAATTCGTCATCATGCATATCAAGAAGACCTCAATTGATCGACTGCTGGACAACAACAAGTTTTAAAAAACCTGTAAGCTTAGTCAGATAAAAGTTAATATTAGTGAGTTGAAATTGATCAGCATCCTATTTTAAGGTTCTACTATTAATTACTTAACTAAGAAGCAACAGATGCGCAGGCTGGCAATTGATAAAGACTAGGAGGATGGTTGAATTTCATTCTAGAGAAAGTGTGGTGGCATATGTTGCTAAAGCAGGCTGACATTTGAGCATCATCATTGTCTTAACCTGATTTCCTTTTCAGTGTGCTCAAGTGTTATCGCATTAATCGAATGCAGCTGATTTATCAGTGATCGCTGTTCAGATCTGTTGAATCGTTAGCCCCTGTGGTATTTACCTCCTTGCAGGATGGTCTGAGCTCGGTAGAGCTGCTCCACAAGCAACAGGCGAGCAAGTTCATGGGGAAGCGTCATCGCAGACAAGCTGAGCTGCCATTGGGTTGAGTTTTTCAGCTCTGCTGATAGGCCATCAGCACCACCAATCACAAAGGCAAGACGTTGAGAGCCATATTTTTCCAGGCGTTTAGCAAAGGAGACTGAAGTCAGCACTTCCCCTTCTTCGCTGAGAGGGACCAACACTTCATTGCTATTCAGTGCAGCCAGGATCGCTTCTGCTTCTCGCTGCAGAGATGCATCTCGAATCTCTGTGATCATCAAGCCTGGTAGGCGTTTTTGATACATCGCTAGTCCGTCTTGGATCCAGCCTTTGCGTACCTTGCCAACGGCGATGATTCGAAACGCACAGTTTCTCAAGAAGCAGTGCAGCAATATCCCTCTCCATGATGCTCGGTTAGATGCACTGTTCAACAGATCCCCAGAAGAGAATTTTGATTGAAGTTCTCTAGGCGCTATCCCGCAGAGCGAAGCAGCGCATAGAAGGCAGACAATGGCGCGATCGAATAGGACCGGTCATAACAGCATCCAATGGTTTGCTAAATGTCGAAATCGTCAACGGGAAGAAGGCTGAGAAAGGTCTGGTGCAGTGGCAGGAGCTCTATGCGAGGGAGTGGTCACAATGGTTGGCCTGGCCTTGATTTGCACTTGGGATCTGGGTGATGCTAGCCAGAGGCAGCAGTGGCTGGTTTTTGCCTGGGTTTTTTATGGGGTGGGTCGCTTGTGATCACACAGTCCCTCCCTGGAGGGAATGGCCAAAGAAGCAACTGGCAAAGAAGGAAAGGTAGTAAACAGCCGCCTCAAGCGCTCTCCATTCGCCAGCGGAGCTTTCCCTGGAGTTAGAGATCTTTGAACAAGTTCAACTTGCATTTGAGCCAGATCACCTCCAGAGCGATTGATCAGCGAAAAGCTAACTACATCGAAGGCAAATAACCTTCTCAACCAGAGTAAAACAATATCCATGGAACGACACGGTCAAGAACTAAGCCTTGATCAACTTGGAGCCATCTCTACTGGCATTATTCTTGATGATTATGCTGGCGTAGATGTGGATCCGACTGTAGACAGATGCTATCTAGGAAGACCTTCGTGGCATAAGATCTCTAGCCCATTGGAGCATCCCCGTCACAACATTCAAGGCAAAGTACATGTGCAATAACAAGAGTAGACGGCTATTAATTCATATTGTCCATTAGATAATTGAGATGGTTACATAGGATTTATCTTAAGAAATACAATATCACAGGAAGCAGAATTCAAAGCAGGTAACGAGTCAATCCAATGAGACTGAAAAAACGAAAGGAGCCAATCTTTAGCGATACTTATGAAACAAATTGTCGATGAGTTGATGCATAACTACAGTAGCTAAAATTAAATATTTGAGCACAATCTTTGCCTAGCAGCATGGCTCAATAAACAATCTGATCAAGATTCACATAAATAATTCAACTGGCTTAAAAGTAATTATCTTATTTTCTGATAATGAGACCAGAATTATAGCGATAAGTGATGACTGGTTAGATTCAGCTTCGAGATAATTAGTTCTCTGCGTGAAAATAATAAAACCAATAGTAATAGGGTTTTTATACATTCAGGCTATTTACCATAGTTCTCAAACATTTTCACAGCTTCAGTGGTAGAAGATGTAATCTATTGTCAAGCCAAAAGGGACCTATGACAGCAAGCGTCATGAAGCAAGAAGACTTCCTGTTTGACCACTTCAGCCTTAGTCAACAACAATTAATCTCTTATAAGATTTTCTGGGTTGATCGTTGGTTAAATTACTGTTGGGATGATGTGCAGGGAAGGATCGGTGGACTTGACCTTCCTTCTATTGGCAGAGCCTATAAATCTCCCCCTCCAGCACAACTACTGCTTTTGTCGAATGGCCAAAAAATAGAACTTTTTGACCGGAATAAAGACTACCTCTTGAGGTCTATTCTTGAGGATGGTAGAGGAGAAGTTGGCGCTAGTGATTTCAATAGGAAGTGGCTTTCTGAAAACTCTAATAATAAGGAATTGGAAGCGATTGCTAAGAAATGGGATGCTTTTCTAGAAGAAGAGTGTAATGACGTGATTGAAGCAGAAGAAAATGAGAGTGTTAGGCTAATCACATCCTCATTACCTGTAACAGTAAGAAATTTAGAATTTGCCAAGCAAGAAAAAGAACAACACTGGGATTGGGAAATAAGTAACGGATTGATCATGCTGACTTGTAGCGAAGATCATTTTAATAACACCATCAAGCCTTATTTGGATAGTGGTCAGGCAGATTACCTGGATTCTAATTCAGCTCCTTTGTCTTAGGTTGATTTGACTAGTCTGGAAAACTAAACCAACAACATTAGCATTTATCATGATATCAAGTCAATAACAAAGCAGCGATCAAAAGCACGAGGCATTAGCTAAAGTCTAAAAGAGTGATTAAAAGTCAAGACCATCATACCAAAACAAGGAGTGGGCCAACAATGAATGGAGTGACATATGGATTAAATATGTAGTCGTAGCACAGAACAAGCCTTTTGGATAAGCAAAACAGATCCATTAACTAAATTAGATTGAAACAAGATTCATCCTGCAAAGATTTATATTTGCAAAGCTTAAGCTTGTTGGTATCGAGCTGATCATGAGGCAGAACAAAGCACCTTTAAAGTCAAATTATAAATTAGATTTTTAAGCCTTGCAAGACGAAAGTTATTAACAAGTCAGACGGACGTGTCTTTACAGCTATTGGATAGTGGCCATTCAACAAAGTTCTATAAGCCTTGATGTTAGCTTAACATACAAAAAAAAGAGTTATGCCTATGAATAACATATGAACAATAGAGAAACCTATTCTTTACTATTTATCGCCAACCCTCTCATTCGATGAATTTTGGTCTAGTCAACGCTAGAGTAAGGCCACCAATCAATCCAAGATTCATAAATAGTGCTTTAGGCTGAAAGGGGAATGCATGGAAGATGATTGTTGTAGGCACAAGAAAGATGAGTAATAGTAATGCTCCAAGTTTTTGACTCTTGCCAAATAGAAGAAGTACTGATCCAACAACAAGGCAGGCAATTGCTGCCAACAACAAGAAGGGTGCTAATGGTGCTGGGACCCCTTGCCCGGAAATTGATTCAACTACTGATGAGAACTTGGTTATCTTTGACGGTACTGCGACAACAAAAACTGCGGCTAAGCAAAGCCTGCCAATGAAATCAACTGACTTCCACACATGTGGTTGAGGCATTGGTCTGCTTGGTTCTCTACTAATTATCAACAAATGATGTTGTACTGGCCCAATTGGTGTGGATTCCTTACCAAACTGGCATTCATGAAAGCAATCCTGATGGATTGACAGCTATCTGCAATGCACATGAGAGAGTTCAAGACTGGGAGCTTCTAATGGTTTAGATCACCCAACGCGTTTGGTCATCAGGGCCAGCTCAAGGCTTAGATGCAGCACCCGCTAGATCGTTTGTCTGCTATTGCCATGGCCTGATAGCAGCAATAGCGGTGGAAGGAGTACTCTTCAGCAGAACAATGAACATCCTTCAGGCTGTCAAGAGACACAGCTCTGTCATGAATATGAGCTTCATTGACTTTACTGTGAGACACTCATGTGATTCCCTCTAAGGGTTGGCCATGGTCTCTGGGACAAACCTTGGTACGGCAGATTGATAGTCATTGCCTTACATCAAACCCCAATGCAGGATCATCCGTACCAATGGCGAGCAAAGTGGATCGTGATGAACAAAGCTCACATCGAAAGCCAATCATTTAACGATGAATCAGCCCACTCCAACCCCTATTTCTGCAAAGGATCTGCATCGCTGGTTGAACGACTCATCCTCTCTACCAATCTGTGTGGATGTGAGAGAAGACCAGGAGCTTGCGTTAGCCCCATTCCCAGCCGATGTGCTTCATTTGCCGCTGAGTCGATCTTCTGATTGGATGGAAACACTGCCTAAACTATTACCAAACGACCGTCCTGTCGTCGTGATTTGCCATGCTGGCATACGCAGTTGGAACTTCGGAAGCTGGCTTTTAGAGCAGGAGATTGGTTATCAGGTCTGGAATCTAGAAGGCGGAATCGACGCTTGGAGCATCAATGTCGACTCAAGCGTGCCCCGCTATTAAGCAACGATTCAAAACACATGCAAAGCTCCAGATTGATCTAGAACTACGCTGACATTTATTCTAACGTAGGAATCAACTTGAATTGTCAGCTTACTCGATCTGTTCAGAGATTGAACAGTTAAAAATAGGTCTAATCACTATCTATGCCAGGAATAGCCCAGTAAAAAAGACGAAAAAAATCCTATAGCTCATCTAGAGAGAAGGGCATTGATCAAATGCAAAAATTGCGAGATGAAGAGTATATAAAATTTACAATCACGCTAAAAAAACAATTTTTAACATCACAGAGAAGTCTACTTTGAGGGTGAAGCGCTTAATTGAGTGAAATTTTGGATATGAAAAGGATCCGACCTATTCATAAAGACTTAACCAGAAGAGCCTGAAAGGATGATAAATAAATAAAGAGCCTTGAAAAAAAAACTGAGCCTGAGTCAGCCTTGGCCTATCTGCACAAGTAATTGTGCTTTATTACACAAACCTTTCGTCATTAGTTATTCAAGAAAACCTTCCAACCCTCTCTAAATCTTATAGGCTAAGATCACAAATTGAGACACTTAAACCTCACCATCATGCTGCGACATTATGATTACAGAACAGGCTTTATAATCGATCTATTGCATGATCTGCTTGCCTAGCATTACCACCAACGGCAAGAATTGACCGAATTTATAAATTAGCATCTCCACAGGCATGTGTTGTTGCTTTGACGATGGGAGCAGCTGAAAGACTTAAAGCAACTAGAAGTAGTCTTGATTCCACTTCTTGATCAAACTGCCGAAAAACTCTCTTTGGCCTGTGGTGAGTTCAAATTGTTTTTTTTACCGGGTTTGCTAGGGACATCCGCATTGATGGAATTGCTGTTACGGCTAAAGCTGCAGCAAGAGCTACACGAAGCAATCCAGTGGGAACCAAAACAATCAAACCAGTGTTGTACTTCATCGGTATGGGTTCAAATGGTCAGAGTTAAAGGAAAGTCTCCAAGCAGAGGTTCTGTAGTTAACAATTAAGATCTAAACCCTTTTCTGCTCTGGCTGAACCCTTCAAATGAAGGATTCTATCGTTGAATGTTGCCTTCTCTCGTTCATGAAACTTTTGTCTAAGCCCTCTTTGCAGATACCCTTTGCATCGATCTTTGTCTTAAGACAAACAATCCAGGCTAAGCACTTTCATCACGTGGCTTGATCAAGCCGGATTCAGTTCGAAGACGATCAAATCTCGTCTTCGTCTTCGAGAAGCAGCTGCCCGAAAGCAACATAGAGACTTTCCTCTGTGCTGCCAGGCGTCAGCGGGGGTGTCTTGGCAACGGTCGTTTTACCTTTTCTGGCGGGGGAGGATCTGTCTAGGGGGTTCATTTCGCCTTGTTGTTGGCGAACTCCTTCAGCCGGCTCCTGGGTCTGTCGCTTGGCTTCGGCGTCCTTAAGGCGGGCCATCAAGTGGGGAGGAACTGTGCCATCAGGGCTCACCAGCATCAATTCCTGGAAGAGGGCCTGGGGATCGTCTTCGGTTTCGATGCGATGGCGACGTTTGCTTGCCAGGGGCTCTGCTGTACTTGAAACATCTGGTGTTGGCAAGGGCCGGGGTAACTGGCGACCCAGTTCACGTAGACGTTCAAGACTGCGGGGATCAAAACTCATCGGAGTGGTTGGCGTGGAGTATTTAGCTGCAGCCCAGGCTGTCTGCCGTGTTGCGACCTGTGATTGGGTTGGTTCCCTCGGCAACCTCACACAACGTTGTGAGCGCATCGCCTCGCAGGGGCACATTGGTGAAGTCGGCACCTGTAATGGTCACGTTTTTAAAGCGGGTGTTGAAGGCGAAGGCGTCCTCAAGCACTGCATTGGTGAGATCAGTTCCATCAAAGATGGCGGAATCAAGTGTGGAGTCTCGCAAGTTGGTGTTGCTGAGGTTGGCATCGTGAAGCTTGGCTCCAAAAAGGGTGGATCCTTCTAGATCACTCCCAGATAGATTGGCTTCGCGCAGGTTGGCAAGATTAAATGTGTCGCCTCGCAGATCTTGGTTCGAGAAATCTGCATTGACCAACACCTGTTGGGAATGATTCATGATTGCCCAGCTTGGTTGCAGTGGCAAGAGAAGTAGAAGGACAGCAGCAGCAAAGCCAAGTAGTCGGGCAAACATTGGGATAGGGGTTAAATAGTTAAACCATAGGTCTATAGGTAGAGGAATGATGGCTCATGAGAAATAAGTTTGCTGAGCTACGCATCCGCATCACCATGAACGCTTCTACGAGTGCTGTCAACATTTAGCCATGAATCATCCAAGTAGATGATTTAGCATGTAAATTACAAGACAATAAACTTTCCTCTCGTAACTGGCTCACTACGAACAAAAACAACAACTAAAATCAAGGTAAAGATTGCTACGAGTGACATCAGGGTCGCCGCAATAGCACTGTTGACATGTTGCTGACCCCAGGCAACAAGGAAGAAAGGAAGAGTTGGATCAAAGAAACCAATCATCATAATTTGACGCCAATAACTGATCTTTGAAACAGTATTATCATGAGCTTTAGGCAAGATAAATAAGAATCCACTCAAGGCTGGGAAGCCAATCGTCGCTCTAAGCCATGAAACCGCTTGAGGAGTAAAGACCTCTAGAGCAAGATCATTAAGCAAGAACTGAGATCCCCCTTGATTAGAGCAATCAAGATGAGAAATACATATCGAGATCTAGATCACTGGATTCGATTTGTCTGTCCCATCGATTGTCTAACTATATATTTTTGCATTCTACTGCCATAAGAAGCATCCTAGTTCATATTCTTAAGGAAGCCTAGCTCAATCATCTGAGCATGATCAATTGGGTCACCTACAAACCATTTCCTTATTAGCCAAAGCTTGTAATAAAAACAAGCGTAAGATACGGTCGTTCAACTCATCTTGTTCACAGATTTAGCATTGATGTTCATTCATGCTGATTTGTATTTGAATCTCACTCCGCACGACTGCCAGCAAACTTCCTCAATCGCTTCCATTTAGCAAGCCTAAAGTGGAGTTAACTCTTCCAAAATAGATCGCTCAATGCATTGACTGATGAATACTCCTTTTCAAATAGGCGTAAAAATGCCATTCTATCAAACATGGCTATCATCCGCGCAATTAAAAAGTGTATTAAATAAATTTTGAATGCAACACAATCTAAACCTTATCAGCAATGAAATATCACTACCCTTAGCCTATCTTATTGAGTTTAGTTCTAAAGTGATGAATCTACCCATCACTTTAATAAGCAATAATTGGGGCATCATTCTCTTGAACTTCTGGTGTTGAATTCATACTTACTGCTTTGTGGGTTGGTACAGCATCGATGCATGGGTGGAATTCTCATGTGAATGCAGCAGCAAATGATGGAGTCAACCCGGAAGGGGTGTTGGGGCGAAGAGCGGGTGTTACGCCTGCTACGAAGACGAGGATGGCAGTTGGTGAGTCAACGTTGGTCATGTCGCTATGGCGAGTTAGATCTTGTGCTTGAGAAGCAGCAACGGCTGTTGGTTGTGGAAGTGAAATCTCGTCGTTGTCGTGGATTAGATCATTGGGGATTGAGTGCCTTTAACAAGGCAAAGCAGCTGCGAATTATGCGTGCGATTGGATGTTGGCTGGCAACCCATCCTGACTTCGCTGAACACAGCTTGGAGTTGGTGTTGGCTTTGGTGCCCTTACCGCCGAGTCGAAACACACTCGATTGGATTCGAATTGACAACCTTGAGATTGAGGCTGCTGATTAAAGCAACTCAATGGATCAACAGGGTTGTGTTGACTTTTTGGCTTGAATCAGAATTGGGAGGTAAAACCACCAGAAGCTCTCCAATCGCTGTTGCAGTTGGATGAATCCCAGATTTCAACGCCACCACGTGCATAGACCTTGCAGCATGTGAAGCCAATGTTGTGAGTGGTGTAATCGAGCCCAGCTTCCAAAACAAGCACGCCATTTTGATCGTCTTGGTGGGATGAGTAGGAAACGGTGTTATCGGTCTATAGATGAAGCCAATTGTTTGAGCTGGGTTGTTTTGATGCCAATCACGTAACCATGCGGTGCGCAGACTTGGAACAATCAGGGATCTATCGCCGCTTTTGATTGGAACAGCGAGCTTGACTCCGAGTTCTGTCTGCAGGTTTTTTGATCTTCAATCAATTGCGCCGCCCTCTATACCGATTGGTGCAAAGTTGAGTGATGGCCTTTTCCGGACATCACGCTCGCAAGCGCTTTGCTCAACACTGGCTGATCGATGCCGCTGTGTTGACTCAGATTCTCGATGCAGCTGATGTTCAACCAGATGATCGTCTGCTGGAGGTAGGCCCTGGTCGTGGAGCACTCACTGAAAGGTTGTTGTCCTCTTCTGCCTCTGCTGTTCATGCTGTTGAACTTGATCGCGATCTTGTCTCTGGGTTGAGGCAGCGTTTTGCGGATCAAGCCCGCTTCAGCTTGCAAGAAGGTGATGTGTTGTCTGTTCCATTGACTCTTGCTGATGGCCGTGCTGCGACCAAAGTGGTGGCCAATATTCCCTATAACATCACCGGTCCTCTGCTTGAACGTCTTCTCGGTCGCTTGGATCGACCTGCTGATCATCCCTATCAACGCCTTGTGCTTCTTTTGCAAAAGGAAGTCGCTCAACGGATTCGTGCCTTGCCCGGGCAGAGCTGTTTTAGTGCTCTAAGCGTGCGCCTGCAGTTGCTCGCTCGTTGCACAACTGTTTGCCCAGTGCCGCCGCGCTCTTTTAAACCGCCGCCGAAAGTTCATTCTGAGGTCATCTTGATTGAACCTCTTGCGCCTGAACAGCGCCTTGAGCCACTGCTCGCCAAACGTGTTGAGTCTTTGCTGCGTCAGGCCTTTTTGGCCAGGCGCAAGATGCTGCGCAATACTCTTGCCAAGGTTCTTCCTGCTGCTGAACTGAATGCTCTTGCTGATGATCTTGGCATCAGCCTTCAGCAACGCCCCCAAGAACTGTCCCCTGCTACTTGGGTGGAATTGGCCAGGGGTTTGAATCGGGCGGATCTAGTAGACCCTGAGCCATGAGCATATCGAACCCTTCTGCTGCTTCAGGGCATCTGGTTAGCGTCTCAGCGCCAGCCAAGATCAATCTCCATCTTGAGGTGCTTGGCCTCAGGTCTGATGGTTTTCATGAGCTAGCGATGGTGATGCAGAGCATCGAACTCGCTGATCAACTTCATTTCCGCAATACGGCTGATGGCACCATCAGCCTTCGCTGCGATGATGCCAGCCTCAGCACTGCTGGCGATAATTTGATCGTGCGAGCTGCGCATTTATTACGTGAGCGCTCAGGGTTCTCTGAACTTGGTGCCGCGATTGAATTACAAAAACGCATCCCAATTGGAGCTGGTCTTGCGGGCGGCTCAAGTGATGGTGCAGCAACACTGGTGGGGTTAAACGGTCTCTGGAATCTCAATTTTTCTCAGCGTCAACTTGAAGGTTTTGCGGCTGAGCTTGGCTCCGACATGCCCTTTTGCCTGGCAGGTGGAAGCCAATTGTGTTTCGGCCGTGGGGAAAGATTGGAATCGCTACAAGCGATGAAAGCATCAATGGCCGTGGTGTTGGTGAAGGATCCATCAGTGAGCGTTTCAACCCCCTGGGCTTATGGACGCTGTAAGGAGCTTTTCAGTAGTCGTTATCTTTCACAGGAATCTGATTTTGAGCAACGTCGTCAGCAGCTCAGAGAATCTTCTTGGCTGAATCCTATGCGGGCTGATAATCCGCCACCTCTGCGCAACGATCTTCAGGAGGTGGTTGCACCCGAAGTTTCGGCTGTGCAAACCACATTGAAGTTGCTCACTGATTTGCCTGGTTCTCTTGCAGTAGCGATGAGTGGATCTGGGCCAAGCTGTTTTGCCCTTTTTGCTGACTTTGCTTCAGCTCAGGCTGCCCTTCAGCTCCAACAGCCTGCCTTCGCCGCAGCAGGTTTAAGCAGTTGGTGCTGCGCGTTCCGCTGTGAAGGCATCAAACTAGAAGCATGAGCGATTCCAAAAACAGCTCTTTCGAGAAGGCAGATGCAGAGTCATCCAACACATCATTGGCAGAGACGCCTGCGACACCACGCAAGGGCCCGCTCAGTTTTCTTTCTGGGGCGATTACCAGTGGACTTTTTGCCTGGCTATGCCTGATTTTGAGCCAGAAAACAGTGACTTATTTCGCTCTTCATTCGCCTAATTACAGCTCTGCGATTGCCCAAAGCATTGCTTCGGGGTTTAAAACCCTGATCATCGGCATGTGTTTTCTGGCCACATTCAGCTTTGCCTTCATTGGTTTTGGACTAACCCTTGTGTTTATTCGCAGTTTGTTTGCTGGCAAGGAGCCAGATGCCGCCTAGCTTTTGTGGATTGGCAGTCTGATTGCCGATTCAGGACTTCTACAGATGACGCCTCACGATCTTGGTCAGTTAGTGCTGTTGCTCTCTCCTGGTCTGTTGCTGTCTGTTTTGCTGCTTTCAGCATTTGCCGCAGGAGGCTAATGCTGCTCAGGCTGAGATAGCTTGGCCTCTTCCACCGGCATGGCCGGGATTGCAACGAAAACGTGTCAGGGACGCTTCTCTTTAATGCTCTTCGAGATGCCATCGATGAAGAGATGGCCAGAGATTCGCATGTTTGTGTGATGGGAGAGGACGTCGGCCAATACGGCGGCTCCTACAAGGTCACCAAGGATCTCTACGAGAAATATGGCGAGTTACGGGTGTTGGATACACCGATTGCGGAGAACAGTTTTACGGGTATGGCCGTTGGCGCCGCCATGACGGGCCTTCGCCCGATTGTGGAGGGCATGAACATGGGTTTTCTGCTGCTTGCTTTCAACCAGATCTCCAACAACATGGGAATGCTTCGTTACACCAGTGGCGGAAATTTCACAATTCCCACCGTGGTGCGTGGGCCTGGTGGTGTGGGACGCCAACTCGGAGCTGAACATAGTCAGCGACTTGAGGCCTATTTTCACGCTGTGCCTGGGATCAAGATCGTTGCTTGCAGCACGCCAACCAATGCCAAGGGCTTGATGAAAGCGGCGATCCGAGACAACAATCCAGTTCTCTTTTTCGAGCATGTGCTGCTCTACAACCTGATTGAGGAGCTCCCAGACGGCGATTATGTCTGTGCCCTAGATCAAGCAGATCTGGTTCGTGAGGGTAAAGACGTCACGATTCTCACCTATTCCCGTATGCGTCATCACTGTCTCAAGGCTGTTGAACAGTTGGAGGCAGACGGCATCGATGTGGAATTGATCGATTTGATTAGTCTCAAGCCCTTCGATATGGAGACCATTATTCGCTCAATCCGTAAAACCCATCGGGTGATTGTGGTTGAGGAGTGTATGAAAACTGGTGGGATTGGTGCTGAGTTGATTGCGCTGATTACTGAACAGTGTTTTGACGAACTCGATGCTCGCCCAATTCGTCTCTCCAGTCAGGACATTCCCACTCCATATAACGGCAAATTGGAGAATTTCACGATCATTCAGCCTCATCAGATTGTTGAAGCAGCTCAGCAGATTGTTCTTAAGGGGCTTTGATTGATGGCACGTCAACAGGGCTGGTTTGCGCTCATTCTTGCTCTTGCCATTGCGGCAGGTTCTGTCACTGCAAACTTTCCGCTTGAGTTGGGCCTTGATCTTCGTGGTGGCAGTCAGCTCACTCTTGAAGTGCAGCCCGCTGGTGAGATCACGAGCGTGAAAGCCGAGCAGCTAGAGGCGGTCAAAGCTGTTTTGGATCGTCGCGTCAATGGCTTGGGTGTTGCCGAATCCACCCTGCAGACCATTGGTGACGATCAGCTGGTGTTGCAGCTTCCAGGAGAACAGGATCCCTCCAGGGCTGCCAAGGTGCTTGGCGAGACGGCCTTACTTGAGTTTCGAGCTCAAAAACCTGGCACAGAACAGGAGGTTCGCGGCCTTCAGCGCCTCAAACGACAGGTGGAGAGCATTCTCAAGTCCAAGCAGGAGCGAGCAATATCCGGAGAGTCTCCCTCTGATGATGAACTCGACAAACAGCAACTTGTTGAAGCGCAGCAGGCCTTTGGTTTGCAAGGCAGTGTTGGCAGTGAGGTCGAGCAGCTGGAACAGCTGAATGAGAAAGTCAGCATCAAGATCGCTGAACTCTTCGAGCCCACGTCCTTAACCGGGAAGGATCTGGTCACAGCTGGGCGTCAGCAGCAGCAAAACGTTCCTGACAGCTGGGAGGTGACACTTAGCTTCAACCGAGAAGGCGGAGATCAATTCGCCGAGTTAACACAATCAATTGCTGGCACAGGT
>QCLC01000001.1 GCA_003214855.1 Prochlorococcus sp. AG-412-I05 | reverse complement strand
CTGGGTCTAGCCAGGGGGGAGCCCAAGTTTATTCAACGGTTGACCGCTTTTAGCGCAGCAAACCTCAACTGCCAAGGGGCTAGACCCAATCAGATCAGAACGTCAATCAAGCCTCATGAAGGCTTACACCAAGGCGAAGAGCTAGCACACCGCAATGAAAAACAACCACGAGGCACAAACCGGCCAAGTCGACATTTGCAATATCAGTGATGCCCATGATGGAAGGGGAACGCTAGAAGCATCCTTATTCTCCTAGCAAAACGGTACCTAAGACCAGTCTTCGCAAAGGCCTGTCACACCTATCAATAGCGACTCCTCCTTCGAATGCCCTTGTCAGGTCAAGCTCCCCTCCACCCACTGACTTGAAAGACGCCTCTCAAAGCCCCTTGAGAGCAAGGTCTCGAAGCAACGTTCTCGGAGAGAAATTGTTCCTGAGATCAACTCATTGATAACCCCTTGCAGCAAAAAACATGGGCTCTTGAAAGTCGAGGCTTAGCACTGAAACTTGCAGGAGGAATAGTTAATGCCCCAACACCAGGGTCAGGACCTGACGGCCAGTGCCAAAAGCAAGCAACAGCACAAGTGTTCTCAACATCCATGCCAGACGATTGCCAGAAACCCTTGCAAGCCGAGACGCTGACCAATGAGCTGCCAGAGCCGCCACGCCACCGAGCAAAAGCCCAATCCCTGCAGAGCCCCGACCCTCGCTAAGAAACTGTAAAGAGGCCGCAGTCGCTGAACAGGTCACGGCAAGGGTGCTTAAACGGATCGCCAAGTGAATAGGAACAGCCAAACCATTCACCATCAAAGGCACCATCAGCAAACCACCCCCCAAACCAAGCAAGCCTGCTGAGAATCCTGCGACACCACCAACGACTACAAGACCCGGCAAAAAAAGCGTGGATTTGAGCTGCTGACCTGCTTGATGAGGCTCTGAACGAATCGTGGCAGCCACCACGAGATAGAGCCCGACCTGAAACGTCAGCAAAAGCCAGCCAGAAACATCTAAACCAATCTTGCTGAACAGCAGTGAAGACAAAAATGCGGCCACTCCGATGCTCAATCCAGCCCGAAGCTGAAATCCTCCAGCGAAGAGGTGGGTCAGGGTGCCACTCAACGCAGTGGGAACAATGGCAAAAGTACTGGTTGCCAAAGCCTGGTGAGGGCTAAGCCCCATCCACAGCAGGAGGGGCGCAAAGATCAGACCGCCGCCAATGCCCAGGAGACCAGCCAGACCACCAGCCAACAGCCCCAAAGGCACAAACACCAGCCAATCCCACAACACCATCACTGCTCTATGCCGACAGCTGCATCCTGCCTAACTATCTCGCCAGCTCGCGGCCGCTTGATCTCCCCTTTGCGATTGTCTGGCCCAGAACAGATGGCCCTCGATGAGGTGCTGCTCGAGTCTTACGAAGCAGATGCGAAACCAGTGCCAACTCTGCGCTTCTATCAATGGAACGGTCCATGGCTCTCCCTTGGTCGCAACCAACATCACTGGCCCGAGCACTGGAATGCCCTGGCCAAACGAGGAGATCTACAGCTGGTTCGGCGACCCAGTGGCGGTAGTGCAGTCCTGCATGCAGGAGGGCTCACTTATGCATTGATCTGGCCCTCTCCTCCCCGCCAGAGACAACAAGCCTATAAACAAGCTTGTCAATGGCTCATACGGGGCTTTAAAGAGCTCGAATTACCTTTGCAATTTGGAGATCACCCAGCCAGGGGGGCCAGCGAGAGTAACTGCTTCGCCACAGCCACAGCGGCTGACCTCGTGGACTCTCAGGGTCACAAACGCATCGGCAGTGCCCAACTCTGGCGTCAGGGTCATCTCCTTCAACATGGCGAGATCATCCTGAATCCCCCTCAAAGACTCTGGCGAGAGGTCTTCGATTGCGAACCACCTAGCGACGCACCAGCATCAATCTCCAGGCAAGAGCTGAGCCATCTCCTGCAAACAACGTTTCGCTCCTGTTGGCCAGAGGTGAACTGGCAAGAGAGCCCTATCACTAACGATGAATGGAGATCAGTTGCCAGTAAAGCTCCGAACTATGAAGTAGTGCTAGATGCCTCAGGCTGCTCAACCAATCCGCCAGAGACCATCGACTCCACAACTTTAGGCAGTGCCATACCCAGGGGATAGGTGTTCTGACGGCGAGCAGCTTCGAGAAACTGAGCAGGAAGCCTTACCCCAAGACGCTTAAGCACAGCTTCGGAGAGATCAATTCGATCTAATGTTCCGCAAGGAAGACCAGCAACATTAAAGACAAGAAGCCTGCCCTCCTCAGCCTTTTCTAGCAGCAACACCGCCTGCCATAAAGGGGCTTTCTCATCAATGGAAGGCAACTCAGATATCGGTTTCATGTGATCCGCCAGGCATTGCCTATCCCATTGCTGCACAGGCAATTCTTTTAAGGGTTGGTCCGTCATGTAACCAACCCATCGACCAGAGCGACAAACCAAAACCCACTCCTGAGGAGACTGCTCCTCGCTGCCAGACAAACGCAACTGACTAAGCCTGCGCAACGACTGGTCATCTTCAAGCACACGGAAGTTGCGCCCAGCCGCCTGGCCTACGTTGAGTTCACGCAAGACCTTCTGCAAGGCAAGTAGCTGGGTTTGAGAGCGAGATGCACCGAAACCAAACCAACCGAGCATCAACAGCCAAAGCCCACCTATCCCACCACCTTTAAAGAAGAGCAACCACCCCCCCAACAGCATTGCCGAGAGAGAAAGGGCACGGCCAGTTGCTGTCGCGACCTGGACACCCTTCCTCTGACTGCCAGTCCACTGCCAGACCAAAGCCTTAAGGATCAAGCCTCCATCAAGAGGTAGCCCAGGCAGCAAATTAAAAAGGGCGAGCAACAAATTGAGCCCACCCAACTGCCCAACGAGATTGGCAAGCAGCGGATTGACGTGATCAGCTGCATACACCCCTCCCGTCAGCAAGCAAACAGCCAAGACCAAGCTCACCAATGGTCCGGCTGCAGCAACCCTTAAAGAGGCCATCGGTGTAGAGCACTCCCTCTCAACGCTGGCAACACCTCCCAGGAAAAAAAGCGTGATGCTGCGAACCTTGACCCCCTCACGCAGTGCAACCAAAGAGTGGCCTAGCTCATGCAGGAGAACAGACAAAAACAACAGCAGGGCCGTCATCAACCCCAGACCCCAGCTGATCCAAGCTGGAAGCGAAGATTCAGCTGCAGCGGACACCTGATTTTGTGAAATCCAGGTAAAAAGCAACAGGATCACAAACCAGCTGGGATGAACCCTTAAAGGGATTCCCCGAATCTTGATCAGCTCCCAGCCTTCGCCCACCCTTTCATCTCCATCGAGCCGGATCAGCGGCCAGTAGCAAACCAATCTTAGAAAAGTCTCGAGCCAATGGTCTTGCCTATGGGGTCTCCAACATCCACCGCAGTGAAGATCTGCGGTCTTACCAAGATTGACCAAGCCAAATCGATTGCAGCGCTGGGTGTCGAAGCCATTGGCGTAATCGGCGTTGCAAGCTCGCCCCGCTTTGTTGCAGAACAGCAACGACGAGACCTTTTCGCTCAACTGAACAGCTACAA
The DNA here is from genome assembly GCA_003214855.1 of Prochlorococcus sp. AG-412-I05. GTDB lineage: Bacteria > Cyanobacteriota > Cyanobacteriia > PCC-6307 > Cyanobiaceae > Prochlorococcus. The sequence continues at coordinate 185,047 of QCLC01000001.1, read as the reverse complement.
GCCAGAACTCCAACGGGTCTGGGTGGTCGCTGATCCAGATGACATCGACCTAGCCGAAGCCCTGCAAGGAGAAGGTGCACCATCGGCAATCCAGCTTCACGGCCAAGAAACTCCAGAACACTGCGCAAACCTGCGCAGGCAACACCCGAACACGCAGTGGTGGAAAGCCCTGCGCATCCGTAGCCATGAGGATCTCTCCCTTGCCCATACCTATGCAGGCCAGGTCGACGCACTACTTCTCGATGCATGGAGACCTGGACAACTAGGTGGCACAGGCCATCGCCTTCCCTTGAACTGGCTGCATCAAGCCTCTTTTGAACTGCCCTGGTGGTTAGCGGGAGGTGTCTGCGCAGAGTGGATTCCAGAACTTTTAAGCCAGGTGAATCCATGGGGCTTGGATGCCTCAAGCCGTCTGGAGATTTCGCCAGGGATCAAGGATCTAAAACTGGTTGAGGCCCTGGTGCAAGCGGTACGTCAGCAGCAAAAATAAATTCAGTGCTGCAATCAAAGCTCTTAAACAATTTGAACCGCAGCAGATTTTTTCAATGGGTTGAAATTGAATTTCTACGATAAAGAGCGAATAGGCAATAAGAATTTCAATCACATCAATAAAACATGCCTAGCTAAAACTTTGGTCAATGAGGCGAGCAAGACCCCATCTGAAGATTGCCCCTAACTATTTTTTAGCTTGATCATTGAGCTGTTCCTGTCTTTGTTGAATTCCAAAAAAAACATTCGCGCCTAACACCAAGACAGTTGCAACTACAATCACTCCAATCGCTAATGGGCTCAGATTAAGAGCCATTGCAAACAAAGGTGAAGGCATTGACCTCTAAAATGGTAAATACAAGAATTAGCTTGACAGAGCGTCATCAACTTGGCCAGTAACAAGCGAAGTGGATACACACATGTTAATCAGACATGGCCATCATTAAGCCTTATACCTCTAAAAGACCTTTAAAGAACTTTTAAGTTACTAGCGTGGACTCCTGCTGGCGAACAAGCTCGAAAAATTCCTGCTTAAGGCTAGGATCATGACGAAAAACTCCTCTGACAACAGAATTGACCATGCTGGTACTTGGCTCTTTCACTCCTCGCCATTTCATACAATAATGCTGTGCTTTTACTATTATCCCTAAACCCTTAGGCTCACATAAACGCTCTATTTCATCAGCAAGAATCATCACAGCCTCTTCCTGAATATGAGGTCTTGAAAATACCCAATCGGCAACTCTTGCAAATTTTGAGAGCCCAATTACACGACTGCCAGGCTTAATGCCAATCCAACAGTTACCAAGAATAGGAACCAAATGATGAGAGCAAGCAGAACGAACAGTTATGGGGCCAACAGTATAAATTTCATCTAAATCTTTTGTATTTGGAAAGCTAGTAACATCTGGTTGCTTATAGAATCGACCTTTAAATACTTCATTTAAATACATGCGAGCAACCCGCTCGGCAGTCTCTTGTGTGTTGTGGTCATTATCAATATCAATCACTAAGCTTTGGAGCAGTTCTCGCACGCGATCGGCAACTTCTACTTCAAGTTCCTTCAACTCTCCAGGTTGAATATGTTCTGCAATATTGTCGTTGGCGAGGAAGGAAACATCTTCTGCAACTAAGCGGGAACGTATACGTTCAGAGATCTTGTTTTCATTTTTTGGCTGACCATTCCCAGGCAAGCCATTGCGATGCTGACCTAGGTCTTTAGATGATGCTGGGATGATGGAAGTCATTAAAGGCTTGTTCAAAAGGCGCCAGTGGCTGGCATCAGAGTTAGATCTTCAATCACCTGTGATGGTGGCTGCTGAGCCAAGTGTAGAAGGGCGGCGGCTGCCTGCTCAACAGACAGCATGGCATCACGGTCGAAGCTGCTTTGCACGGTTTCAGTATCCCAAAGAGGGGTATTGACCGCTCCAAGAGTGAGGGTGCAAGCACGTATCCCATGATTGCGCTCCTCCGCCGCCAAGCAACTAGTAAAAGTAGCCAATGCTGCTTTGGTGGTGCAGTATGCACCCCACTGTGGGAAAGCATTGCGAGAGGCATGACTGCTCACATTGATCACCAATCCACCGCTTGTACGCATCGCAGGCACCACAACAGAACACAACTGGAAGAGGCTAGTGAGATTCATCTGAAGCAACCATTGCCAACGCTTCAAAGACATGGATAGAAGATCCCCTGTCCAAGCCGCCCCAGCATTGTTGATCAACACCGATGGGCAATGGCCCCGACCAAGCAAATCCTCGATACCAGGAGCGATGGCTTCTGGATCAGCCAAATCGATTGATTTAAAAAGAACATTCTGGCCTGTATTTTCTAGCTCTCGAGACAGTGTCTGAAGTGCATCTTGGCTGCGGGCTACCAACATCAAATCCCAACCGGAATTGGCAAACAACCGCGCAGCTGCTTCTCCGATACCGCGGGATGCTCCAGTAATCAGGGCAGTAGGCAAGGAGCGAATGCAACCCCAATCACCCTAGGCAGGCAAGCCAGTTTCCGACGAGCTTGGATCGAGAACACGACCCATCGCCCGGAATTTTCGATACCGCGCTTCGCGAAGCTGATTAACCTTTAAACCAAGAAGCTCATCGAGGTGCCGCTCGATAGCCTCTCTGAGCACCTCTCCCGCCTGAAGAGGGGCCCAGTTGTTGCCTCCAGCTGGTTCTGGAAGCACTTCATCCACCACTCCTAAGTTAAGGAGGTCTGGACCAGTGATCTTCAAAGCAGCAGCTGCCTCAGGAGCTTTGGCGGCATCTCTCCAAAGAATCGAAGCACAGGCTTCCGGACTGGCCACGGTGTAGACGCTGTGCTCAAACATGAGCAAACGATCAGCTACGCCAATTCCAAGAGCGCCACCCGAGCCTCCTTCACCAATCACCGTGGCAATCACAGGCACGCGCAAACGGAACATTTCACGCAAGTTGACTGCAATGGCTTCACCTTGCCCCTGCTCCTCGGCAAGCAAGCCTGCATAGGCACCTGGCGTATCGATGAAAGTAAGGATGGGTAAACGAAAACGATCGGCATGATCCATCAGACGAAGAGCCTTGCGGTAACCACCAGGCGTAGCCATCCCAAAGTTTCTCGCCACATTTTCTTTTGTATCCCTGCCCTTTTGATGTCCGATCAGCAGCACAGAGCGCTTACCAATACGGCCCACACCACCAACCAACGCCTGGTCGTCGCTACCACGACGGTCACCATGCAACTCAACCCAGTCGTCGCAAAACATTTGGATAAAATCCAAGGTGCTCGGCCGGTGAGGATGGCGAGCCACCTGAATTTTCTCGGCCGGTGTCAGAGCTTGAAAAATTTCCTCCCGTCTACGTGCCGCCAAAGTTTCTAACTGGAGCAACTGCTGACTGACATCGACTTCGGAATCGCGTGCTAGCTCTCGGATCTGCTCAATCTGCTGCTCAAGTTCTACCAATGGCTTTTCGAACTCAAACAGATAACGACGAGCCATAACAAGAGAAGATCCGGAAACAAGGTTCAGGCCGCTGCAGCCTGAAGTTGGTGATTGAGATTGAGGCTTGAAAAGCCATGGCGCAAGGATGCCATGCCGATGAAATCCATTTTCTCAAGGGTGATCTGGTTACGCCCCCAACTGAAGTTTGTGTGGCAATTCTCAAACTCCAACAGCATTGCTTCCGCAAAACAGGCAAACATTTGCCTCGCAGGCTTATCCATCTCTGCAATCCAACCAACATCCCAGCTGATGTCATTGCAGAACTCAACGATCCCTCCTTTGAGCACATGCACCCCACTACCAGCAAACTTTGCATCTAGGTTCTTCGGATAGCCCCCATCAATCATCAAGCAAGGCTTGCGCAAACTCTCCATATCGATTGCCAGGGTTCTAGGCATGCTGGCAACCCAAACCACAACATCAGCTTCAGGCAAGGCCTCTTCAAGACTCAGTATTCTGCCGCCAGCCAATTCAGTTTGAAGATCTATAAGAGGTTGTTGCTGTCTAGCCACCAAAAGAAGTTCAGCGACACCAGTTCGAGAGGAAAGCCAACGGCAAACAGCACTACCTATATCGCCAGTGGCACCAACAACCGCGACACGCGCCTTGCTTAAATCAATGCCCAAAAGTGGGGCATTGTTCTCAAGCTGACGGCAAATAACCCAAGCCGTATGAGTGTTGCCGGTTGTGAATCGCTCCCATTCAAGCGTGGTGTTTCGTACATGTTGATGCTTAAGAAGATTGAAGTTCTCAAAAATAATTGAGGTAAATCCGCCTAGGGCACTGATCTGAATGCCTCTCTTCTGGGCCATTTCCATGGCATTGAGAACTTTGCGACGGGCAGTTTTGAACCGACTCAACATTTCTGGCACAAAACATGAATCGATATAAGCGCCTTCTATTTTCTTTCCTGTAAGGCTTTCTACCTCAATCTGTTCCAAAAACTGCGGAGGTGCACTGCACCAAACATCTAGGTCTCCATCTAGATGGTCATAGCCAATCTGAAGTGCCGTCTTCCTGGCATCTTCAAAACTGGTGGAATGACCGATCAGACCAAACATGTAGTTCTGACGTACGGCAAAGCTGAGCCCACCCTATAAGCCCTGAAGAGGAGCAAGCAACCATAATCCCATGAATGGTGGCCTTTAGGGTCCATTGTTTGACCTTCAACCAAGCTGCTCACAAATGGATACACGGGGAAAGGAAGGACCAGGCCCATAGGCAGCAGTTCAGCTCACAAGGGCTGCCGCAGCCATACGGGTAATTTCGCGAGTGTTAAAGCCAATCTCTGTGAGAGATTCCTGGTAGGCGATTAAGAAATCCTCAATCAGGTCTTCCTTGTCCATCTGCAGCACAGCAGCATCACCTGCCACCTGATCAAGCATCCGGCGAATCAAAGGCAGGTTCTCGCGATTGGCCTCAAGCAACTCCTCACGGCAACTCTCCAAATTGGCCTTGAGCCAAGCCTCGCCATAATTGAGGTGTGTGTACTCGTCCTTCACAACACCTTCAGTAATCTTGCGAGCAAAGGGGTCAGAAACAGGGATATAGGTGTGATAAGCCGAAATAGCAAAGGCTTCAATCAAGAGCGCCTGGATCAGCAAGCATGTAGGTGTTTTCCCTTCCTCTAAAGCGTTCTGGAAGTTGTCACGCAAAGGAGCAAAAAACTCCCTTGCGAAGTCCATGTCAGCCTCAACGCCAAGGTTCTTGCCGCAAGCTGTAAAGCCCTTCTTGTGCCTCATCTCCATCTTGGCAAGCCGCTTGAGCTCTTCGACATGATCGGGAAGCAGCGTGCCAATCGCGATGTAATTGTCATGGGCTTCCTGTTCGCCCTCAATGACTATTGCGTTGATTCTGCTGTATGCATCCTTATACCTATCTGAAGTGAAGTCTGGCAGGGCTTCTGAAGATCCAACATTGCTGTCAAGAACAGCTGCCACAGGCATCTCTAGCGTAGGCATGGATCTTTTAAAAGTCGTCAGTCGAGAGACTTTAACCCTCTCCTCGGGAAAATTGACTCAAGCCGCCCTTTAAATCACAAGCCTGCTGTTTCTCTCACCGGAGGCCATTGGCTTCCCATCAGGCTGATCAGCAAATTAACCCAGTGATCAACCAAAGCCTGCTCCAATTTTTTCCCTAGCGCAGCATTAGCCTCTCGACTATCACCGATCACCCCAGACTCACTGAAATCGTCCGTAAGCCAAGCACATGGAGCATGCCCCTCAAGGCTCCAACCCATCGGCGGAGTGGTGGATAGGCCAGGGGTGTAGTGGTCACCATCAACAGGGCGCTCAAGCCCTACCAACTCTGGCGCCATGGACAGCATCAGGCTGGTCTCAGCAAGACCAGCATGCAGCCCTACCTCACGCTCACTTTCAGGGAGCAAATCCTTTAATGCCCCCACACCACTCCAGAGAAAACAGGGCAATACAGCCATCGCAGGGCATTGAGCACGAAGCTGCCGAGCCGCCACATGCAATAAACCAATCTGGCCTCCATGTGCATTGAAAAGCAGCAAACGACGAACTCCCATGGTCGCCAATTGCTGACCAACTTCGATGACCAGCTGAAACATCAGGTTCGCTGAAAGGGAAAGAGTTCCCGGGAATGCCTCATGTTCCGGAGAAAATCCCAATGACTGGGCTGGCAACATCCAGATCGGCAGGTCAGCAGGCAAGCGTTCAAGGACCTCAACCAACATCCGCTCTGCGAAAAAAGCGTCCGTTATCAGAGGCAAATGCGGACCATGCTGTTCACAGGCCCCGAATGGCCAAACCAAGGTGGATCCCTCCAGACCAACCGCCTCAGCAGCCTCTGGCCAGCTGAGATGGTCAAACCGCCTGCAAGAAATAGACATCAGCCCCAATCTGCGAACAGAACCCCACCCTGCCTGTCAGAATGCTTGATCGACGACCCCAAGGCCCCCATGGCCGGATCAGGCAGTCCGCAGCCCAATAAACCAAAGCCCCCTAAACCCGCAGCGGAAGCCCCTCGCAAGCCCCTGCAGGTCATGCACATCAGCAGGCGTAGGGAACAAGAAAAGCTACTGCGAGAAGCCACCGAAACAACTTCACCTGGCAACGAAGCAACTGCAGGATCAGGCCAGCTCAGCAACGCCCCCAATCGATCCGTCTCAGCTGATGCAGCCTCAGATGAGAGTCGTTTTGATCTCGGCGAGCTGCAAAACATGACGATGGCCGATCTACTTGGTCCGGCCGATCAGTCACGCCGAAGCGCTTCAGCCCCCAAGGGTATCGATCATCGCAACGAAGAAGGGCAATCCAACCCAGCGCGCAGTGTCGACGATTTCGACTTCGATGAAGACGCCTTCTTGGCTGCTCTAGATGAAAACGAACCAATTGGAACCACAGGGGAAGTGGCTACAGGCAAGGTCATCGCTTTGGAAAGTGATGGTGTTTACGTCGACATCGGCGGGAAAGCACCAGGCTTTATGCCCAAAAATGAATGCGGCCTTGGCGTGATTACCAACCTCAAAGAGCGCTTCCCAAAGGGTTTAGAGGTCGAAGTACTCGTCACTCGAGAGCAAAATGCCGATGGGATGGTCACCATCAGCTGTCGAGCTCTAGAGCTGCGTAAGAGCTGGAGCAAGGTGCAGCAGATGGAGAAGGAAGGCAAGGTCGCCCAGGTCAAGGTCAATGGATTCAACCGTGGTGGAGTGACCTGCGACCTTGAAGGCCTGAGAGGATTTATCCCCCGCTCTCAGCTCCAAAATGGAGAGAATCACGAAGCGCTTGTCGGAAAAACCCTTGGTGTGGCATTCCTGGAAGTCAATCCAGAAACCCGCAAGCTGGTGCTTTCAGAGAAGCGGGCCGCTACCGCCGCCCGCTTCTCTGAACTTGAAGTAGGACAGCTCGTGGAAGGTCAAGTCGTAGCAGTGAAGCCCTACGGTTTCTTCATAGACCTAGGCGGTGTGAGTGGCCTCCTTCACCAATCCATGATCACCGGTGGCAGTCTTAGATCCCTGCGGGAGGTATTCAACCAAGGCGATCGAGTCAAAGCCTTGATCACCGAAATGGACCCTGGCCGCGGACGCATTGCCCTGAACACAGCCCTACTGGAAGGACAACCAGGCGAACTCCTAATCGAAAAAGATAAGGTTATGGCTGAAGCGACGGATCGAGCCAACAAAGCTCGTAACGTCCTTAGGCAGCAGGAACAGTCAGCAGGATGATTGCTGCCAATACGCCCAACATCACAGACCAACACCCTAAGACTGACTGGGAGCTCGACTTCTACTCACGACCAATCCTTGAATCTGACGGCAAAAAACGTTGGGAGTTGTTAATCAGCAGCTCCCAGGACCCGTCAGGAACTGCACCATTCCGCTGGGTAAAACGCTGCCCTGCAGGAGAAGTCAATTCACTGTGGCTGACCGATGCCCTGAGAGAGGCCCTGAAAGACTCTCAGGAACAAGGCTGGGAGGCCCCTCTCAGGCTTCGCTGTTGGCGTATATCGATGCGCACCATGGTGCAACGGGCTGCCGCAGAGCTTGGTATCGAAGTCATTCCAAGCCGCCGAACCTATGCCCTACTCGACTGGCTCGCCGAGCGAGAACGGGACGTCTACCCACTTGAGGAGGGCTACATGGCTGGTCCGCTGGCTCCTCCCCCAACTCCGATTCCAACACCCCCAGTGCCTCTACCTGAGGCCGTAAGGGGAGACGCCTGGAGCTGGGCCTCCCTACCCTTGGGTTTGCTACGCGAAGCCCAAGAGTGGCCAATCGGCTTCGGTGGCCTACTACCAGTTGGAGCAAACGACAACGACAACATCCCCGTGCCAGGTGTACGGATGTTCAGTCAAACCCGTGCTTTGGCTCTAGCAGGCTGGCTTGGAGGCCTGGAACCAGTTTGCTTGGCCGTCGATGGCACGCAGCTGATGCTTGAAGCAGGTCAAGACGATCGCTGGCTGGTGACGGATTTGGATGACAAAACAGCCACGGCAGTTCAACAGAGCCTCCTAGAAGCAAGAGAGCAAGCCGGCGGACTGCAATTCATCTCTGTGCAGACCTCCCCAGAGGAAAAACGATTTGCTGGTTTCTGGATGCTGCGTGACCTGCCGCAACCATGACATCGCTGGGGCCGGCAGCGGAAACTGACAACCAAGACCCGCTTGCTGCTCCAGATACCCTGTTCAACCAACTCAAAGGATGGACCTGGGTCGGTTGCTATGGGGGCTACTACCTGCAGGCCGACCTTCTACAAAAGGCTGGTTTCGAACATGGATTCTTCACGCGACGCTGGCAAGATCGAGGGCCCGATCAACTAGCTGGTTACCTAAGCGCAGGCATTAGCGTTCATAGACCCCAACAAGTTCATGGTGGCAGGGTGCTCCAAGCCTCACAAGCCAACCGCCCACCCTGGCCGGAGGCTGATGGCCTCGTCAGCGACAGGGGTGGACAAAGTCTCTGGGTCTGCACTGCCGACTGCACTCCAATACTGATTGCCGACCAGTCCACGGGGCATGCAGCCGCATGTCATGTGGGCTGGCGAGGCGTAGCGGCCAAAATCCTGAAGGAAGCTCTAGCAAAGTTGGAATCTCGAGGAGCAAAAATCGAGACTCTGCTTGTTGCTCTAGGACCAGCTGTCAGCGGTTCCAACTATCAGATTCAAGTTGATGTTGCAGAAACTGTGGCCAAGAGCCTCGAAGCAGATCCCAACAACCCACCAATCCAGCTGGAGCAACGGCTCTCCGCACTAAAAGAAGGAGGCATTCTCGATGCAGACCAAGAGCCACAGCGACTGCGTCTCGACATTCGCTTGGCTGCTGCTGAACAACTCAAACGAGCTGGGTTAAGCAGCGAGCAGATCAGCAGTTGCCCACTATGCACAGTGGCAGAGCCCAGCCTCTTTTACTCATGGCGCAGGGACCACGTCAAAGCTGTTCAGTGGAGTGGAATCGTTGCTCAAGCTGAAGACTGAGCAACCACAAGCTGTTTCGCCAGGGCTTCTGCAGCCCTAATCCCATCGATGCCAGCCGAAAGGATGCCTCCGGCATAACCAGCCCCTTCTCCAGCCGGAATCAGCCCAGTGGTGTTAAGCGACTCAAAGGAGTTATCCCTGGGAATACGCAGAGGCGATGAGGTACGGGTCTCAACCCCAGTGAGTACAGCATCAGGATGCTCATAGCCTGGTAAACACCTAGCGAAGGCCGGCAAGGCCTCTCTTAAAGCCTCAATCAACGGAGCCGGCAACATCTGATTGAGGTCAACCAACGTGATCCCTGGCAGATAAGAGGGAATCACCTCACCGAGGCAAGTTGTAGGCCTGCCCGCCAGGAAATCCTCCTGGCGCTGAGCAGGGGCACAATATCCACCACCTCCAAGCTGAAAAGCCCTTTGTTCCAACTCCCGCTGCAAGGCCACTCCTGCCAGAGGATCTCCTGGCCAACGCTCATAACTGCACAAATCCTGATGCTCCAAATTCACAACCAAGGCACTGTTGGCATTGCGTTCATTGCGCGTGTGTTGACTCATGCCATTGGTAACCACGCAATCTGCTTGCGATGTAGCACCCACCACAACTCCCCCCGGACACATGCAAAAGCTATAGACAGAGCGGCCATTACGAGCGTGATGCACCAGCTTGTATTCCGCATGGCCGAGTTGTGGATGACCCACCATTGGACCCCAGCGCGCGCGATCGATCAGAGGCTGGGGGTGTTCGATGCGGAGTCCTACAGAAAAGGGCTTGGCCTCAAGCTTCACGCCAACCCTTTCCAACATGGCGAAGCTGTCCCGTGCTGAATGACCCAGGGCAAATAACACATGCCGACTGCTAATTGTGCTGCCATCGGCAAGCTTCAGCCCTACCACCTGCAAAGGCTTGCCAGTGCGTGAATGATCTAAATCTCGCCGCAGCAGCAATTCATCAACTCGAGTCTCAAATCGAATCTCACCGCCAAGCTCCTCAATTCTTGCGCGCATTCCACGCACCACCGTGGCCAATTTGTAGGTGCCAATGTGAGGTCGGTGCACCGTAAGGATCTCTGGATTGGCTCCACTGGCTACCAATTCTTCAAGCACCTTGCGCCCATAGTGCTCAGGGTCACTCACCTGGCTATAAAGCTTTCCGTCTGAGAAAGTCCCCGCCCCACCTTCACCGAATTGGGCATTGGAATCAGGATTGAAAGGCCGCTGTCCCCTCCAGAAAGCAAAGGTTTCTAGCGTGCGCTTTTTGATCGACTGACCGCGCTCCAACAGCAAAGGCTTGAAACCCATCTGTGCCAGAAGGAGAGCTGCAAAGTAACCACAAGGGCCTGCACCCACCACAACCGGCCGCTGCGTTTCTACTTGAGGGAAATCTGTTGGCGCCTGCGCAACTGGGTAATAGCGGGTGTCTGGAGCCTTACGAATCTTTTGATTGCCTGCGTGGCGTTTCAACAGAGCAGCTTCCCCTCTAACCTTCACATCCGCGCTGTAGATGAACTGGATCCGCTCATGACGTCGAGCGTCAATACTTCGTTTCACCAGCCTGTGATTGATGAGCTGGGAAGGTGGAATACGCAACCGCTTAAGGATGACTGCTTCGATCGCCTCTGGCGAATGATCAAGGGGAAGCTTCAACTCACTCAACCGCAACACGTCATCACCTCACACGTAAAGCGCATCAGCTCCATCCAATCCTGATTCAATCCCAGCAGATTCGAGTTCTGCCTCAGTCAGGCCCCAAAGCAGAAACTCGAGTAAAAACTGTTGTCCCAGAAGGTGTCTGTCCTGCTCGCAAAGCAAAACTGCTAGCGGCGCCCTCCAAACGCACTTGTTTGCCTTCGAGCCGCAAGCGCAAAGCTTTGCAAAGAGGCTGGGGTTCACTTTCTGCATCAACCCATCCAAGAGGATCAGCGCTTCCCTCTGCAGAAGCTAGAGAAGCAGACATCGTTGACAGCGCAATTATTCGAGCAGTATCAAAACCAGCAGCGGCCAACAAATCGGGCGCCTGCCCCCAATGCTGCTCAAACGATTCAGAAAATTTCTGCCAACCAGGCCCCCGTGAGGATTGCTTCAACAAGAGCTGCTCCCAGGCTTCTGGACCGATATCACTCGCCAAATCCGATGATGCAAGCCATACCCAGGCTGGATGTTGTGGTCCCCGCCCAAGCAATCCATCCATCTGAGCCTTTTTCAAAGCCTGCGCAAGAGGACCTGATGGGCGAGACGCCAAGACAAGAGCATCAGGTCCTAGCCAGACCAGGTCCTGCTGCAAACGCTTAAGTCGTTCGCCATCGTCAGGACTCACGCTCTGCACCAACTCGGGCTCGTAGCTCTCCACCCTCCCTCCAAGGATTTCAAAGGCTTCAATAAAAGATTTCGCTGCAGCAACACCAAGCTCAGATGGATCTCGCACCACCATCACGCGGCGCCAACCCTGCTCCATCACTCGCTGGGCCATGGCCTGATGATCATCTCGAACAGGTGCCACCAAGAACCACAGGTGTGAACGCGCATCCAGCTCACCGAGACTTCGTAACGAAGCGCCCCGCTGATAAGGCAGCACCACACTGAGATTGCGCTTAGACGCCAGAGCAGAAAAAGCACGAAGATCCGCAGCAGGAGGCGCCACAACCAACTTCAACCGCGGGTTACCTGATACAGCCACAGCAGGATCATCATCCAGATTAAAAAGACGCAACTTCACAGACGCCAGCGAAAGACCGCAACCTCTTACCTTCTCCTCTCCCAACTGGAAGCCCTTGAGGAAGATCTCATTGGCACCTTCTACAGCAGAGCCCTTTGGCAACAGAACCACCACAGATGGAGACAGCAACCCACTTGCCGAAACCGCCTGACAGCCAAGGAGACTGGCAAAAATCATCAACCAGCTCCGCCAGGGAGCCTTAAAGAACCTTTGCCTCCAAGACCCACTTGCAATGGAATTTGCAGCCAAAGACGAACCACTTAAAGGGGCCGCTTGGGAGGGGGCCATGATCCTGAAGACCCAACGTCATCAGAGTAGGGCTGATGGATCAGACACCTCTGGCTTTATCACAAGATCTTTCTAGAGAAACAATTTGATCCTGCAGAGCCACTGCTATCTCAAACCTGAGGCGAATCGCAAGTTAAACGACCTAAACCAGCAGTCGCTAGCCCTGCACTGAGATCTACATCGCTGCCGATGGAGGTCACCCGCGCCAAAAGCATCCCATCGCTAGAACCTTCTGGGCGCAGATTGACCCGCCGGCGCCTGGGTAACTCTGACTTCAACCAAGCCATCGCCTCCGCCTCATCAGATGGATCCACCTGCAAACAAGCAAGACGAACCGTATAGGTTCGGTTGTGGTCACCAACGAGGAGCAACGAGGAGCTACTCACACGCAGCACTTCCGCCGCTATGACAGGCAATGGTGCGATGAACAAAACAAGCAGAATGCTTAGTAGAACAAACTGCAGTCGTTGCATCAGAGAGAAACCCCAGAAAGTTCAGGGTGGTTAGGCAAACCCACCATTTGAGCATTGCTCTTGCCAGGAGGAACCATCGGATAGCAATTTTCATCACGTCGCACATGCACGTCGATGAGCATCGGACCTGGAGACGCAAGGGCCTGCTTCAAGCTTGACCTGAGATCCTTTCGCTCAGTGATCAACGCCCCGCCAATCCTGAAGGCCTTCGCCAATGCCACGAAATCAGGCATGCCCGGAAGCATGTCAGTGGCTGAATAACGATCTTCGTAGAAGCTTTGCTGCCACTGACGAACCATGCCTTGCCAGTGGTTGTTCACAATCACAATCTTGGCTGGGATGTTGTACTCAATCAGTGTTCCCAACTCCTGAATATTCATCAGGATGCTGGAATCACCAGCGATACAAACAACCTGTTCATCTGGCAAAGCAATTTGAACACCAATAGCAGCTGGCATCCCGAAACCCATCGTTCCCAATCCCGCGCTACTGATCCACTGACGAGGCCCATTCCGTAAATATTGAGCCGCCCACATCTGATGCTGGCCAACATCAGTTGTTATGTAGGCCTCAGGAGCCAAGTCCCTGATCGCCAAGAGCACCTCCTGCGGATAAATTGGCCCCTCCTCAGGCGGAGTCATCAAGGGGTAAAGGTTCTTCCAACTCTCAATACGAGTTAGCCACGCTGAAGTCCTCAACTCAACAGGCTTTTGCTTACTCAAGTCCAACAACTTCACCAAGCTGACACCAACATCACCCAATACCGCAACATCAGGACGTCGGTTCTTAGCTACTTCTGCTGGATCAATTTCAAAATGAATCACTCTTGCGCGGGGTGCAAAAGTATCAAGCTTGCCTGTAACCCGGTCATCGAAACGTGCGCCAACAGCGATCAACAAATCACATTCAGTGACTGCAAAGTTGGCATAGGCAGTGCCATGCATTCCCAACATCCCCAAAGCCAAAGGATGTCGCTCATCAAACGCCCCCTTACCCATCAATGTGGTAGTAACAGGTATCTGATGACGTTCTGCAAATCCCTTAAGGCTCTCGTGAGCTCCGGCAGAAATAACTCCTCCTCCAACGTAAAGGAGAGGCCTCTGAGCATCATCAATTAAATCGAGAGCCGCCTCAATCGAGGAAAGTTCTGGAGCCGGCAATCGGTGAAATCCTGCAGGCACGACGGATCCAGGTTCAACTGGCTGATAGTCGAATTCCTCCTGGCCCACATCCTTAGGGATATCAATCAACACCGGACCAGGTCTCCCAGAAGCTGCAATAAAAAATGCTTGAGCAACAACCGAAGCCAAATCACCCGGATCGCGAACAACCCAGGAGTGTTTCACGATAGGCAAAGTGATCCCGAAAATATCAGTTTCCTGAAAAGCATCTGTACCAATGCATGGTCGAGGGACCTGTCCTGTGATCACCACCATTGGAACTGAATCCATCTGAGCCGTGGCGATACCAGTAACCAAATTGGTTGCGCCTGGCCCAGAGGTACCAAAGCAAACTCCAACACGACCTGTAGCCCTTGCATAGCCATCCGCCGCATGGGCACCCCCCTGCTCATGGCGAACAAGGATGTGCTTCAACCATCCCTGCTGCTCCGCCTTATGAACGGCGTCGTAAATGGGAAGGATTGCACCACCTGGATAACCAAAGATGATCTCCACACCGTTGCGGCGAAGAGCATCCATCAGGGCATCAGCGCCCGTCATCCGCTTTTGCTCTTGTTGTGATGAACCACCGAGAACCGTGGTTGAAGAAGTCAAGGTCACGGCAGTGGCAAAGCATGGTCTGCTCCTAAAGATTAAGGGCCTGCCGTACAGATTGCCTATTGGTTCTTCACCATCACCAGCAAAATCAATCCTTCATTGAGCCTGCTGCCTGAGGACGAATGCCCCAATACAAATGGACTCCGTTGAGAACAGTCATCCCACATGCGAACCAACAAGAAGAGTGAGACCACCCTTAACGAGCCAGCACTCAGAGCAGACCGATCGTGTGCAAAGGGCCATGGCCACTGATCAGCTCCAACAAAAAAGCCGCAAAACCAAGCATGGCTATGCGTCCATTCCATGCCTCAGAACTGGTATTCAAGCCCCATTGCCATCTCTCCTGGGGATAGAACTTCACTCGACCGGCCAGCTTCGCAGCCTCATCGAGATTGATCTCTGGCCCCTCAAGACTGGATCCCACCAGATCGGCCAGGCCCTCAATGAATGTGGGGTAAGTATCAAGAGCAGGCACCCGCCTGAAATGAACAATCCCTGCTTCGGTCGCCAGCTCGCGGTATTCGATATCAAGCTCGGCGAGAGTTTCGATGTGTTCGCTCACAAAGCTGATCGGCACAACCACTAAATCTCGTGTACCAGCCTCACCAAGCTGCTCAATAACTTCATCGGTATAGGGCTGAATCCATTCTTCTGGACCCACTCGGCTTTGATAGGCAAGGGAATGAGGATTGCCATAGCCAAGAAGGTTTTCCAGCTCAGCCATGATCAAGGTTGTACAAGCCTCGATCTCCTTCTGATATGGATCACCTGCTTGTTCGACATAGCTCTTGGGCACTCCATGAGCACTAAAAAACACTTGAGCTTCTTCAGGCACATCACTCAGCCGAACCTGCTCAGCGATCAACTCCGCCATGGCACGGACATATCCAGGGTGGTCGTACCAGCTGCGGATACAACGTATTGGCAGCTTGCGGAAAGATTCATCAGTCTGTCGCAAGCGCTGCAACTCTCGAAAACTCGAGCCACTGGTACTAATCGAAAAATGAGGGTAGAGGGGAAGCACCACCACCTGATCAATCCCATCAGCTTTGATATCGGCGACAGCGGATTCTGTGAAGGGATGCCAATAACGCATCGCCACATAGCTCGTGGCATCGATACCGCGTTGCCGAAGCAAGCTCTGCAACTCCCGAGCCTGTTGTTCAGTGATCCGCCGCAGAGGTGAACCGCCCCCTATTGAGCGGTAGGCCTGCTCGGATTTACTGCTGCGCAACGTGCTGATCAACCAGGCCAAAGGCCTCTGAAGAGCGGGGTTTGGCAGCCGAATGATCTCCGGATCGGCAAAAATATTAAAGAGAAAAGGCCCTACATCCTGGATACGTTCAGGGCCCCCTAGGTTCATCAAGAGGACACCGACCCGGGCCATATAGAAGAGAGTTCTTTAGAGGGACTTGAGGGTAGCTGCCATCAACGCCAAGGTGGCACCATCCCTACAGGGCCATGGAGCTGAGCAACGAGCTAATCAACATCAACCGTGCCCTGGCTGACAGCGGCATCAACCTGAGAATTGAACAGCGAGGGCAGTGGCTCAATTTACGCGGAGCACTGCCCTGCCGGAATGGAACTGGATTGATCAAAACTCAACGAATCAGTTTGCAGCTTTTGGCCGAACAAAAAGGATTGAAAGAGGCTGAGCGAATTGTGCAACTGGTGCACTACCAACTGCAACGCAAACAATTCGACTGGTCCCAGTGGACAACCAAATCGACACAGAAGCAACCTGAACAGATAGCAACTGGGCTCAGAGAAGCTTTGGTCAGCTTTGAAGAAGCATTCTTTACTGATCCCTATCGCCGACGGTCACCGGCCGGTAGCCGCAGCACATGGACGTCCGCTTACCTTCCTTACTTACGACGACTCAAAGCCCTAGCTGTTAACAAGCAGAGCTGTTTTGATTCAGACCTTTTAAGAGACACTCTGGCCAGTTATGCAGATGGCAGCCGAAGCCGACAGCAATGCGCCACGGCCCTAGCTGCATTGGCACGCCACCTGGAAATGGCACTGCCGGAAGACTGGCGAGCAGAAGCGGATGGATATGGACTACATCAGGCGCGCTTTCGTCAACTACCCAGCGACAAGCAGATCATCGAGGCGGTGGAGCGCATCCCCAACCCAGGATGGCGACTTGCCTATGGACTGATGGCCACTTACGGCCTGCGCAATCACGAGGTGTTCTTCTGCGACCTTGCTGCTTTAGCGAAGGGGGAAGATCAGGTGCTGCGGGTCCTACCAAACACAAAAACCGGCGAACATCAGGTTTGGCCGTTTCATCCAGACTGGGTCGAGCATTTTGAACTTGAACAACTAGCAAACAATGCCCAGGCCCTACCGCCGGTGAATGTCGATCTGCGTCACACAACACTCCAACAGGTGGGGAGAAGAGTGTCGGAACAATTCCGACGCTATCAACTGCCCCTCACCCCCTACAACCTACGGCATGCCTGGGCGGTACGCACAATCCACATCGGCCTTCCAGACACCGTTGCAGCAAGAATGATGGGCCATTCAGTGGCTATTCATACCCGCACCTATCACCACTGGATCACCCGACGCGACCAACAACAAGCGGTAGATGCAGCCCTAGCTCGAAAGCTCAGCCCATGACCTCACAACTAAGAACCTTTGCCTACGAGCATCGCTGGTTCTATGACCTAGTGACAACCATTTCGGCCCTCAGCGTAGGGGGTGTAAAGCGGTTGAGGACCTTAGGGCTAACTGCTCTTCAAGACAAGATTTCTAAAGGAGCACCAGTTTTGGATCTTTGCTGTGGGTCTGGCGAAACAGCAGCACCATGGATCGAGGCTGGTTTCGCTGTAACAGGTTTAGATCTATCACCAAAGGCACTGGCACTGGCAGCTGAACGAACCCCCCAACTGCAATGCATCGAGGGCATGGCAGAAAAGCCACCGCTGAACACCAACCAATTTGCGGCCATCCAAATCAGCCTGGCCTTGCACGAATTCAGCTCAGAAGAACGACGACAAGTGCTCAAAGCCTGCATGCGCCTATTGCAACCGGGGGGTTGGCTAGTGCTGATAGACCTCCATCCAGCAGGCCCCTGCCTCAAACTGCCCCAACAGTTGTTTTGTGCCTTGTTCGAAACTGAAACCGCTCTCAAAATGCTCCAAGCAGACTTGCCCAAGCAACTTCGCGAGATGGGTTACAGCACTATTGAGCAAGAACTATTAGCAGGCCGAGCACTACAACGAATCACAGCCCGCCTTCCATAAGCAGCCCAACTCAAAGCAAGCTCAAGACCTTGCCAACATTTTGATGACCAATCCGCCAGCTCCGCATTCGCCCTCTTCAACTGAACTCGATCACAGCGCAGAAGTTCTCGGCATAGGCGGCCATTTAGCCCCCGAAACCGACCAACAGAGCTACCGCAAACGCATGCAGCGCCGACAAGACGTTCAGCGCCAACGCGTAGAAGAACGAGACAAAGAGAAGGGCCTAATCCTTGTGTTCACAGGGCATGGCAAAGGCAAAACCACAGCAGCGCTAGGGCTAGCCTTACGCACCCTTGGCCATGGCGAGCGTGTTGCAGTCGTGCAATTCATTAAAGGGAGTTGGCAGCCAGGCGAAGCAAAAGCGTTAAAAGTTTTTGGTGACGCATTGAGCTGGCATGCGTTTGGAGAGGGCTTCACCTGGACAACCCAAGACCGGGAAAGAGATCAGCAATTGGTATCAAAAGCCTGGCAACAGGCTCTGATTTACCTCCACAGCAACAACCACAAACTTGTAGTGCTTGATGAGGTCAATGTGGCGATGAAACTGGGATATCTCAAGGTAGAAGAAGTACTAGGGGGGATCACGGAAAGGCCACCCCTAACCCACGTAGCACTCACTGGCCGGGGCGCACCAAAGGAGCTCATTGAACACGCAGATCTGGTCACAGAAATGACCTTGGTGCACCACCCCTTCAAGGAGCAAGGCGTCAAAGCGCAAGCAGGCATTGAGTTTTAAGCAATCAATCATCTCACCTCTAAATCCACATCCAATACTGATCTGTAGCAACAAAAACCGACAGACCGTTCACCAGCAAAGCTCTATGCACAATGAGCTCGCTCCAACAAGAAGAGGATCCTGTCTGATGCGTTCACGTGCTCAACAGGTCAGACGGGCCATCACATCGATGAGACAAAACACGTTCTCTCGCATCGATCAGGAATGATGACTTCATCCAAGCGAATCTGAGAATCGACAACCCTTCAGACCATCCAGCTCAAGGACGATTCGGAGAAGGCTTGCTACTCTCTTCGGGATCTGGACGATGAATGGCCTACGCGCGAGTCCTTCTAAAACTCAGCGGCGAAGCGCTGATGGGCGATCAGAGTTATGGCATCGATCCAGCAATTGTTCAATCCATCGCAGAGGATGTAGCCAAAGTGGTGGCCAAGGGCACCCAATTGGCGATCGTGGTGGGCGGTGGCAACATTTTTCGAGGCCTAAAGGGTTCTGCCGCGGGCATGGATCGGGCCACGGCCGACTACGTCGGCATGTTGGCCACAGTGATGAATGCCATCACATTGCAGGACGGCTTAGAGCGAGCAGGAGTACCAACCCGAGTCCAAACTGCAATCGAAATGCAAGAGGTGGCGGAGCCTTACATCCGTCGGCGAGCCATTCGTCATCTAGAGAAAGGCCGAGTGGTTGTGTTTGGTGGAGGCTGCGGTAATCCATTCTTCACAACTGACACCACGGCCTCACTTCGGGCTGCGGAAATCAACGCTGATGTGGTGTTCAAAGCCACGAAGGTGGATGGGGTTTATGACCGTGATCCCAAACGCTTCCCTGATGCAAAACGCTACAACTCACTCACCTTCCAGCAAGTGCTAAGCGGCGAGCTGGCGGTGATGGACAGCACTGCCATTGCCCTATGCAAAGACAACAATATCCCGATCGTTGTATTTGACCTCTTTGAACCTGGCAACATCGGCAAAGCAGTGGCTGGCGAAGCAATCGGCTCCCGTATCAGCAATGCAACCTAAACAGGCCATCCCAACTCATCCCTTCACCCAGCCTTCGCCTCTCTGAAGCCATGTCGAACCAGGAACTCAAAGACAACATGCACAAATCAGTGGAGGCCACACAGCGCAACTTCGCCACCATCCGTACTGGACGCGCCAACCCGTCACTACTTGATCGAATCAACGTTGAGTATTACGGCACAGAAACGCCCCTGAAATCTCTAGCAACAATCTCCACCCCTGATTCACAGACGATTGCCATACAGCCCTTTGACAATGGATCAATGGGCCTGATTGAAAAAGCCATTGCCACGAGTGATTTGGGCTTGACACCAAACAATGACGGCAAGATCATTCGCATCAATGTGCCGCCGCTAACTGAAGAGCGCCGCAAAGAGTTCTGCAAACTGGCAGCAAAATATGCAGAAGAAGGCAAAGTAGCCCTGCGCAACATCCGTCGCGATGCAATTGACAAAGTGAAAAAGCTAGAAAAAGATGCTGAGCTCTCTAAAGATCAGAGCCATGATGAACAGGATGGGATACAAAAACTCACCGACACATTCATCACTGAAATCGAAAAATACCTCGCCGAAAAAGAAGCCGACATTCTCAAGGTTTGAGCACTCGCGATGTGCTGGTCATTGGAGCAGGCGCCGCTGGATCTGCGGCAGCTTTCCATCTGGCTGCAGCCGGCCAACGCGTCACACTGCTCGAACAGAATGCACACCAAACGATCAAACCCTGTGGTGGTGGCATGGCAGCTGCGGTGCAGGAGTGGTTTCCATTTGATTTGCAATCGGTCGTTGATGAAGTCATTGAAAGAGTTGAGTTCAGCTGGCGGCTTAGTGATCCCGTCGTGGCCGACCTGCAAGGTTCCGCCCCGTTTTGGATTGTGCGGCGAGAGAAGCTTGATGCCCTCCTAGCCAGCCATGCGATTGATGCAAGCGCCGAACTAATCCAGCCTTTTGCGGTGAAAAGCCTGCAAAGACAAGAGGGAGTTTGGCAAGTTACAGCCGATGACGGCAGACAACTTGAAGCAAGAGCGGTCGTACTGGCGAATGGCTCCCTGTCAGCTTGGCCTGAAGCCTTGGGGTTGGGACCAAAAACACTGCATCACGCGAGCACCATGTCTGTGCGCCTGGAGGGTCGCGGCAACCTCAAAACTGGTTCAGCCCGATTTGAATTTGGGCTGGTCCATCATGGTTTTGCCTGGGCTTTCCCCTTGGCAGGAGGCGTGAATGTAGGCGTGGGTACGTTCATCGGCCGCAATGCCGCCGATAGTGATGCAGTACTGGAACAACTGCTACCGAGCCTGGGATTTGACCCGCAAGCAGGCAAACGACAAGAAGCATCTTTACGGGTCTGGAACGGCCATCAAGCACTTCATGGCGATGGTGTCATCGCCGTGGGAGATGCGGCATCACTATGCGATCCGTTCCTGGCAGAAGGTCTGCGCCCAGCGTTGATGAGTGGATGCGAAGCAGCCCGCTGCCTTAATCATTGGTTGAACGGTGATACCAACAACCTGGCTGATTACAGCCAAACCATGCGACAACGTTGGGGAGACTCCATGGCCTGGGGCAAGAGGATTGCCCAGGTGTTTTATCGATTCCCCAAGGTTGGGTATCAGCTTGGGATCAAAAGGCCAACAGCTCCACAACGGATTGCCCAGATCCTTTCTGGAGAGATGGGATATGGCGACATTGCCCAGCGTGTCATTAAACGGTTGCTCTTGCAACGCTCCTAGGCAAATAAGCGCAAGGGTAATGAAGCGAACAGATCACATTAGCTAATCACTACAGATTGCACCACAAAGGATCAACGAAGCAGAAGATAGAGACGACAAGACTGGATATAAGCCCAATTAATCCAATGAAGACAATCTTCCGCTGCTTTAGTTATTTCTCTGCCTTTACTGAATAGAAGTGTTGCTTGATCGGCTCGGTTGCGAGCTTGTGCGCTTGATGGATTATTCAAACTGCTTGACTTACAGCCCCCGCAAAAGCGACTGCTGTTACAGTGTTAATCACCTGAAAGAATAAAGAGTTGCCGAACGAAGTTCGATAACTGGCCTTCAAGCATTTCCAATACAAAATAAATTTCAGCGTGAGCAGTGAAGTGCTCTCAAGTGATTACGAAGAACGCAAAGTTACAAGCCAAAACAACGTCAATCACTTCTTCCCAAACTTAATTTTCACCAAGGAAGAATCTCCCCATTAGCATGCCAAAAAGTGCCTGAGTTTTCCAAATTGAGATTGTCAATACGGGCCAACAAGCCATTAACCGATTCTTCTGGAGTGATGCCTTGATCAGTGAATCTTGTCATGCGGGTACGCACAAGCCCTGGATGAAGGAGCGCCACGGCAATGCCTTGAGATTTAAGGTCGATAGCCAATGACTTTCCTGCCATACACAAAGCCACCTTCGACATCCTGTAACCATAAGAACCGCCGGAACTGTTGTCATCGATCGAGCCCATTCGGCTAGTCATCAAAATGACTTTTGCGCCAGGAAGTAGATGATCCATAAGACCATGTGTGACACGTAATGGCCCAATGGTGTTGACCTCGAACTGACGACGAACGCTCTCGGGATCAAAATTTTTCAAAGTCGTACTTTCCAAAATGCCGGCATTGTGGATCAGCACATCGATCGGCAAACTGCTAAGCCGTTGCTTCAAGCGCGCAATCGATCCATCTGAAGTGATCTCGACCCCGGCCTCAATACGCACTCCTAAGCCTTCCAATTGCTGCGAAGGCTTACGGCATGCCGCCACAACTACCTCACCACGAGCATGAAGCTGACGACAAAATTCATAGCCAATGCCGCGATTCGTTCCTGTGATCAGATAGGTCGCCAAGAGCAGAGAAAGCAGAAGCCTATTTAGAAAAGAACTTTATAGCCCTAGGGGATCTTTGAACGCATGCCAGTTGGATTGGCTTAATTGCCAACCCTAATCTCTCTCTAATGCTCTAATCAAACGATGCCCATCTTGGGATCAGAGCATTAGTCATTTCTAGATGGCAGAAAAAAACTCTGCATATTCAACTCAGGCAAAGTAAGATATTTTTCAAAGCTGTAAGTAATGATGATGAGCACTCACCCCCTTATCAACTTATTAAGCAAGACTTCAAGCTGTTGTCAGTGCCAAAGCAGCCCCCAGCCCGGAACGAACATCTTCCTGAAGAAGTCGGCCATCATGGTCATGATCTAAGGCGTCAAATACCGCATCACTACCGAGCCATTCTTCTCTAGTGATACAACCATCACCATCGAGATCATTGAGCATGAAAATCTCCTGAACAACATGGCAGAAGGCAGCTCCTCCCTCCAAAACAGCTAATCGATGCGCCAACTGAGCCTCAAGAGTTTCAATCGCCTTGCTAAAGCCGCGAATCCCTTCATCCAACTTCTCGAAAGCCATGCGATCAGCCCTCATCATTGACTCAAAACTCTCCTTATCAACATGGACCTGAGACTCTGCAGCAACAGGATTGACCGCATCCAACTTACGCATCAGCGGAGCCTCTGTACTACGCAGCTGATCCAAAAGCTTTGGTGAGATGGTCAACAAATCACATCCAGCCAATTCAATAATTTCGTCAAGATTGCGGAAACTCGCACCCATGATCTCAGTCTTGTAATCATAGGTTTTGAAGTAATTAAAGATCTTGGTCACCGAGATCACACCAGGATCTTCTGGACCTGTATAAGAATCCCGACCAGTAGAAGCTTTGTACCAATCAAGGATTCGCCCAACAAAAGGAGAGATCAAAGTGACTCCTGCTTCTGCACAAGCGACAGCCTGAGAAAAGCCAAATAGCAGAGTTAAGTTACAATGAATTCCATCCTTCTCCAAAACCTCGGCTGCTTTTATACCCTCCCAAGTAGAAGCTATCTTGATCAAAACGCGATCATTAGTGATGCCCGCATCGTTATAAAGGCCAATGAGTTTGTGAGCCTTATCGATTGTGGCTTCAGTATTGAAACTGAGGCGAGCATCCACTTCAGTGGAAACACGGCCAGGAACAATCTTGAGGATTTCCTTCCCAAAGATTACACAAATTTCATCGAGAGCCTCATGGACCACCTCCTCCACAGCTGCAGAGCTGCCCAATAACTGACGGGAGGAATGAAGAGCCTCATCGATCAAACTCTGATAAGCAGGAATCTGCGCCGCCGCAAGGATCAATGAAGGGTTGGTCGTGGCATCCCTGGGGGTGAACTTTCTAATGGCGTCCAAATCACCGGTATCCGCCACGACCACGGTCATGGTGGAAAGCTGCTCAAGGAGTGTGGCCATAAAGCAGAACGTCTCGCAAGATCTTTAAGTTAGCGGTGTTTTTTTTGCTGACAGCCCAGGTTCAGAACTCACCATCAAAGCTTTGCCAAGACTTAGCCTTTGGCCGGCTGAGAATGAGTCTGCTCAGTGCTAGGTGGAATTTTTTCAAGCACCAGCAAAGCATCAATGATCTGCTTCGCCACAGGCACCGCCACCGTGGACCCATAAGCATTGCCCCCCTGGGGTTCATCCACCACGACCACCACCACATAACGAGGATTATCAACCGGCAGATGGGCAACAAAGCTGCAAATCTTTGCTCCTGACAAATAGACCCCATTCAGTGCTTTCTGAGCAGTGCCGGTCTTGCCACCGATGCGATAACCAGGCGTTTTCGCCCCTTTCCCACTCCCTTTCTCTACCACCGATTCCATCCAGTCCCGCACAATCCTGGTGACATCTGGGCGCAGTAGTTGATGTCCAGTTGTTGCGGCGGCGCGTGGAGCCAACGCTTCTCCCGCCCGCAATCCCCTGGTGATGTGGGGACTCACCAGGCGGCCACCATTGGCAATCAAGGCATGCAACTGGGCCAGCTTCAGTGGCGTAAGCGAGAGTCCCTGTCCAAATGCCGCCGTGGCCGGCTCAATTGGCTGAGCCACGAATTGCTCCTTCGTCTTTAACTGACCTGCAATAGCCCCCGGCAAATCGGTATCGGGCTTGACATCAAGTCCTAGCCGGCGCAACCAATCCCAGTACAGCGAGGGTTTGAGCTGACGCATGATCTTCACCATGCCGACGTTGCTAGAAACTTGCAGCACCGTGGCGTAGTCGATCACCCCATGGCTCTGACGATCATGGTTGGAAATAGGCCATCCACCGACCTTCAATGATCCGTTGTCGTTCACCATTCCCCCCGGCTGAATCACACCTTCCTGAAGAGCAAGGGCAAGGTTGATCGGCTTTAAGGTAGAACCAGGTTCATAAAGGTCCTGAACGGACCACTCGCGAAAGCGAGAGGGCGAATATTGCCAATACTTGTTCGGGTCATATGTGGGTGTGGACGCCAGCGCCAGCAACTCTCCATTGGTGACATCAATCACGATGGCCACTCCCTTCTTGGCCTTCCACTCTTTGACCTGGGCCACAAGTGCCTGCCCCGCCAGCTCCTGCAAACGAGCATCCAAAGTGAGCTGCAGGCTTAGATGATCGCCATAAAACACTCCCGGAGCCAGGTCGTCAGGAAGGGGGGTGCCATCCGCTCCTCGGCGCAGGCTGCGCACCTGTTCATGACGCAACAAATCCTCGTGGCGACTTTGCTCCAATCCCGCCTGTGGGACGCGATCCAAATTAAGAAAGCCCACCACGTTGGCAAACAGAGAGCCCTGCGGATAGAGCCTCTGTGGATAAGCCTCAAGATCTAAACCACTGATACCAAGGTTGCGGATTTCATTGACGATGTCCTGATCCAATCCTTCAGCAAGCTTGACACCAGAAGGACGGTCACCAAATCGCTGCACCAATTCGGCAACAGGCATCGCCAACACCCCGGAGAGCTTGCGAGCAACATCCAGTGGCTTGCGAATCAAACCGGGATCATCCCCGGGGAAATTAAAATAACGAGGATGAGCCCAAAGTCGAAAGCGTTCCTCATCGAGAGCCACCAGTCGTCCATTGCGGTCCACAATTGAACGCCGTGTCCCAATCGGCTGGGTTCGCTGGGTCTGCACAGCCCTTGCACGGGCTTCAAGTTCCGGTGCTTGCAAAACCTGCAACCAAGCCATCCGGCCCACAAGTCCAATCAACCCAACGCAGAGGATGGAAAACACCCATCGCATCCGATGAGCAGGAACTGATTCCAACGCAATCACGCCCTGGGCACGCCTCCTGGAGCTTCGTAAGCGACGAGCCTTTGAGGCAGGCATCAGTAGCCGTGATTAATGGGTTGGCCCATCAATTGGCTAAGCAATTGCGACTTTCCAGAGACAACACCAACAGACGGATCAGCAGAACGTTCGAGATAAAGAAGGTTGGCAACCTTTGTGGGAACCATAGACTGAGGCAACCTGGTTTCAACCAATAAGTGACGCTCAATCATCGCGGTTGAATCCGTAAGACGATGAGCCAATGAGCGAGTGGTCTCCAGCCTGTTGAAAGCAATGGTCCAACGATGCTGCCAATGCAGCGTGAGAGCGGACATCAATGCCGCAGCAACCAAAACACCGATCAATGCACCATCCGCAGCCCGATGCAGTCCTGCCAGGACTGGCGACTGGCGAGCCACCTTCCTTGAAGACAAGGATCCCTGGATCAGCTCAAGTGTGCGGGCAGAACGTGCCCGCGCAACAGCACGGTTAGCAGTTACCGAACGCTGTTGGAGTGCGGCAACCACCGAATAAGCCACTGTAATAAATCAGTGAACCACCCTCAATAGGCCTCCGCAAGGCTAAGTCGCTGACAATCACATGCTGATTGAAGAGTTCAGTTATCCGCCAAGCAGCAAAAGATTGATGAAAGTAACCCCATTCCAAAGCGCATGCATCAGCACGCAGGGCAAAAGACGACCTGAACTAAGCCTTAATAGACCGAGTCCCAAGCCCAACACAAACAGCGGAGGTAATTCACCAACACTCAGGTGAGCCACACCAAACACGAAGGCGCTTGTTACCACACCCCATAGCGGACCAAAAGATTTCGCCAATACAGGCAGAAGCGCACCACGAAAAACCAACTCCTCAAAGAGAGGCGCCAGAATCACAGCGGTAGTGGCTAGCAACATCAAGGCCAATGGATCCTTGCTGCGCAGTACCAGTTCCAATAAGGGGTTACTTCCGCCTTGATCCCCCAACAGCAATCCCATCAGCCATCCAGTCAGTAGAACCAACGGCATCACCATCAACCAGCCTCGACCTGCCTGCAGCAACGCTGAACTCCAAGGCTGCAGACGCCACTGCAACCATCCATCAATGGGCCGATCAGTTGCCTGCAGACTGCGCAGCTGCTGACGGAGAATCAACAATGGCGGTAGTGCCAAAGCGCCGTAGCCAATCACCACTGTCAACGCTTTGCTCAAGGGGCTGTCCATCCCCCTCGACATCAAGGCACTCAGCGGAGCCACGAAAGCGGGAGCAATCACCTCACCCAAGACCACGAATCCACAGGCAATCAGCAGCACCATGTCCGTTAAGGAAAGTGGTAAGGCCTGAAGCGGTGGCCAGGGAGCAACGGACTTGCGTAACAACATCCAAAGATGACGCAACAAAAGCCCAGTCCCGGCAAGTAGAGCCGCCGCCGGTAACAGCACGCTCAAGACCAGCCTCAAAGCCATGCTCGATGCGACACGGGGATTCACGCAGTCATCGCGATCCCCGCCAAGAGCAAAGCAACCAACCTGCTGAAGCAAAGGGTCCCCGCTTAATGAGCCAAGCGCCTCACGATCAGCAAGTGACAGGCCCCCTTCTTGCGTACTAGCCAGTAGCGCCTGCTGTAGAGGAATCAATAACGGTGACTGCACTGAAGCAGCCAGGAGCTCACGACGTTCTGCCCCTGAAGATTGGAGTCCGGCGAGCAACAGCCTCTGGCGTTCATTCATCTGACTGAGAGGGATCTCACCGAGAGCTTCTTGCAAAGCCAATGTTGGATCCTCACCCACCAGCAGAGGCCTAATGGCTGCAGGGACGGACTGATCAGCAAGCAAAGCCATCTCCTGTTGCTGCATGGAGATGGTTGGGGTCACTGACGGCCTGCTGAAGCTGTCTTGCAACCCCACAAACCAAATCAAAGCCGCGAACATCAGTGATACAAAAGCCAGTCCGACTTTCCAAAGCGGCTCACGGGTGTATCGCCTGATCAGGCTGAACAGGGGATCAAAGCTCAACGACCAGGCATCAATTGAAGCTGATTCTCGCTGGCCACAGCACAGCGTGCTGACAGCTGTTCAACACTCCCTCAAGGGCATCGCCGAAGCCCATCCCATACAGCGCTGGCAGGGGGCCCCATACGATGGCCGCGTCAAAACATCTTTGCCGGTGCCCCTGCGTCTTCTCCTCGTCCGTCATGGTCTGAGCAGCTTCAACCGCGAGCGACGGATTCAGGGTCGCAGTGATCTTTCCACGCTCACCTCGGAAGGCCAAGAACAGGCCCGTCAAACTGGCCAAGCCCTGAAAGAAATCCAAATCAATGCTGTTTACAGCTCCCCTCTGAAGCGGGCCGCATCCACAACAACAAACCTACTAGCGAGCAAAGGCAGTGATCTCAGGCCTTGCTTCGATGATGGGCTACTGGAAATCGACCTGGCTCCATGGAGTGGTCTCTGCAGCGATGAAGTAAAGAGCACGTTCCCAGATGCCTATCGCATCTGGAAGCAACAACCACAGGAATTGACTCTCAAGCAAGAAGACGGCAGTCCCTATAAACCCATTGGCGAGCTGATGGAACAGGCTCGTGAATTCCTAAGGAAACTCATTCAACGTCACCCACTGGAGGGTGACGAAACAGTTCTGGTTGTTTCGCACAATTGCATCCTGCGCTGCTTAATCCTTGTTCTACTTGGTGAGCCAGACCAAGGCTTACGACGACTGCGCCTCGATAACGCCTCCCTCTCGGTATTCAATCTGATACCCCTCTCAGAGCAATCTCATCAAGCACAAATCGAATGCCTAAACAGCACCGTTCACTTGCATCAGCAACTACCCAGCAAAGGGAAGGGGCCGAGACTGATCCTTGTGCGCCATGGTGAAACCGACTGGAACCAACAAGGCCGGTTCCAAGGCCAAATCGACATCCCGCTGAATAAAAATGGCTTCGCACAAGCCGCCGCCGCCGGAACATTCCTAAGCGATGTGTTGATCGATCAGGCCTACAGCAGTTCGATGACCCGACCAAGACAAACGGCGGAAGCGATCCTCAAGCACCATCCAGATGTCCAACTCGAAGTCACCCAGGGGCTGGTGGAAATCGGCCATGGCCTTTGGGAAGGGAAGCTGGAATCAGACATTGAAGCCGGCTGGCCTGAACTGCTAGATGCCTGGAAACAAGCTCCGCAGACGGTACAGATGCCCGAAGGCGAAACCATCCAGGATGTATGGGAACGTTCCGTTGCCTGTTGGGACAAGATCGCCAAAAGCCTGGCTCCAGAAGAAACAGCGCTCGTGGTGGCTCATGACGCTGTCAACAAAACGATTCTCTGCCATCTACTCGGAATGACCCCGGCTGATATCTGGGCAGTCAAACAAGGGAATGGAGGTGTCACGGTGGTCGACATCGCTTCAGAGCCCGGCCAACCTGCAGTGGTGACCTCTCTCAACCTCACCTCTCACCTTGGTGGTGTGCTCGATCGCACAGCTGCTGGGGCGCTCTAACGTGATGCCCGAGGCACAACTTCTAGACCCGATAAGGATCCTGCACGGGTCGGAACAACCTGTCGTTGAAGATGCTGTTCTGATCAGAGACAGCCATCTGATCGCCTTTGGAGCGAAGGCACGTAAACAGGCTCAACAGCTCGGGCTGCCCCCCAAATCAGCCAGCCAGCAACTACTCGCCCCCTGTCTTGTAGACCCCCATTCCATCCTTGAAGATCCAATCAGTGGTCATTGCGAAACCCTTGCAAGCCTGAGACATGCAGCTGCTGCTGCCGGTTATGGCCAACTAGCTCTGCTCCCCCGCAGTTCCTCCTGGCGTGATCGCCCCGAAAAATTGCAGGGATTTTTAAATCCAAATAGCGATGTCGACATTCACTTGTGGGGCAGCTTTAGCAGAGATGGTGCCGGCAGCGAACTATCCCCCCACGCGGATTTACTGCAACACGGTGCCGTAGGACTGGCAAACGACGATTTAATCCTGCCGATCGCTCTCCTACAACGGGGGCTGGTGCTAGGCGAAATGGGATCAGCTCCAGTGTTAATCGCCCCCAGAGATGAAAAAATTCAAGGTGGCGGGATGATGCGCGAAGGCGTTGAAACACTACGAGCGGGCTGGGCACCTGACCCCTTCGCCAGCGAAACCCTCCCCCTGGGACAACTTCTCGAACTTCATCGGCAGCACCCTGAACGTTCCCTAAGACTGATGAACCTAGCCACTGCCCCTGGAGTAGCCATCTTGGGGTCCTGTCCCTCCCGGCCTATGGCCAGCGTGTGCTGGTGGCATCTGGTGACTGACCAAAGCAAACTTGATCCCACAGAGCTCGGATGGAGGGTCATCCCATCTCTTGGTAGTCCTCGGGATCGAGCAGCCTTGATCAAGGCCCTTGCCAATGGCACCCTCACGGCCGTGGCTGTCCATGCCATACCCCTTGATGAGGAAGATACCCAACTGCCTCCAAATCAGCTTGAGCCTGGCCTAGCAGGCCATCAACTCGTGCTGCCTGCGCTTTGGCAAGAACTTGTGGTCAAAGCTGGTTGGTCTGTAGAGCAGCTTTGGCATGCTCTGAGTTTTGGACCGTCAAAAATGCTCAATCTGCCCGAAGAACGCTTGACCGTTGGCAGCAGGCGCTGGCTCATGTTCAACCCTGATCAGCTCTGGATCCAAGATCGGCACAGTGATCATGCCCCCAAAGCCGCTAATCAACCCTGGCAGGGCTGCCAACTGCAAGGCCGTGTCGTGGCATGTGGACTCAGGGAATAAGTGAGCCGAAACGATCAAAAGGCCAAAAACGCCATAAAGCACGCCCGAGAATCTCTTTCTCAGGTAGAAATCCCCAAATTCGTCCATCAGTGCTATTGCTTCTGTTATCTCCCAGCACCAAGACATGATCGCTGGGAACTGTCGCGATCAGAGAATTGCAAGGTCCCATTCCCCTCTCGTTCACAGAGCAATACTGGGTTACATAGGGCTCCTTCAGCCTTTGTCCATTCACGCTCACTTCTCCTCTGGGATTGATCGAAACCTGGTCTCCACCCACTGCGACAACACGCTTAATCCAAGCATCACAGCTGGGATTGGTTAGTCCCATCCAGTTCATAAAAGGAAGGTTCACCACAAAGCAAGGAAGGGACCTCTGACCACTCTTCAAATTCAACGCAGAATTAAAGGAATAGGGCGTGTTAAACACAACGATCTCACCACGACGTGGAGATCGCCTGCGAAGGCTGACTTTCTCAACCAGTAAACGATCCTGGACTTGCAGCCCTGGGATCATCGATTCAGAGGGAATGTATCTCGCTTCAGCGACATAATGACGAATGCCGAAATACAGACCCAAAGTGAAGAAAACTGGTCCCCAGAAATCCCAAAATGGATGAGGTTTAGAGGTTGATGCTCCCTGGGGAGCAGACGCCTTATCGTTTGTGGGATGGTCCTGCTGCTGCGCGTCAGACAACTCAGCCCTGGTATGAATTCGATGATTAACGATAAGGCCAGCCTGTCCGGCCCCTTAGCGTGATCAAAGCAACCTCAGCCTATGGTGCGTCCCCGCTGGCAAGGGTTGAAACCCTCCCCCTCGCGTAAGTTCTGGCAGCGCTGGGATCAGGTTTTAGCGCTAATCGCTGCCACCAACTTGAGTTGGATCCTCTTCGACGTTACCTACATTCCCCTACGCAATTTCTGGTTACACCGCAATCTCTATCTCCTGCCCTCGACATCGTTGATGGTGCCGTTGCCATGGGTGCCGAACGTGACACCTTTCTATGACGTTGTTAAAGGCATCAAACCGCATAGAGATACCCAGCTTTATATCAAACGTTTCAGCCAACTCGATCAAACCGCAGCAAGGCAAGGAATCAATAGCCCAGCTGCACAACAACTACGCCTTAATCAAGTCGAGCTCACGACTCAACTGATCGATGAGAATCCGTTCGTCAGCTCTGGCAAAGTCGGCACCCTTGAAAAACTAAAAAACCTACTGCGTGCAAGGGCTGGGATGGATTCCTCCAAGCAGGCAGCCGCCCATCTCTTGGGAAACAAATACCTCAACAACCTTGATTGGCAGCAAGAAAGACTGTTCTGGACGGAGAAGATTCTTCCCCTGATCGCCACCAACTATTGGCGATCGATCAACGAAAATGGGCAGCCTGTGGACCATGCCTGGCGCCTCGACACTCCATTCCAACTTCTCTTTCTCCTCGACATCCTGCTAAGGGCTATGCGCCTGAAGCATCGCTTCCCTGGCATTAGCTGGCGAGAGGCTCTGCTTCGACGCTGGATCGACCTGCCTCTACTGCTGCCATTCGGGAGACTCTTGCGGGTAGTGCCCGTTACCGAGCGCCTTTCCAGCGCTGGGCTCATTCAGCTGGAACCTTTGCGCGCTGTCATCAGCAGGGGC
Source organism: Prochlorococcus sp. AG-412-I05 (assembly GCA_003214855.1). Taxonomy (GTDB): domain Bacteria; phylum Cyanobacteriota; class Cyanobacteriia; order PCC-6307; family Cyanobiaceae; genus Prochlorococcus. Next base: position 152,858 of record QCLC01000001.1, on the reverse strand, counting down.
GTCGTAGCCCTATTAGCCCTGGAGCTGTTTGAAGTTCTCACCTTACGCATCGTGGATGCGATGCAAGAAATCATTCGCTCACCACATCTGCCGCAACGAATCCGCAGTCTTTGTAGTCATCAATCAGTGGACAAGAACGAAGAACGTGAACTGGCCGAATTGCTTCGGCTCTGGCTACCGCTGCTCCTCAGCGAGGTAGGGCCAAGCATGCGCCCCCAACTTTTGGCACTCTTTAGTCACGCCTTGCAGCGAAGTATGGATGGCGTGATCGTGCCCGCTCCACTCAAAGGGCTTGCGGTCATTGAAAAGGCCGAATCTGAACTAAGCCGGCAACTCGCAGCAGGAATGATCGATACATTTCTGCAGCTCTCTCGCAATGCCGGGGACCAACTTGGCCGCAAGGATATTGTGCTAGAGCAACTAGGAGTCGATACTATTGATCGGTTCTGGGAAGAGCTCGCTCGCACCCTCGAGCAGGGTCCCGTTCTCGAACGTAGTCAAGAACTAATGGTGGCCTTCCTTGAAGAGTTCAAGCGCTCCAGCTTCCGCCGGCTCAGAGAACAAGGAGGGGTTAATGAATTGATCAGTGAGCTCGATGGCCTTAACTTCAGCGAGGCGGAAACGACAAGCTAAAAGCAAGAATCTAGCAATAAAATAACGGACCAGGATACCATTCAAGCTGCCATTAGAAGACATTCAAAGGCAGCGAGAGCCTGAAATACGCAAGCAAAAGAAAACTAAATAGCGAAAAGACAAACGGCCATAAAGATTACAATTGCCTCCGCATTTAATATTGCATGACAAACCCTCGGCGGCTTTAATCTCTTGACTGTTTGGCCCTGATCCGGATCCACTTGATTGGACTTCTTTGAAAAACTTGCTGTTTTATCTAGAAAATATCCAACACAAACCATCTCCTCCCACCAGCATAAATAGACAACAAGCCCTATCCTTTACAGGCTACTATCAGCTTGCAGGTAAAGCAAATAAGTATTCAGACAAGGCCATTATATTCGCGCAACGGGATAACTCATTGCCCGTCATACACCTGCCGTAGCCATGGCATCAACACCCCTAAGGACAAAGCATATACGAATAATCGTTAAAGGTCTTGATTGCTAGCTCTTAAAAATTGCGAATAACAAGAATCGCACTTCTATCGCTTGCGATCTCTTTGGCTCATTTTTCTTTAGCAGCCCTACTAACAATTCATCGCATCAAGACAACATTTACTTTCGCCACAATATACTCCTATTCCTAGGGATTTAATCTTCAAGGCAGCAACGCCTCAGCCCAAACCTCCGGCTTGAAGCCCACCAATACACTGCCATTTTCAGTGATCAGGAAAGGACGTTTAATCAGCTTGCCATCGGATGCAAGTGCATCGAGCGCCTCGTCATCGCTCATGGCCTTGACTGCATCCGCGCCAAGGGCACGATAACTTACGCCACTTGTGTTGAAGAGAAGTTTGCGACTTGCTAACTGCTTACTGGCGCCACGAAGCATCTCTCGACTAGGAGGTGTCTCAACGATGTCGAAAAGGTCATGCGCAATCTGATGCTGCTGCAACCAAGCCAAGGCCTTCCGACATGTAGCGCATCGCGAATAGCTATAAATCCTTATTGAGTTGAGCATGATTTAACTGACCAGCAAAGAATGAACTCATTCATTCAAGCGATTAGGGTTCATCGTTACTTTTTCAGCTTAACCTGCGCAGCTTTGGTGCAGGTCTCCAACAGAGGCTCAACAGCTTCTGAATCTCTCCAGCCACCGATATCAACAACTCGCCCCTCAAGATTTTTGTAAGTGCGGAAGAATTCAGCCACATCCTCCAGTTGACTGGCTGAAATCTGCCGAATGCTGCTGATAGACCGTTGACGGGGATCAGCAACGGGAACACACAACAACTTGCCATCATAAGCCCCGGAATCATGCATATCAAGCACCCCGATTGGTCGTGCCCTAATCAGACAGCCAGCAAATGTGGGTTCCTCCATGATCACCATTGCATCAAGAGGTGCACCATCTTCAGCAAGGGTGTTGGGGATGAAGCCGTAATCAAACGGGTAGCGAACCGAGGAATGAAGAACCCTATCGAGGGCCATCACACCAGCCTCATCGAAATATTCGTACTTGTTCCGGCTTCCCGCCGGAATCTCCACCAACAGGTTGACCAACCCGGGTGAAGGAGATGGGAGTAGAGAGCTTAGATCCATCTTTCTCCAAGGCTGTGGGAACCATGCTTTCCCTCCCCGCAGACCGATCTGTCAAAACTGCCGCGAGGGGTACTCCAACGGTTGCGATGGCAATAGTCAAACCCAGCAACGCAATCGAAGGCGCACTCAAACTGAAAGGATCTTCAGGATCGGGTCCAATGAGACCAGAATCATGACTTGATCTGGACGGCTCCTCACCCTTAGAAGAGGGGCTTGAAACTAAGGCTGGGTCAGAATCCATGCAGGGGTGGTTTAGAACGACCCGGTGTAGGGGATAGCATCACCCACCTTCATCGGGGCGATTTCAGGGTCTGGACAAGCCATTCTCGGAAACCGCTACAAAATATTCTGTCACCGAAAGAGACGTTATGCAGCAGGACGATCCTGCCGCTCTCGATGGGCGGCCAAATCTGACGGTGCATCATTCAATCCATCAAGCTGTGACCTAATCGCACGCAGCTCCTCAAGGATTGATGCAAGCACCTGTTGCGTTGCTGTTGAGGGGGAATTCAGAACCTCAACAGTGACCTCTTTGATCCTTAAAACATCCTTTGCGAAACGGGCGACTTCATTTGGATGAAAAAGAAGGGGATCTTTCTGATCGCTTCGATACTCAGGATTGAGCTTGCGAGGATTAAACGAAGGATTGAGGTTGCGTGGATCTGTATTGGTGTAGCGATACACCGAAGCCCTTGAACGATTCAAAGACTTCTGAACGTCATCGATACCAACAAGCGCATCAGATTGAGCCATCACAGCATTAATATCTTTGCTTAAATCGGAAGAAGGGCTGGGTAGAGGAGAATCAGAATTGACCGAGCCATCAGACATGAGATCGACTAACCGCTTCTTGATGTTGCGCGACATTAGCAGGTGAGACTCATCTCGTACAGGTCGATTCGGCGCCTTAAGACAGTTTCGTGATCGGCTTTTTTGGACCGCGGATGGTAGTTTCCCCCATCCACTGAGGTCCGATTCATGCGCGTCTCCCGCCTGATGCTGGTGACGTTGCGCGACGTACCAGCTGACGCGGAAATCGCCTCCCATCAATTGCTGCTCAGAGGGGGATATATCCGTCGTGTGACTTCAGGCATTTATGCCTATCTACCCCTGATGTGGCGGGTCCTGCGCAAAATCACAGCAATTGTGCAGGAGGAAATGGATGCCACTGGTGCTCTGGAGACCTTGTTACCTCAATTGCAGCCTGCAGAGCTCTGGCGGCGTAGTGGCCGATGGCAGGGGTACACGGCCGGCGAAGGCCTGATGTTCCACCTTGAAGACCGCCAAGGACGAGAACTCGGACTCGGCCCCACCCATGAAGAGGTGATCACAAGTCTTGCCGGAGACCTGCTGCGCTCATATCGACAGCTTCCTGTAACGCTCTATCAGATCCAAAGCAAATTCCGCGATGAGATTCGCCCACGTTTTGGCCTGATGCGCGGCCGCGAATTCATCATGAAGGACGCCTATTCCTTCCATTCCTGCGAAGCAGACCTCTCCATGACCTACAGAGCCATGGATGAGGCCTATCAACGAATCTTCTCCCGTTGCGGACTCGAAACCGTCGCCGTGGAAGCCGACAGCGGAGCCATCGGCGGAGCCTCGTCTCAAGAATTTATGGTCACAGCGGATGCTGGCGAAGACCTGATCCTGATCAGTGGTGATGGCCTCTACGCCGCCAACCAAGAAAAGGCCGTCTCTCATCCACCAAAGGCCATCCCCCTGCCTGCTTCAAAAGTTGCCTTGCTTGATACACCCGAACAGGGAACGATCGAGACACTGTGTACCGCCCAGGGCCTTGTTCCGTCTCAAGTGGTGAAGGTGCTGGTCATGCTGGCCCGCATCGAAGATGGTGAACTTCAACCAGTCCTTGTAAGCATCCGAGGAGATCAGCAACTCAATGAGGTAAAGCTGATCAACGCCCTAAGCAGGGAACTAAACAAGGGGGTGCTCGATGTGGCCCCCATCAGCGCCGATCAAATCACTGCACAAAAGCTTGAAGCCTGGCCCTTTGGGGCGATAGGGCCTGACCTAGACGATGCCCTGTTAAGCGGAGCCACAAGCTGGACAAAACATTTCCTACGCCTAGCTGACCCGACAGCTACTGAGCTGAACTGTTTTGTCTGCGGTGCCAATCAAAACAATCAGCATCGAACTGGCATGACCTGGTCAAAACTCGGGGAAGTACCCAAAAGCGTCGATCTACGCAAATCGCAGGCTGGCGATCGCTGTATCCATGACTCCAGCCAGATTCTGGAGGAGAGAAGAGGCATTGAGGTAGGACACATTTTCCAATTAGGTCGCAAGTACTCAGAAGCCCTAGAAGCCTGTTTCACCAATGACCAGGGCACTCAGGAGCCATTCTGGATGGGGTGTTACGGCATCGGGATTTCCAGACTTGCCCAGGCCGCTGTGGAACAACACCATGACCAAGCTGGCATGAATTGGCCTCTGGCTATAGCCCCATTTGAGGTCATCATCGTGGTAGCCAACATCCAGGATGAGGTTCAGCAAAAGCTGGCCGAACAGCTTTACAGCGAACTACAAGCAGCTGATATCGAAGCGCTACTTGATGACAGGACTGAACGCGCCGGCGTGAAATTCAAAGATGCTGACCTGATCGGTATCCCTTGGCGAGTCGTGGTTGGCAGAGATGCCGCCAAGGGGCAGGTGGAACTGATTCAAAGATCCAGCCGCAAGGTTCAAATACTTTCTGCAAAACAGGCCTTTAACGCACTGGTTAACGAGATAGCAGCGAACCAAAACACAAGGGTCTGACCAGCCATTTAAAATTCTTGGGAATGGAATGAACCGGATGACTACTGCCTTGCATCACATGGCCAAGCAGTTGATGCGGGCAGGATTGGCAATCTGCCTTGTCCTTTGCCTGATGCTCACAGCCAACGGAAGCGCCAATGCAGCCGAGATCCAATTGTCCGGAAACTATGTAGACGACACAGTCAACGTGGCTCACAACCTGCAAGACGCAATCGCCCTGTCCTCGGACGACGAAGGCTTTTCAGCAGCGCAAGAGGAGGCTCGTGACCTGAGCTACAACTACATCGCCCGATATCGGCCTCGCTCCAAGGTGAATAACCTGCAGTCCTTCACCACCATGCAGACAGCCCTCAATTCCCTAGCTGGTCATTACAACAACTTCTCCAACCGCCCCCTACCGGAAGAACTTCAAAATCGGATCACTAAAGAACTTGCCAAGGCAGAACAAACTGTATTAAGAGGCAGATAAATCAACTGCTAGGTAATCACTGTTTGACTTAAGGCAGGGATATCTGGGAAGATCCCCGTTCTGAATAACGGCGGCTTCGGGCCGCAGTGTCCTTGGCCAATGTTGTCGTCATCGGTGCGCAGTGGGGTGACGAAGGAAAAGGCAAGATCACCGATCTCCTAAGCCGTTCAGCTGATGTTGTCGTCCGCTATCAAGGTGGCGTCAATGCCGGCCACACAATTGTTGTGGATGACCAGGTGCTCAAACTGCACCTCATTCCCTCAGGAATCCTTTACCCAGAAACAATCTGCCTGATCGGCTCTGGCACAGTCATCGATCCCAAAGTGATGCTCAAGGAGCTAGACATGCTGCTTGAGAACAGCATTGACATCTCAGGTCTTCAACTGGCGTCGACTGCCCACGTCACGATGCCGTATCACCGCCTCTTGGATGAGGCGATGGAGCAAGAACGTGGCGATCAACGTATCGGCACTACTGGACGGGGCATCGGTCCCACCTATGCCGATAAATCTCAACGCAACGGCATTCGCGTACTTGATCTTTTAGATAGCCAACGACTACGAGAGCGGCTGCGTGGCCCTCTGCAAGAAAAGAATCGTCTGCTCGAACAAATTTATGGTGTGGCACCACTTGACTCAGAGCAGGTCATCGAGGAATACCTCGGCTATGGGCAAAGGCTTGCTCCACACGTTGTCGACTGTATTCAAACCATTCATCAAGCTGCCCGCAGCCGCAAAAACATTCTTTTTGAAGGAGCTCAAGGGACCCTTTTAGATCTTGATCACGGCACCTATCCCTATGTCACCTCCTCCAATCCAATCTCAGGCGGTGCATGCATCGGAGCTGGAGTCGGACCCACGCTGATCGATCGAGTGATCGGTGTTGCCAAGGCTTACACCACTCGTGTAGGAGAAGGTCCTTTCCCAACAGAGCTGGAAGGAAGCATCAATGAACAGCTCTGTGACCGGGGAGGTGAATTCGGCACCACCACAGGCCGCCGCAGACGCTGCGGCTGGTTCGATGGAGTCATTGGTCGTTACGCAGTAGCAGTGAATGGCCTGGATTGCCTGGCTATTACCAAACTCGATGTGCTTGATGAGCTCGACGAAATCCGAGTGTGCGTGGCCTACGAACTCAATGGTGAACGAATTGAACACTTCCCTAGCAGCGCAGAAGACTTTGCCCGCTGTCATCCAATCTTCGAGACCCTGCCAGGCTGGCAATGCTCCACTGCAGACTGCCGCCGTCTTGAAGACCTACCAACCACAGCGATGGACTATCTGCGCTTCCTCGCCGACCTGATGGAAGTGCCGATTGCCATCGTCTCCCTAGGTGCCAACCGTGATCAAACAATCGTTGTAGAAGATCCGATCCACGGTCCCAAACGGGCTCTCCTAAGCGCCTAAGCCCTTTCTCAAAACAGATGGTGGACGGGGATCGATACTTATGAGTTCTCCCATGCATCCCTCCATGGCTATCCCCAGGTTCAGTGATCGTCCTCTCGATGTGGTTGGAATAGGCAATGCCATCGTGGACGTGCTGGTGCAGGCGGACGATGCCTTCCTTGATGCACACAGCCTGAGTAAAGGCAATATGGCCTTGGTGGATGAAGCCCAAGCAGAAGCGCTTTACTCCATCAGTGGACCAGGTCTAGAGACTTCAGGTGGATCCGCCGCCAACACCCTGGTAGGTCTGGCTCAGCTCGGCGGGAAGGCAGGCTTCATCGGTCGAGTCAAAAATGATCAACTAGGCAGCATTTTTAGCCACGACATCCGCTCAGTAGGCGCTCGATTCGAGACTCCACCAGCAAGTGATGGTCCTTCTACGGCTCGCTGTCTGATCCTGGTCACCCCTGATGCGCAACGCACCATGTGTACCTATCTAGGAGCTTCGGTGCAGCTGGACCCTGAAGATTTAGACCTGTCAATGGTTCGCCAAGCCAAGGTGCTCTACCTCGAGGGGTATCTATGGGACAGTCCGGCAGCCAAAAAAGCCTTCATCGCTGCTGCAAAAGCCTGTCGTGATTCAGGAGGTCAAGTAGCCCTCTCTCTTTCCGATGGCTTCTGCGTTGATCGGCATCGCGACAGCTTCCTGACGCTGGTGGATGGCCATGTTGATCTGCTGTTTGCTAACGACAGCGAAATCACCTCTCTTTACAAAAGTGTCAGCTTCGAGGCTGCATTGGAAGAAGTGAAAGGCCGCTGCAAGGTGGCAGCCCTCACCCGCAGCGAGCACGGATCTGTCGTGCTCGCTGGTGATCAACGCTGGAATATTCCTGCCTACAAACTTGGCAACGTGGTTGACACCACAGGTGCAGGTGATCTCTACGCCGGTGGCTTCCTACACGGTTACACCCAGGGAACCCCTTTGGAAACCTGTGGACAAATTGGATCCATCTGCGCCGGCCAGGTGATCACCCAACTCGGTCCGCGCTCACAGGTGTCGCTTCCAGAATTAGTAGCGAAGCATCTGAACTAATTGAAGGGTTCTATCACCCCTTCAACAGGTTCCACAGCTGCTGCTACCCAAGCAGCGTAAGGATCACTTGCAGTGGCTGACCAGTAAATCCACTCTGGGGTCTCATAGCTGTGTAACTCTTTAATCGCCTGATGCAGTGCCTCCAGCTGATCATGACTGGTCTTGATCAGCAATTGCACTTCCTGCGCTCGTTCCAGCTTCCCCTGCCAACAGTAGTGGGATTGAATCTGCTGCAAACTCACGCAGGCCGCCAACCTGCGGGCCAAGAGCTCATTGGCCAATCCCTCGGCCAAGTTTGCGTTTGCCTCTGTTGTCAACACCAAAACCAGTGTCGATGAGGATCCTCGATCAACCATGAAAACCTTTGCGAAGAACGTCAGCAAAGTGGAGTTACTGGATTGGTTGAGAGCCGATTGAGCAGGCTCTCAACGCTACCGATGGCTTCTACTGCAACGCAGGGCTGTGGCCGCGAGATCAACCAAAGGCCAAGACCCTGCTGCCGAGAGATCTTGTGCCAGAGCTGCTCCGTCACCCCCCCCGACTGCCTGCAAACCACTGCTGTAATCGACCAGCGCCTGCACAAGGCTGACTCCAGTTCGCCATGAGATTGCCCCTGCAGCGGACGCACCACAGCCAGATGGTGCTCTGGCAAGCCACTCGCCAAAGCATGTCGAAGACTTTCCGGCGAAGGCAGCACACGGGCAAACACTTGAGCTCCAGCCTGACGAGCTGCCCTAACAGCCTGGCCAAGATGCCTTGCTCCAAGAGCCATCAACAATCGACTTCCTTGAAATGTTTGCCTTGCCAAATCAGCCGAGCTCGCGATCAAGGATGCTTCTCCATAACCCTCCATGGGACGCTCAAAGCGCAACAAAGGCTGAGCGAATTTCTGACAGGCACGCTGCAGATCCGTACTGATCTTCACCGCAAAGGGATGGGTCGCATCCACCACCCAATCAAAGCCTTGATGGCGATGACGAGCATGATCAAGCACCCCGAGTATCCCTTCCACTCCGTCGAGGGGGCCCGTCCAAAGATCTTCCAAGGACAGACCTGCGTAGGCCCCTGCGGCGCTAGCACTGACGACACTGACACTGACTCGCCATCCCTGAGCCACCAAAGAGGCCACCAAAACAGGCCCTTCACCAGTCCCAGATAGCAACCAGACATGCTGCTGGTCATTCCTGCAAGCTTGCATCAAAATGACTCTCACTCCAAGGGAAGGACATGAACCACTGCGTACTTGAAGTGGAAGTGATCCAGGCTCCAACCATTCGTTATACCCAAGACAACCAAACACCGATCGCCGAGATGGAGGTGCGCTTCGATGCACTTCGTGTCGACACTGCCCCTGGTCAGCTCAAGGTGGTGGGATGGGGCAATCTTGCCCAGGATCTACAAAACCGCGTCCAAGTTGGGCAAAAACTTGTGATTGAAGGTCGACTACGAATGAACACAGTTCCCCGCCAAGATGGCACCAAGGAAAAGCGCGCCGAATTCACTCTCGCGCGTCTTCATTCCCTCTCCGGCCAAACTGGTCAAACTACTAGTAACCCAGAACGACTTACTAGCAATACAACCAACCAGACCTCACGACCGATACCGATAGCCGAGACGCCAGCACCCAAACCGGTAACAACTGCAGAACCAGAAGCTGCCAGCTGGAATAGTGCCCCACTGGTGCCAGACACCGATGACATTCCCTTCTGAACGCATTCATTACCCGAAGCTGTTCTCGTCTTCAAGGCCCTCGGCAGCTCGAGTCAACAGCTGGCCCAATTCCCTCTCCAGAGCAGCCAAATCAAGGCGCAACTCAACCCAACGGCCACGATCAATCTGCTCCAGCAACCAAGCGCGATCAGCATCCAACTGAGTGATCAACTCAGACAAGTCGCTATCAGAGGGATGAGCTGAAGCCATTGCAACGGATCCTTACCCTCAGCCTGGAGGCTAAAGCGTCAGAATAAACGCCATGAATGATCTGTTCTCTCCAGGCAGCCTCGTGACCGTGGCAGGTGGTGTACTTGCAGTTGTTGGTGCGGTGGCCTACACAAATGGCGATGCCAACCTCAGCCTGCCAACCATCTTCTATGGAGTGCCCATCCTCATAGGAGGACTAGCACTGAAATCCTCTGAACTCCCCCCTGCTAAACGCGTCACTCCAGCCGCAGTTCTGCGTCAGGCCAGGGAGAAGGGAGCACCGGAACTGGGCAAACTCGTCTGGGATGTAACCCGCTGGCGTTATGGACAGAAAGCCCATCTTGAGACGTCCTTAGAAGCGCTCAAACTCTGGGATAAAGACAACCCCCCTCAGCTCCAAGAGATTGAAGAACTAGAAACTGCAGCGGGTTACGGCGTGCGTTTGAGATTCAATCTGGGTGCTGTGCCACTCGATCTCTGGCAGGAACGCCAGGAGCGATTGGGCCGCTTCTTTGCCAAAGGCCTTCACGCCGAACTGAAATCTCCAAGCGCGGGGGTCCTGGATCTCATCCTGCTGCCAGTCAACAAGGATGATGAACTGACAGGTCAAGATGGAGTCAGCTAAATCTGCTGCAGCGCTGGTTGAGCCCTGCCAAACCAACTCCGCGAGAAGGCTTACAGAGGATGACTCCCTCAGGGTTTCTGTACTTAGCGAAGCCCTCCCTTACATCCAACGTTTTAGCGGACGTCGCATTGTCATCAAGTACGGCGGTGCCGCCATGGCCCACGCCAATTTGCAGGAAGCTGTTTTTCGCGACCTGGCCCTACTCGTCAGTGTGGGAGTAGAGCCCGTTGTGGTTCATGGTGGCGGACCAGAGATCAACCAATGGCTGGAAAGGCTTGAGATTCCAGCACAATTCCGCGACGGACTTCGCGTTACCGATGCAGACACCATGGACGTGGTGGAAATGGTTTTAGTTGGACGCGTTAACAAGCAAATCGTTAATGGCCTCAACCAACTGGGGGCCAAGGCTGTTGGCCTTAGTGGCAGTGACGGGAGTCTGGTTGAAGCCCGACCCTGGGGCGACGGCAGCCATGGACTCGTCGGAGATGTAGCCCGAGTCAACACCGATGTACTTGAACCAATTCTCGCAAAGGGTTATGTACCAGTGATCTCAAGCGTGGCCGCCACTGCTGAGGGGTGCTCCCACAACATCAATGCAGACACGGTCGCCGGTGAGATCGCCGCTGCTCTTGAAGCAGAGAAACTAATCCTGCTGACCGACACGCCAGGCATCTTGCAAGATCGGGATGATCCAAGTTCCCTTGTTCATCAGTTGCGTCTCTCCGAAGCACGCCAGCTCATCGCTGAAGGGGTGGTGAATGGCGGCATGACCCCAAAAACCGAATGCTGCATCAGAGCTCTAGCTCAAGGAGTCGGCGCTGCCCATATCATTGATGGACGTGTTCCCCACGCCCTGCTTCTCGAGGTGTTCACCGACGCCGGCATCGGCACCATGGTGGTCGGTCGCAGCTGAGCGATGCACGCGAATCTGGCCGAGGCTGAAGCCGCCCTCGCCCGCGGAGACTATGGCCAAAGCCTTGCTCTATTAGAGCCTTTGGCAGCAAGCCATCCACTGCCCCATGCGGAGGGGGCCAGGATCAGAATGCTGATGGTTACTGCTTGGATGGGGCAAGGTGACGAGCGCAAGGCTCTCGCAACCTGTCGTCTTCTCACCCGCTGCAAAGACCTCGAACTTCGCCAGAACGCGAAACAGCTACTGATCGTGTTGGAAGCACCAAGCTTGCAACGGCCTGCCAACTGGTCGATACGCTTGCCGAACTTAAACATGACAGCCACATCGGCTGCACGCCCTGTCTCAGCCCGTCGACCTTCACTGCGGCCAGCGCGGCCAGCGCCGCCGCCACCGCCAGCCACCGGACCAACAAAAGCCCCCAATCTGGGCTTCTTAATCTTGGTCTTGCTCGTTCTCATCGGGTTAACCATGCTTCTCAGTGGCTTGGCCATACCACCGAGATGAGCCTCTTAAGCCCAAACGAGTGAACCCAGTAACCAGCCAAAGACTCACCAACAACCCTGACGGGCATCTGAGTTGGCCTCTACAGCAAGGCGACCCTCAGCAGCTAGACCTTGATCGCAAACGCTCCAACCGACTCGAGCTTGGCAACCCTTGGCTCATGGAGCTGTTGAAGACCAGCCTGATCCTGCAAAACGTTCAGCGCATACTCGGCTTCGGCATGCTCAAAATGCCCCTCGAACGGACCTCCAACAACATCAACCATTGAAGATGATGGCCTAATCAAAGCTGAATGGGATCTGGGTCCACCGCTAAGGCAACCCCACGGGGCAATCCATTCCAAAGAGTCGATCCTGAAGGCAGCGGCAAAGGACTCTCCTCCGGACCATGCAATAGCAATTGCCAACGACTTCGACCCGCGACCCGTGCAATCGGAGCTGGTGCTGGTCCTACAAGACACCAACCCTGAGCATCACAAAGGGGTTTGATCTGTTCAGCGAGGACCGCAGCAGCTGTGGCTGTCACGGCAGCTGAATCACCGGACAAGCGCAATAAACAGGCCCGGCTATAAGGCACCAAACCAGCCTCATGACGAAGACAGGCCTCTTCTTTCAGAAACTCCCCATAGCGACCATCCACCAAATGGTGAATCACAGGATGATCAGGGCAATAGGTCTGAACAAGAACATGACCTGGCCGCTCGCCACGTCCTGCACGACCAGCCAATTGCATCAATAGCTGCAGGCTCTGCTCTCCAGCTTGTAAATCAGGGCGATGAAGCAAACCATCTGCAGCCAACACAGCCGCAAGAGTGACCCGAGGCAAATCCATACCCTTGGCCAACATCTGGGTGCCAACCAGCACATCTGCCTCCCCTGCTGCAAATTGCTCCAGTAAACGGCGATGCCCATCACGCCCAGCGGTGCTGTCACGATCAAAACGCAACAACTTCAGACCCTGGAGCTCCTCAACGAGATGCTCCATCACGCGCTGCGTGCCTGCACCGAAGGGTTTGAAAGCCTTCGATCCACATTTATGGCAACTGGACTCAACCTCAGCGCGATGGTCACACCAATGGCAACGCAACCACTGGTGCCCTTGACGACTGCGATGCACCGTAAGCGCCACATCGCAGTTAGGGCATTGCACGACCTCTCCACAGCTACGACAACTCAAAAAACTGCTGTAGCCACGTCGTGGCACCAACACCACCGCCTGTTCACCAGCCTCAGGCAATGCCGAAAGACGTTCCATCAATGGACGGCTGACCAAGCGACGATGACCATCAGCCAATTCCTGTCGCATATCAACCACATGCACCGGCGGTAAGGGCTGATCGGAAATTCGACGGGTCAGTCGAGCCAAGGCAAGCTGGCCTTGAGGGGCGAGATTCTTCCAGCTGACAAGCGAAGGCGTAGCGCTTCCCAGCACCACCCTGGCGCCAGTTCGCCTGGCCCTATCCATGGCCATGTCACGGGCGTGGTAGCAAGGCATGGGTGACTCCTGCTTGTAAGAACTGTCGTGTTCCTCATCAAGCACGATCAAACCCAATGGTGCCAATGGCAAAAAGACTGCTGAACGAGTACCAACCACCACCAATGGCTTTGCAGCAGTAAGCCCCTGCCGCCAGGTGCTTACCCGTTCACGATCGGAACAGCCACTGTGATATTCCAGAACCTTGGTTCCGAAACGGCGACGGAAACGATCGACCAACTGAGGGATCAAACCAATCTCCGGCGTGAGAATCAAGCAATGACGACCGGCTTGCAGTTCTCTTGCCGCAAGCTGCAAGTAAACCTCTGTCTTGCCCGACCCTGTCACCCCCCAAAGCAGCATCCCAGTTCCAAGGGGCTGGGATTGGAAAGCCTCCACAACCTCCTGCTGTTCAACTGTCAGAGACTGAGGGACCTCCAAATCCTGATCACAAGCATCTGAGTAGGAAAGCCCGTTGGATGCATCAGTAGGTTGACGCTTTTCCCTACGAATGAGACCTCGCTTGATGAGGCCATTGACAAGACCAGACCCGAAGCCAGCAGCCTGAAGATCCCTCTGCCATGCACCACCGCCCCCTGCAGCCAAGGCCGCCTGCAAATCAGCCTGACGCTGAGGAAGATTCTGGGGATTGATCTCAGAAGATTCGAGTTGAATCCACCAGAGTCGACGGGGCTCCGCCTGATGAGACTGCCGCTGGCCGAGCCAACCAGGCGGCAAAGCTGCTTTCAGCATGCGAAATGAACTGATATGGCAATGAACAGCCATCGCTTCAATCCAGCCAAACCAGAGAGGATCTACCGCCGCAGACTGCACAAGAGCCTCAATGGCCTCTAAGTGACGCGGCGGCGCTTTACTTCCAGAGTCCTGCCCACGATCAACAGGAGACGAGATCCGCCGATCCATCACGAGGCCGTGCATCCTTCGTCCCCGCAGGCGAACGACGACGAGATCCCCTAAATCCACCCCTAACCGTCTGCTGTCCAGATAGGTGAAACACCGCCCTTCACGACCTGCCTCCACCCAGACATCCACCTCTGCGCAGCGTTCGGAAGGGCAGTGGGGCAGTTCAGCCGGATCAGGACTTGCAGGCGTCACAAGTTTTTTTTAGAATGTCAATGTTGGACAGTCCAAAGGCTGTCGTCGGAACCAAGCAGAGTTCCGTCCAGTGGGAAGACACGAAATTCGAGCCTCTATAGGGAACCCTCTATAAAAGTTCGGTCGGTCTGAGAAAGCCCCTGACAGCCCTGCTTTGGTCCACAAAAACATTCCCTGTTCCTTTCGCTCCAAATCAGAGCATCCCAAGTCTCAACCTGCATAACAGGATCGTCAGGCTACTTCTAGCTCAGATGATCACTTGTTTATGAGGTTCTGATCTGATGCTGTGAGCCGTCGGTGCTGCAGTGGCCAGTTTTGCATGGTTTTGCATAAGCCTGGGTTCTGCTCCCTCATTCCCACTTTCCTCTTTCATTCCCCTCACCTGCCATGAGTCCTGCAGCCACCCAAGCAGCAGCTGCAAAGGCCAAACCAAAAGCCTCTGCAAAGACTGCCAAACCCAAAGTGGCCAAAGGCACGGTTAAAGCCAAAGCCAAGAAAGTCAAGGCAACAGCACCTAAGGCAAAGACTGCTGCCAAGCCGGCCAACTCTGCTGCAAAAGCGTCCAGCCCCAAAGCAAAAAAAGCAAAAGCCACCCCTACCCCTACTGTCAGCAAAAACCTTGATTTAACAGCTGACAAACTTCTTGCGGCAGCAGCGACAAGCGCCCCTAAGGCCAGCGCTGAAACTGAAAGCAACCAAGCTGCTGCTAAAGCAACCAGCGAAGCAAACGCTAAGGCCAGAGCTCTAGCCAATATCAAGATCGGTCCTAAAGGCGTCTACACCGAAGATTCCATCAGGGTTTATCTCCAGGAGATCGGCCGTATCCGCCTGCTGCGTCCGGACGAGGAGATTGAACTAGCCCGCAAAATTGCTGACCTCCTACATCTAGAGGAACTGGCAGAGCAGTTCAATAGTGATCACGGTCACTACCCCAACAACAAGGAATGGGCTGCCCTTGTTGAAATGCCCAACATCAAATTCCGCCGTCGCCTGATGCTGGGGCGCCGAGCCAAGGAAAAGATGGTGCAATCCAACCTGCGGCTGGTGGTTTCGATCGCCAAAAAATACATGAATCGAGGCCTGTCCTTCCAGGATCTCATCCAAGAAGGCAGCCTGGGATTAATTCGTGCTGCCGAAAAATTCGACCACGAGAAAGGGTACAAATTCTCCACCTATGCCACCTGGTGGATCCGTCAAGCCATCACCCGAGCAATTGCGGATCAGAGCCGCACAATCCGTCTTCCTGTTCACCTCTACGAAACAATCTCACGCATCAAAAAAACAACCAAAGTGCTGAGCCAAGAGTTTGGCCGTAAACCAACAGAAGAGGAAATTGCCGAAAGCATGGAGATGACAATCGAAAAACTTCGATTTATCGCAAAAAGTGCTCAACTGCCCATCTCCCTCGAGACTCCGATTGGCAAAGAGGAAGACTCCAGACTTGGTGATTTCATCGAATCTGATACTGAGAATCCAGAGCAAGATGTCGCCAAAAATCTCTTGCGAGAAGATCTAGAAGGTGTTCTCGCAACCCTCAGCCCCCGCGAACGTGATGTTCTGCGTCTGCGCTATGGCCTTGACGATGGCCGCATGAAAACCCTCGAGGAAATTGGACAGATCTTTGAGGTCACACGAGAGCGCATCCGTCAGATTGAAGCCAAAGCCCTGCGCAAACTTCGCCACCCCAATCGCAATGGTGTCTTAAAGGAATACATCAAGTAATCAATTTTAAAGTCAATCCAAAAAGGGGGCTTAAGCCCCCTTTCTTAATGCAGGCGATCAAGACCTTTCAAACACTGATATCTTTAATTCCTAATACCAATAGACCAGCAAAGCTATTTAGGTGAAGACCATGAAAAAAGCGACAAGTCTCAATCTGATCAAAGGCACTCCAAATACTTAACCACTATGACCATTCATATTAGACATAAAATGTCTCCATTCTTCTTGTAAAAGTAAAAACCTAGTCATCAAGTTAGCACCTCCGCATTCAATTCAATCAAGCCACTCGCTAGGAAAAAATTTTATTTTTTAGCATGCAATCCGGAGACAAGCTAAATATATCTCTGATCCCTTTTTCAATGGCTTGGAAGTGATCTTTGCTTTCCAAGCGGAAGCTCTTACATCTATTGCTGGTCTTGGGAAAGGAAATGAACAAGACCTATTGATTGGGCAGACAGCCGAAAAACCTCTCTTCCCTCAGAGCATTAACGGATTATCAGCCCATCGCGAAGATCGTGGGGTCGACTGCTTAATCTGGAGGGCTGGAGTTCTGAACACATGGTCCTCACCCAACTGCGCATCGCCTCACGCCGAAGCCAGCTGGCCATGGTGCAAACCAATTGGGTGCAAGCGGAACTGGAGCAAGCACACCCTGGCCTTTCCATCTCGGTAGAAGCGATGGCAACCCAGGGAGACAAAATTCTCGATGTCGCCCTTGCCAAGATCGGCGACAAGGGCCTTTTCACCAAAGAGCTTGAAGCTCAGATGCTGGTAGGCCGTGCCGATATCGCTGTGCATTCCCTCAAAGATCTACCCACCAATCTTCCCGAAGGGCTAATGCTTGGATGCGTGACTGAGCGAGAAGACCCAGCCGACGCTCTGGTGGTGAATAGCAAGAATGCCGAGCATCAACTCAACACCCTGCCTGAAGGGTCCATCGTTGGCACAAGCTCGCTACGGCGTCTCGCCCAATTACGGCATCACTACCCCCATCTGCTGTTTAAGGATGTGCGCGGCAATGTGATCACCCGCCTTGAGAAGCTGGATGCCGGCAACTATGACTGCCTGATCCTTGCAGCAGCAGGGCTAACAAGGCTTGGCTTTGGAGATCGCATTCATCAGTTGATTCCCAGCGAGATCTCCCTTCATGCCGTTGGTCAGGGAGCCCTAGGCATTGAATGCGTGGAGGGTCATCCCGAAGTCCTAGAGGTCATCAAGGCACTTGAACACAAACCAACAGCGCAGCGCTGCCTTGCTGAGCGGGCCTTACTGAGAGAACTAGAAGGGGGCTGCCAGGTCCCCATCGGTGTCAATAGCCGCATCGAAGCCAATGAATTACTGCTCACGGGTATGGTTGCCAGCTTGGATGGCAAACGGTTGATCCGTGATCAGCAGCGCGGCCCAATTGATCGCTGCGAAGCCATCGGCAAGGAACTCGCTGAAACCCTGAAATCTCAAGGCGCCGAAGAGATCCTTGCGGAGATCTTCGCTGCTGTCAGGCCAGAAGCCTGACTCCTCTCAATCAGAGATTGAGAGGAGTCAGGTCATCAAGCACTCGTCAGTCTGTTGGCTGCGCTGACAAGGATCAGCGCAGGATTTCCACAGTTGTTCCCACCTCGACGACGTCAAACAACTGACGTACATGCGCATGAAGCATGCGCACACAGCCATTGGTGACTGCAGCTTTTGCATAGACCAAGTAGGGCCATGGGGTGCCATGAATGCCGAATTGGTTCTGACCACTTTGCAGAAAACCAATCCAGCGATCGCCAAGGGGGCTAGCAACCCCAATCTCAGGATTCACTCGCCCTGATTTGGTGCTCTGATATTGCGGATTGATCACTTTGTTCTCCACCTTGAAGACACCTGTAGGAGTAGGCGTACGAGGATCACCAATAGCAACCGGCCAGGGGCCAAGCTTCTCGCCATCGCGGATCACACTGATTTCACGGCGACCAAGCAGCAAGACAACTTTCGTACTGATCTCAGGCGATACAGACACTTCAGTGTTATCCGCTGAGACTTGAGGCGATGCAGGTGCTTCAGAGTTTTCTGCTGGGATCTCAGCAGATGCTTGAACCATGCCTGGCAACGCAACAGCTCCCGCCAGGATCAATGAGACAGGCAACAGCGAAAACGGATGGCGCAACAGGCTTGACTCGGGCCAGCAAAGACTGATCAGTCTCAAGATAAACAGCGAGCAACAAAACCGTTCAGGCCATGTTCATTCGCTGCCAACGACCAGTGCCGCAAGGATCAATCAACCAGTTTTGGATCGATCTCAGCGAGATAACGGGCTTCGCAGGCCTTGATAATCTCAACAGCTTTTTGCACCCCTAAGAAGCCGTTCACCCTGCAGGTACCAGGCTTTTTGAGGTCCTTGTAGTGCTCCCAGTAGTACTGGGTCTCCTTCAGCCATTGCTCTCCGAGCTGTTCAAAGCTGGTGATGTGGTCCATGCGCTTGTCATCAGCCAGCACAGCGATCACTTTGTCGTCGACTTCACCACCATCATCAAAGGTCATGATGCCAATGATCCTTGCCTCAACAATCGAGCCAGGCACTAGCGGCTCTGTGACACTGACGATTTCGATGTCCAGTGGATCACCGTCTTCGTCCCACGTACGAGGAATGCAGCCGTAGGCAAAGGGATAGGCCAGGGAGGAGTAGCCAACACGATCAAGCTTGAGGTGGCCTGTTTCCGTGATCAGCTCATATTTATTGATCGTGTTGGAGTTGAGCTCCACGATCGTGTTAAGCCGCAATTCCGATTCATCGGCAAACGCAGGCAACACATGCAAGAGGTTGGGAGTGCTGCGGCTTGGAGCCTGATCGATGTTGGCCATAAGTAGCGAAGTCGCCAGCGGCGCATCCTACGGGGGCGCCGCGATCAAGCTCATCGCCGCAAGGAATCAAAAGTGATTGATTCAACAAAAGATGCTTAACACTATCGAAAGCTTTACGAGGGTAATAAGCCAACAGCGGGCAGAGCAGTTGACTTGATTAAAAGAACAAATAAAAAGATTAATGATTAACCATCTAAACATCAATCAATAGCTTCTCGTTAAAAGAGAAGCCTCTAGCCAATCATCTTCTTTGCTTCCATGAGACAAGTTAGAAGATTTTAGGCTTAACAGAAGCACCGACACTGCCTTCCACATTAACCTTGCCATCAACCTTGACTCTACCTTCCACTTGTAATGGAGATGAATTCACCACATCCACCGGTGTTCGAATTGCCTCCACGCTCACGCTTCCTTTAATCTCTTCTACCAACACTTGGCCGAGGATCGGCAGAGCTTTATTCGAGTTAATCGTCACGCCATTCTTAATAGCCACATCACCGTTCACGGAGAGTGGCTGTTCGGCATTGATGTCAACGGTGGGCAAAGCAATTTGATCCACTTGCAATCCACCGACGATGCGAATTGGAATCGGGCGACTGAGCAACTGCAGCGCTGTTGCCGAAAGCACACCGATCGAGATCACCAGAGCGCAGGGCCATCTACTGACGGTGAACACTTGCAGCCACAAGGGTGTGTCTTCTTTTTGAGTGAATGGCTTGCTCTGCATTGGAGAAGATCTACTTCCCTATTGACACAAGACCAGCAACTCATGAGCTCATTACCCACAAGCCAAAACTGCGCAAAAGAGGAGCCGATCCTGCCGATCGTTTTGGTGAAACAGATGTGGGCAGCTCGAAAAGCCACATCTTCCCGTCATGCTGTTGACAGCAGTTCACAGCTCAATCCCAGTGCAGCGTTCGCTTCGCCGCTCCTTATCGCTCACTGGCGCTGCGGCTCTTGCACTAACTAGCCCTCCAATCCAACCAGTAGCTGCTCAAAAAGAAAACGGCAATCCTGCAGCTCTGGGCGTGATGAGCATCAGCCTGAAGGATGTTGTGAAGCCCACCATTGGCTTTCAAGGCGCACATCAAGGAGCAGGTACCCCCAATCACGCAGGCATTGGTGCCTTTCTGCCGATTGCGGTTGGCGAGAACAGTGTTTGGTTTATTGATGCCTTAGTCAACCCTCAAAAGCACAGAAAGCTATCGCCAACTTTGACAAAACTAGTTTCCCAAACCTCAAAACCATCTATTGCTATTTCAGTGCAGATGCTGTGAATCAATCAAGGCAATCATACCAACAGCAAAATTAAGAACCCTAAATGAGATCCCTTTTTTAAAACCCTAAATAGATCCAACTATCTTATGCGACTACAATGAATAGAGTCGCATAAGATTCTTTAGTCACGGCAATTAAGCACCATCCCTCCAGCCCAACAATTCTTCTCGCCCGGACCGACCGTATCAGCAACATCAAGCACCTTAAACAATCCAGGCACACATAAAATACCATCGCCTGCCTCTACCCAGCCAGGCGCACATTTAGAGCCCCGCTGTTCAACAGTGGTCTCATCTGTTGATACTTGATCATTCGGTACTCGCTGGTTGGATACTGAATTATCTGGCACTCGCTGAATAGCTAGCGGATTAGTTGCTGTTGGATTAGTTGCCACTTGATTATTCTTCAATTGATCACTAGCCACACCCCTAGCATCAAGCTGACTTTCAGCAACTTGATTAGTGATAACATTGCCCCCAGGGATTATCCCCATGGTGATAACAATAAACACCAAAAGCATGACGCCAATGGCAGCCAATATGCCGTTGATGCCTTTCATTTGCGACGTTCTGCTGTATCAAGCATAACGGGCCCTGGAGAAATCCCAGAAGAAAGAAAATAATTAGTAAGAACATCTAACCCAAAGAAAGATGCCATTTACCCAATACCCTACCCTTCAATGCAATTAATTTAATCTAGCAATGGCAGCAGACGTTTTCAACATAGTGCCAAATCTAGACCAGGAGTATCTATTAAAGTTCTTGCAGACGATTAAGCTGGCCCTCAAGACAATCAAGAAGCAGATCCTTGGCATCGGCTGGCTTAAGCAGCAAGTGAAGGTGGTTAGCCATCAGGCAGACCCCATAAACCTTCACGGCAAATTTCTGTCTGGCCTTTTTAAGTACTGCCAGTAGGACATCCCGCCTAAGGGCTTTGGCAATCAAGAACTGCCTGCTATTGCATCGCAGCGTGATGTGGAAACTGCAGCCAGATGGCAGTAAGCGTTTTGCTCGGACCATGCGTTTTCACATCCTTCTCAATCAAAGCTCTCGTAAATGCTCGAGCTTGTCTTCTAAATAATCAAGGAAAGGCTTGCTTGATAAAGGTTTTCCGGTTACATGCTCCACCAATTGCTCAGCATTCATCATCCGGCCAATCGGGTGAACATGCTCTCTCAACCAAGCCAACAGCTGATGCTCATTTCCATGAGCGACATGTTCCTCAAGTGGACCAATCGCCTGCTGCATCGCATCTGATAGCTGCGCACTGATCAGATGCCCCATCAGATAAGAAGGGAAATAGCCAAATAAACCTTCACTCCAATGCACATCTTGCAGACAGCCCTCGCCATCATTTTCGGGAATCACACCAAGCAAATTGCTATAGCGCTGGTTCCATTGATCAGGCAAATCCTCCACCGGCAGGCCTTCTTCAAGCAGCGCAATTTCAAGATCTGTTCGAATTAAAATATGCAAGCCATAACTGAGTTCATCGGCTTCCACGCGATTCAAGCCTGGTGTTAATGGATTCATCGCCAGCCAAAGCTCATCAGCAGATCTGAGTGGCGCGCCTACAGATGCAAAATGAGGCCACCAGCATTCGCAAAAAGCCCTACTGCGAGCAATTCTGTTCTCCCAAAACAGAGACTGGCTCTCATGCACCGCCATCGACGTGGCCTGGCCCAACGGCCAGGCAAACCATTGATGACTTTGAGCAGGTAGACCTTGTTCATAAAGGGAGTGTCCCCATTCATGAGCGGTGGCCAAAAAACAAGACAAGGGCTGCCCAGGCACCACTCTTGTCGTGAGTCGAAAATCCTGAGGTCCAAGGGTGGTTGAAAACGGATGAGGTGATCGCGCCACGCAAGTGATGCTCAGATCCCGACCCCATCCCTGCAGCAAGCGCTCACAAAGATCCTGCTGAGTGGTGTCATGCAAATCCCATCCCAATGAAACAGCACGAGAACGAGTCCAAGCGCGTGCCTTCTCAACTAACTCAGGCAGTCGTTGACGTAATGGAGCAAACAGCTCCTTTAAACGCGCCAAGGTCAGATCTGGCTCAAAAGGTTGGGCCAAACTTTCCCAGCAGCTGCGTTGTTCTGCCAGCTGCTGCGCCTGCTCCTGCCGCAAACTGATCAGATGCTGCAACGCCGACGCGAAGCAGGAAAAATCAGCCGTTGATTTGGCTTGCTGCCATCGCGCATATCCCTTTGCCTTCGCAGTCGCGAGCGCTCCCACCAAAGCAGGATCTAGGCGCTGCTGTCGCCTGAGGTCTTGCTCAAGCAGCTCCAGGTTGCGAGCTCGCTCAACAACCTGGCTTGGCTCCAACTCCCCCGCCAAACGAGCTTGCTCAAATTCAGCGCGAACCTCCACCAACAGCCCCTCAAATTGCGAACTGCTTTGACGTGCATGCAATTGCTTGGCCAGAAGGCTGAGTTGCTCACCGCGCCAAGCAGCCCCAGCAGCAGGCATCCTGGTGTTCTGATCCCAATAAAGGGTGGATTGAATCGAACCCAAAAGCTGGGTCTCGTGCAGATATTCACCAAGTCGTTGCCAAGCCAGCGCAGGCAAGGGCTGGATCCATGACTGCATCAACCTTAAACAGACGAGTGCCCTAAGGCCAAAAGTTCGTCGCTCTTGACTCCCACTTACCCCTTAAAAGAGAGACAGAAGAGAGGTAAAAACTAAAGCCGCTTGATGCGGCAGCGGCATAGCTGATCAAGGGATTCGCGACCAGTGAGCCGCAGGCGTAATCGAGCCCAGATCTTGTAGACCCCATCCACAACACGAGCAACACCAGGCCAAGCCGTGGGTGCATAGAGCCATCCCCAATCCACCAATTGATAAGCCTCGCGAAAGACCGCGACATCTCGCACGACTTCACCATTGCGACGCAACGCATGCATGCGCCCCATCGCCTGCCGATAACTGATGCCCGCAAAGGCCTCAGGGTCATAGTTAGGGGAATCAATATCAACAAAATTCAAGCGGCCGTGACGATCATGAGCGCGTAAAAAGCTCACTTCACGGCAACAAAAAGGACAAGCCCCGTCAAACAAGAGGGTGAGCTCAGGTTCAACATTGACGGTCATCTCCTGTTCCAAGTGCATTCCTTGCTGCATCATTCATCAGTCAAGGTCATCCAACCACAAGGGAATTCCTCACCATTGCTGGCCATCAAGGCATAAGTCATCCATTGGCGAGTGTTGTCTTTGCCAGCAAAAAGTTTCAAGACAAGCCATCGGGCAGATATTTTTCAGCTGCTTCAGCACCCGCTGCCCATGGAGAGGGGCACAGCCACTCGCAAGCGCAGCAAGCAACGCAATGATCGCCAGCAGACCCTTTCAGCGCAACAGCACGCCCCATTGCTGCTAGCTCAACTGTGTAGCCCAAACTTAGGCAGCCAGTCACTCCCCCCAACAGCGATGTCTCTTCAGCAAGCGTTACACCAGCTGGAGATTGTCACGACAGGAGAGGGCTTCACAGACCTCACTCCCCAACTCAATCATTGGATTGCCTCCTCGAGAATTGAGCGTGGCGTTCTCCACCTCACGGCATTGCACACCAGTTGCAGCCTCACCATCAACGAAAACGCAGACCCACGAGTACTCACAGATCTCTCGGCTTATCTCAAGGCTCTCGTACCAGAAGAGGGCTTCCGGCCAATCAACGGCCTAGGCGAGCGGCGTTCCTATCTCCATGACGATGAAGGGCCAGACGATATGCCCGCGCATATCCGCACAGCTCTCACCTGCAGCACTCTTAGCCTCAGCATTGATCAAGGCAAGCTGCTACTAGGCATCTGGCAGGCGATTTATCTCTGGGAACATCGCCGGCATGGAAGCCACAGGCGGGTGGCGATCCACGCGATTGGCGAAATGAACAGCCATGAATGATCTGCCTGATGAATTGTTAACGCGACTTGATCGTTATGCCGCGATGCACGGAATGGATCAAAAACAAGCCATCGAGCATCTACTACGAGGTGCCCTCAATCTCGCCATCCCTGATCTCTTGAAGTCCAAGCCAGTCAAGCCAACTACTGGTCACAAAGAAGCAGCACCAAGCAGCACAGCCAACTTATTCGCACGCCGCAATGGTTCCAAACTCAACCAGTTGGTGCAGCAACGCCACAACCCTGATGCCTGGGCTGAAGATGGTGGTGCTGAGACCGACGTGGATCTCCTCGTTGATCGTCTCCACGATCTAGCGGAGTCACCAGATCAGGGGCAATCGATGCCAACAGATCAAACATAATCCACACAAATGCACTGCCAAATGTGCATCGTTGATCGATGCTCTGACAAGACAACCTCTCGACAACGCACCACAGCGCTCAATCATTGCCAGTTCAAAGAAAAATTGTTTAGCCGTATCCGACCAACTCGAACAACAGCATTGGATTCAACTGCCGCAATCACTCCTAGGGGACAACATCAAATCACCCTTCAGCCATTGCATCATTAGAGCAACACAACACAGCAACCATTACAGACAAGAATGAATCCAAAGCTCAAAACACAACCTCATGAAGGCAACCCTGCTTACTGCTGAACAGCTCTCTTCCGTAGCTGAAAAGCTGCCGGGGTGGACCCTCGCGGATCAACGGCTGCGACGGCAATGGCGCTTTCGCAACTTTGTGGAAGCCTTCGGTTTTATGACCCGTGTGGCACTGCTAGCTGAAGCCATGAACCATCACCCGGAATGGAGCAACGTCTATGCCACTGTGACCATCGAGTTGACGACCCATGACGTCAACGGATTGAGCGATCGTGATTTGAAGCTCGCCGAAGCAATCAATTTGCTGGAACCGGGCTAATCAAAACTCACTCAGCCGAAACTGCTGCCAGCATGGAATCAACGAGCGGCTGTGGTTCCAACACCCTCCCGCTCCCCTGACGGCAAGCCCATGAACGACGCAATCGCATCCGAAGCAACCACTCAACCTGATCATGGCGAAGCGCTCGAGCAAGACCGGTGCGTACCGGTAACAATCCTCACTGGCTTCCTAGGCGCCGGCAAAACCACCCTGCTCAACCACATCCTCAGCAATCAGAAGAGCCTAAAAACCGCCGTATTGGTGAATGAATTCGGTGAGATTGGAATCGACAACGAGTTGATCGTCAGCACCAGCGAGGACATGGTTGAACTCAGCAATGGCTGCATCTGCTGCTCGATCAATGGGGAGCTGCTCGAAGCGGTTGATCGGATTCTCGAACGTCCAGACCCAATCGATTACCTCGTTGTAGAGACCACAGGCCTGGCAGATCCGCTACCCGTTGCCATGACCTTTCTTGGCAGTGAACTGCGAGATCAAACCCGCTTGGATTCGATCATTACCTTGATCGACGCGGAAAACTTTAACGACCAACTCCTGGAAAGCGAAGTCGGCAGAGCCCAGGTGATCTATGGCGACATCCTGCTGCTCAACAAAACAGATCTCGTCCCTGAAGAGCGCTTGAAAGAGATTGAATCGAAGTTGGCAGACCTCAAACAAAATCCCCGCATCCTTCGATCAATCAAAGGAAACGTGCACTTACCTCTGCTACTAAGCGTGGGCCTGTTTGAAACCGATCGTGTACAACCAGCAGACCTTGCAGAGAGCCACGATCACAGTCATCACCACGACGATCACAGTCATCACCACGATGATCACAGTCATCACCACGATGACCACCCTGATCACCTAGCAATCGAAGGCTTCACATCCCTATCCTTCAGCAGCGATGACCCTTTTGCGCTGCGGAAGTTCCAAAATTTCTTAGACAATCAACTTCCTGCAGAAGTCTTTCGTGCCAAAGGGATTCTCTGGTTCAACGAGAGCGAACGCCGCCACATCTTTCATTTAGCCGGCAAGCGCTTCTCCATTGATGACAGCGACTGGCCCGCTGAGCGCAAGAACCAACTGGTGTTGATTGGACGCCAACTCGATCACGACACCCTGCGACGCCAACTTCAGGCCTGCGTAGCAAAGGACGCCGGCAAAGGGTTCAGCTGACTCCAACCAACAGGCAAACAGATCGACAACTTTGCCCACTGCTTGCTACTCAACAGCTGCATCAATGGCATGTGCTCAACCCGCGCCAGGAGGAGAGCCTGACCAACCGCTTGATCAACAGCACACTCAATTCTTGAGCAATAAAAGCGACTGCACACTCGCTGGTTGTGTTTGCTGTGCTGAATTGATACTTCAGTATGAACAGAATCAAGCTTCTGATACCTCCTCATTGAGATCTACCTGGCTAAACTGTTCTGTCAACGGAGAGGGCCATGCTTGAACTGCTGACCGCCATCACCGCCCTGGCCCTCGTGATGCTGGCCTTTTGGTTATTGGCTGATTCCGATGACGACAACAGCGGCGGCGGACTGATGGAACCCTCACTTGTGCCTATTCCGGTACGCGAGCGACGCCCCTAGAAAACGACCTCTCAATCAACAAGCTGGAAGGGAACTCGAGCACAAAAAGAAGCTACAGGCCAGCTTTCAAAGCCATCGCAGAGCAAAAAGAATGTCGTGACTCACAATGCTGTTGAACGCAGTTGAGGTCATGCAGAAAAAAGTCTTCACCGCTGCAGAACTCTGCCAATGCCACCCAACTTCGTTTGCTCAACATCAAAACCTTCTCCCTGATGGCCTCTAACGGTTGAGATTGATCGCCTGATGACCCAAGACGCCGTCCAGTCAAACTACGGCTCGAACCGCCTGCGCAAACGCCATTGGCAACCAGATCGCCTGCTTCTCAACAGCATGGCAATTCTGCTTGCTGTACTTGCTCTCTGGCCTCTAATTGGTCTGATCGGTGAAGCACTGCAGGGATTCATCCATGGATCGGCCAGCCTGGGAGTCGATGGCCCACAACAGATTCAAGGGACCTTGACTCTGCTGATCGGGACATCCTTATTGGGTGGCCTACTGGGAACTGCAAACGGCTGGTTATTAGCAAACTGCCGCTTCCCAGGACGTCGAGCCCTACGAGTGGCTCAGCTATTGCCCCTCGCCACACCCGCCTACCTCCTCTCGGCCATCCTGATCGACCTTGGCAGTCGCAATGCCATACGAATTCATGGCATGGGCTGGGGGATTTTGATCATGGCGCTGACAACCTATCCCTACGTTTTTCTCCTCAGCACTGAAAGCTTTTCAATCTGCGGACGCCGCCAACTGGAAGCCTGTCGCAGTCTTGGGGTTGGACCGTGGAACAGTTTTCGACGCATTGCTCTGCCCATGGCTTTACCAGCGATTGGTGCCGGGATTGCCCTAATGGGGATGGAAGTCGTCAATGAACTCGGGGCCGTAGCACTACTCGCCATCCCAAGCCTGTCAGCTGGCATCGTTGAGACCTGGCAAATGGAAGGCAATCCTGCCGGTGCCATTGGACTAGCAATGATCGCTCTGATCATCGTGATGTCACTGGTGGGGTATGAACGCAGACTGAGGCGACGCAGCCGCCGCTGGACAGAGGGTGTCGCTGGTGGCGATTCTCCAGCCTGGCAGCTGCACGGTGTACGAGCCCTGTGTGCTCAGTGCCTAGCCCTCATTCCTCCCACGATCACTTTGGGTGTGCCCCTGCTGTGGGCCATCCTCAATCTCGATCAACTCGAACAAGGGATAGATCCTGATCTAATCCCACTGACAGAACGCAGTCTTGGACTGGGGCTGGCAGCAGCAAGCCTGGCCGTGGTAGCAGGTCTGATCCTTGCAATCGCCAAGCGTTGGTCATCAACTCGCTGGATGGGCAACCTCTCATTTATGGCAGGGATTGGTTATGCCATTCCAGGAGCTGTAATGGCCATTGCGCTGATGCCATTCAACGGTGCTCCATGGAACCTCGCATGGATTCTGCTGCTGCTGTGGGGCTATAGCGATCGCTTCTTGGCAGTTGCAAAAGGAGGACTCGACGCTGCCTTCGAGCGCCTCTCCCCAAGCCTGGATGAAGCCGCTACTGGACTGGGCTGTCAATGGCAGGAGGTGCTTCGCCGCATTCATCTGCCTTTGCTGAAAGGTCCCCTAGCGGTAGGAGCACTTTTGGTTTTTGTCGACACGGTTAAAGAACTACCTCTCACATTTGTTCTGAGACCCTTTGATTTCGACACCCTTTCTGTACGGCTGTACCAATACGCCGCAGATGAACGTATGGCGGAATCCATATTGCCAGCACTGATTATCATCGCTCTGGGATTAATCGCTTCGCTGGCATTGGTCCCAGGGCTCGATCAAGGGGAACAAAAAAAGCCACCTTTAAGCAAAGAGCCACTCACTTAGTTTTCAATACTTCAAATGATCTTCAACAAGAGCTTTGGATCGGATTCAGAAAGGTAGACTTCATTCAAAAACACAGGCTCATAACAAGCGAGAATTGCAAACAGAGACTCGACAGACAAAAAAGTCTCTCCTCTACAACACTTGCTACAGACAAATCACTTATTTGATACGAGATTAGCAGCATGCGAAGACTAAAATATTGGCATCTTTTGATTGACTACCAAATCATGGAAAAATCCAATAATGTGTTTCTAATACGCCTATTTCTCGGCGTAGCCGCTTTCCTTTCACTACGATTAGTCGGGGTCACAGTTGAAATGGGTTCGCCCATTTGGTATACAACCAATGCACCGCTTGGCTAAACACATAATCAAGCAAACTCTCTCCTAGGCCTATACATTGAACGAGGCTTAAGTTGCTTCGAGACTATTAACATATGGAGCCTATGATGCTTGAACTTGTTGTTATTGACTCTGACATCAGGCAACGACTAAGCGTCTTTTCTTTTAGCAAAGTTGCAGGGCATGAGTTAATTCTCTCCAGACTATTGGAGCTATTCATGGCCAAGGTAAAGCATTGATTTTTCAACCACAAAATTAGCTAGAACCCTTTCACCTCAGCCCTCTGGGATGAAAGGGACACGTTTCGATTGAACTGAGAGGTGGTGGGCTCCTCTTGTGGCTTGGGCTGATCCTTTGTCTTAGGCAATGCCAAAACATTAAAAGCCAATGACCAGCGCTCTCCTTCACCTCGAAAAGGCATCACAGAATGAGGTTGCCATGCCGGGAAAACATAAAACTCACCTGGCACTGGCAAAACATAGTGCGCCATTCCCGTGCGAAAACTTTGGATGTGCCACTCCTCAGGGCCATGAAAACAAAGCTGACCATCAAAACTCTCTGGCCTGATCTGAGATGGCACTTGCAAGAATGCAACACCCGAAAAACTTCCACCATGGGTATGGGTCGGGTTGTAATCGCCAGCACGTTGACTGTTCAACCAAACATCCACCATCTGCAGCCGATAGCGGCCTGGTGTCCATGGGCCACGTCCTTGCGGAGGTTGCCGATCAATCACATGACGAATCCAACGTTCACAACCAGGCAAGACAGCTTGATTACAAAAATCCTGAACTTCTAGTTGATTGAGAGCAAGCTCTCTTTGTTGGTTGAGTTGCCCAGCCAGCTTCGCCGATGCATCAGGGCTGTTTTCTGGATTCGCGAGCACCTGAGCCGCAAGACGCTGCAGGCTGCTGAGCACTGAGGGTTCAAGCTCCCCCTTGAGGATGGACCTTGGGAAAAGGTCAAGAACATCCATGGTCAGTTTCTTTGCTAGCAACAGTGTGATGCATGCGATACACATTTATGTTCATAACGAACCGGTGCTTAGCGAAATTTACGAGCATAAGAAGATTTCAGAGAACTTCTTACAATTCAAACCAATCCAAGTGAATTGAAAATTTTCGCCAGAAGCGGTGATGAGCAAAGTGTAAAAGCCACTGCATTGAAGAGAATTAGCAAGCTGCTACGCTCTGAGCTCAGAGAGAATTTTTCAGCCCAGAAGCCTCTCTTTTAAGGCTTTAGCCTCCGGCCATGATTTTATAGATTGACAGTTATTAAGCGAAATTCTACCCCTAGAATGCCCTAAAAACCAGAATCTCTCCAGCACTCTCTAGCGCAAGGCTCAAGCAACTTCGCAACAAGAAGTGCTATTGATTCCGATAATTTAACTCAGCCTTTTCAGCCATACAGCAAGGGTAAAGACCAAACCATGTCGAGCAACAAGGCACCCCGATTGATCTCGACTCAACAACACAGAGAATGTGCTACTTAGAGCCGCAAGATTTATCAATGCTGCCGCTAATCTGAAATCTTCAACAAGGGTTTCAGACTTTTATAGACAATTTAATTTTTAACAGCTGAGACCTCTCATCGCCTCATTGCATTCGCCGTCTGCCTCGCTAATGCACCGTCTGTCGCTTCAAGAACGCACGATCCCCCGCAACCGCAGCAGCGGCAAGCCCATCGGCAATCGTTGCGATCACCCTGTAGCAAAGCACCACCGCTAACAAGGGTGCTTCCGGCACCTGAGATCCCACTCGCAACAAAAGAGTGGCTTCAAAAACCCCTAGCCCTCCAGGGGCTGCAGGAACGACCAAGCCCACCGTCCAAGCCAAGGCAAACGCTGCCAACCATTCCCCCATCGACAAGCTGGTGCTCAGCGAAAACGCCATCACACAACACCAAAATCCAGCAAAGCGAAACGCCACGAAGAGCATCTCCATCGCCAGCGAACTCCAGGGGTAGTCGTCTCGTCCACTGCCCAATGATTCTGCTGAGACACCACCAACCAGACCCGCATCAACCCGATCGAGCTGCTTGGCTTTGGCACGTTCTAAGCGTCTGAGCAGAGGCTCTCTCCAGCGAGGTATCAACAACATTGCTGGCAAGCAACAGGCCATCGCAAGGCCTGACTGCCAACCTCCGAAGGGAACCCAAAGCAGGGCAGCTACAGCCATGAGCAAGGGCTCGAGCAACACAGAAGCCAATGCAGGCCCGGCCCCCAGATGGGGCCTTAACACCCGCATTCGCTCAACCAAATGCCAGATCCCGCCAGGCAGATACTTGAGCAGATTGCTACGCAGGAAAAGTGGAATCAGTGATATTTGCCTGGGTCGATGGCCCAACCAACCCACCAACACTCGCCAAGCGAGTGAATTCACCACGAGGCTCGACCAGCTGATGCCCACGCCAAGCACCAGCCACCAGCAGGCCAGGCCACTCAGGGAAAGCTGACGCAACTGTGCCCCATGGCTTACCAATGCAACCACCACAAAGGCAAGACTTGCGAGCGTGATCCAGAGTCGAAACCCACCTGGGAGAGCCACCTTGCCCAGCCAAAACCTCAAACCCCGCCCATGGCGAATCAAGCCTGAGATCACCATGACCAATCCTCATCTGCAACAAAATCCTCCGAAGCCAACAACACTTCACGGCGTAACTCCTCCAGAGAATGGCCCGTCTCAACACTGAGGCGAAGGAGATCGTCATGCTCCGGCTTGACAGTGAGGATCCCTTGAGGTCGCCGTACCTGCTTGACACGCACTGAGCCCCATGGCGTGGGACAGGATCCCCCACGACGAGGCAGCAACCACCGCCCATGAGAGTGCTCCCGCAACCCCAGAGTCGTTCCCTGAGAGAACCACACCACTCGCAACCCAGGAGCCTGTTCAGCAGTCACCAATGCCTTCACACTGACCCCCTGGCGACCTTTTTTCATCTGCACTTGCTCAGAAACAACATCCAACGCTCCGGCATCCCGCAACTGATCAATGAAAACGGCAACATCCTCAGGTGTTGCGTCATCAATCCAGGCTTCCTGCACAACCACCGGCTGCCATCTCAAACCAGCCATCTCTTCTTCAGATCGCTCTCTAGCGAAACCATCGAGCTCACAGATTCGCAGAATGTTTGGGCGATCAAGAGTGCGGTGTCCCAAACCCACGCCAACCGCGTTGATTCTTAGCGAGGGAGGCTGACCAAAGCGCTCTGCCAGCACAGCCATCAAGGCAAGCCCCGTCGGAGTGGTGAGCTCACAAGCCGGGAGGTCATCACCAACCTCGAGGCAGATTTGATGTCTTCGGGCTAGTTCCAAAACGGCCGGGACCGGAACCGGCAAGAAGCCATGAGCTGTTGCCGTCTTGCCTCGCCCCGCCGGAGGTACGGCGCAGACAATCTGTTCAGGAGCCAAGTGCTCAACAGCCGCACAAACGCCCACCACATCAACCAAAGAATCGATCATGCCCACTTCATGAAAATGCACCTGCTCGATGGGGTGACCATGAACCGCAGCCTCTGCTTCCGCCAAAGCTTTGAACACCGTCAACACCCTGGCGCGCAAAGGTTCTGACCAATCAGCCTCCATGATCAGCGCTCTGAGGTCATGCCAAAGCCGATGAGGAGGCTCCAATTCGAGCCCTTCGACAGATAACCTCAGCCCCCTCAAGCCAGCGCTGCGGTCCTCTGCGACCGTAAGGGCATAACCCTGCTCAAGGCCAAGTGCTGCAAGGGGAGCCTCAATCACGGCCCGAGGCACACCCAGATCCAAAAATGCGGCCAGGAGCATGTCACCAGCCAGACCAGTTGGGCAGTCAACAAACAGGGCCGTCATTGCCCCTGAGGGAGTCCCTTGGGAAACTGACCAAACCAAGCATGAACAAACTGCCAATAGAGCTTGTCGACAGCCAAACCAATAGCAATCACGTCGCCTAGATAGACAGCCAATGCAGCGAAGGATCTACCACCAACGCTTAAGCAGAAAGGTTGGATCAACGACATTCAGTTATTGGGCTGGCTACCGCGTCCATCCCTTCGAACAAGGGAACCTCTTCCGCCTCGCCCCTTGCCACCGCGAGTAGGCATCGGCCCCATCACTTCATAGTCTTCAAGGTGAAGCTGCTGCCCATGACGTCGCACCTCCAAGCTCACAAAATGACGCAGGTTACTGAGGGGCACATCCCCTTTTAATTGCAATTTGAAAGGCAATGGTCTACTGCCATCAGCCCTAGGCTTCTGGCGAACCTTCACAACCAAGTCACCGGTTTCAGGCCTGGTATAGATCAATTCACCACGAATAGAAAAGTAGTCGTCCCCTTGAGGAAGCTGATCTTCAAGTTCCAAGCTGGAATCACTGGAACACTCTGAATCACTTTCACCAGGCAAGGTTTGTTTCAGGGTGCTGGGCTCCCAGATTCCAGAGATCTGTAAATGCAGATGATCCGCTTCGCGGCAGCGGGGATAGACGACCCATAGATGAGGTTGATCCATGGCTAGATGACGACGCATCAAGGTGAGCACCCGGCCTAGGACAACAGCCTCAATCTCACCCCCTTCAGAATCCACCAGGAAACCTCGAGTGAACTGCTCAGAATCTTGAGGCCGATAAGTGCCTCTTACGACACCGATGGCCCTGTACTGCAACGGCTCAGTGGCCGCAGGAATCGGATGGTCGCGCATCGAAAAAAAGGGCATCCACTGGCCCAATTGGAAATCTAGCCAGCATTCGTGAACCGTCCCAGACTGACCAGGTAATTTTCTGCTCGCTGAAGTGCTTAAGCCCGAAAGGATTCTGCCCTCCCGCGGGATGATCCTTCTGATCACTGGGCTAATAACCGCCTCAGCACTGGCCTGGTTTGGAGCGCAATTGATCGCACCTGAGTCAAGAGCTCTAGGCAATCGGGAGATCCTCAATCGGCAGGTGAAAGATCTGCTAGATCAACAAAATAATGGTGATCTGAACACAGAAGAACAGCAGAAGCTGCTGGAGCGATTGCTGGTCCTAGGCCGCAATGAGGAGGCAATGACCCAAATTGAACTGCTAATGGCCAGGCAGCCAAAAACCTGGTTATGGAAGTTGATGCTCGCGGAACTAAAACGCGAACAGGGAGATCGCGATGGAGCCCGGAAGGACATCAACCAGCTAATGACCATCCAGCCTCACAACCTCGAGGTCCTGCAACTGAAGATCTTGCTTGACCTAGAGGCCGGGAGAGAAAAAGCAGCCGTTGCTGAACTCAAAAAGAGATTTGAGTCCAAAACGAAAGGCAAGCGCATACCCATAGGGCTTCTCCTGGCAGATCTGCAGCGCCAGACAGGACAAACCAAGGATGCCGCTGCGCTCTATCGCTTTCTATCCAATGAGTCACCAACAGATGCACGTCCCTTGCTCGCTCTTGCTCTAATGCGGCAGGAGCAAGGCCAAGACCAGCAAGCACAAACTCTGCTTCAAGAAGCCAGAGAACGCCGTAAAAAACCAGGCGAAGCCGATCCCCTGATTGATAGCCTGGCGAGTCAGTGGAGGCTTAACTCAATCCGCACAAAAGGTTCAAACACTCTCCTCAGGGCTGATTCGCCGAAGCCTTAGAACTCTCCAATTCCAGGGCCTTCAGGGCTGCATCGATTGCATCAGAAGGAACTGTGGCATCGTCCATTGCTGTGGACCTTCGCAAACGATTCATAAGGTCCATCGGATTGGTGGCATCGAGAATCGTTCCTTGGTCGTTGTTCCCTGGAACGGTGTTGTAAAGATCACGCTCCTGAGGTATCTGATAGTCACCTGAAAGCTGTGCTTCAGCACGATCGACAACTGTTGTCAGGCTGAGCAAGGCCATTGGCAGTGCAGCCAAACCAAGCTTGCACAAGGGATTAAGACCTAAGGGGGCTCGGTTGATCAATGACGCATCCCCAAGTTCAGTAAGGCTAATGCTAATTGTCATGGTCAGATTTCCATGACCTGTGCAGATCGCCACCTGGAACGTCAACTCAATTCGCACCCGCCTCGATCAGGTGCAAGCTTGGCTACAGGATGCCCAACCCGATCTGCTTTGCCTCCAGGAGACCAAAGTGGATGATCCGCTGTTCCCTCACGAGGTCTTTGAAGCTCAGGGCTATCAAGTGCACTTTCACGGACAGAAGGCCTATAACGGCGTTGCAATCGTTAGCCGTCAACCTCTCGAAGATGTGCGCCGGGGCTTCACTGGGGAGCTCCCAGAGGATGCCGAAGCCTTGCAACTGGGAGAGCAAAAGCGCGTCATCAGCGCGCTCGTTAACGACATTCGTATCATCAATGTCTACGTTCCCAACGGTTCCGCTCTGAAATCGGAGAAATATCCCTACAAACTCGAATGGCTGAGCTGCCTAAACCGCTATCTGAGTGCACAAGCGAAACGGGATGAACCCCTCTGCCTCGTTGGGGATTTCAATATCGCCTTGGAAGCAAGAGACATTCATCATCCCGAACGACTAACGGGAGGGATTATGGCTAGCGAGCTTGAAAGAGAGGCTCTTCTAAACGTTCTAGGAGACCGGCTCCACGACGTGTTCCGCGTGTTCGAACCAGATGCCAACCATTGGAGCTGGTGGGACTATCGAAGTGGTGCCTGGGAGCGTGATCAGGGTTGGCGTATTGATCACATCTACTTATGCGATGAGCTTCTCAGTCAGGCCAGAAGCTGTGTGATTCACAAGCATCTAAGGGGCCATGAAAAGCCTAGTGATCATGCCCCGGTAACCGTAGATCTCAACTGGCCTCCAACTGATGACGATGAGGAGATGTCGGAACTGTTCAGCAACTGAAGGACATGGCTATTTATGGCAATCGTCGCAGTCAAGGATTCATCTCCGGAGCAATCAGAATGCCTTGGCTTCTGAAGGCATCTCAAGACCTTCTGAAGTCAAGATGACCTGACGCCGAGCCGACTCTCCACAGCTTTTTGGAGTGGGGAAAATTTTGTCAGGATTGGCCCGTCCATCTGGATCGAAGGCTCTTCGTAGCAGTTTCATTGTGGACAGATCATCCGCTGCAAACATCCAATCGAGATAACAGCGCTTATCAGCCCCAACCCCATGTTCACCAGTGATGCTGCCGCCAACATCAAGACACTCACGCAGAATGGCTGACCCCAGATCCCGAACACGAGACTCCACTTCAGGCGTGTCTGCGTTGTAGAGGATTAAAGGATGCAAATTGCCATCGCCAGCATGAAAAACATTGGCCACCGGCAACTCATACTCCCGGCTAAGCCGCTCTATTGCCTTCAGCACCCTCGGCAAAGTGCTGCGTGGCACGACCCCGTCCTGCACGTAATAGGTGGGTGAAATCTGCCCAACCGCAGCAAATGCTGACTTGCGTCCCTTCCAAAGCAAGGCACGGTCAGCAGCCTCTTCTGCACGACGAATGGTCCTCGCTCCTGCCTTGCGACAAAGTCCACTGGCCTGGTCTGCGGCAACAGTGACTTCCGCCGCCTGACCATCGAGCTCGATCAGCAGCACAGCGGCGGCATCACGAGGGTATTCATCGAAGCCAAACAGATCATTGACTGCATTAATCATGAAGTTGTCCATGATCTCCATACCCGCAGGTAAAACTCCGGCGGCGGTGACCTGGCAGACCGCCTCGCCAGCAGCCTCCATGGTGGGGAAATCTGCAAGCAGCACAGTCACATGTTGCGGCGCCCGCAAGAGCCGCAAAGTGATCGCTGTGGCGATCCCCAGGGTGCCTTCGCTGCCAATAAATGCCCCACGCAGGTCAAGCTCCGCATGCTCCGACAGTCCACCACCAAGAAGGGTCACCGTGCCATCAGCAAGCACTACTTCAAGCCCCAGAACATGATTACTGGTGACGCCATATTTGAGACAGTGCACACCACCGGAGTTCTCGGCCACATTGCCGCCGATGCTGCACACCACCTGACTGGAAGGATCAGGGGCGTAATAAAACCCTTCCCCAGCAACCGCCCGAGTCACCCAACTATTGATCACTCCTGGCTGCACCGTAATGGTGTGGTTATCAAGGTCCATCGAAAGGATCCTGCGCATGCGACTGGTCACCACCAACAGCGCCTCTTGCTCCACTAATGCACCTCCTGAGAGCCCCGTACCACTACCCCTAGCGACAAAAGGGATGCCATAGCGATGACAACAAGCCAAGATCTGAGACACCTCCTCAGTGGTCTCGGGCAACACTGCCAAAGGAGGACAATGACGATCGATGGTTAACCCGTCACAGTCGTAAACGAGCAACTCTTGCCGCTTGGAGACCACCGACTTCTTCGGCAAAAATCGCCTTAAGTCCCTGTCTAGAGCAGTCCAGTCGTGGGACACCATGCCCGCGCATCTGTCCAACAACCTAGGCAGCAAACCCAGAAGTAAACGGATGGGCTGACACAGTTCATCCGCTTCTGACCATTTTGGGTCAAGATGGCGAACGGTTCGTATCAGCCACTTGGCTTCGGTCCCTGTGACAGCTTCAGCCTTGAACACCAGCCGCTCCCAGGCGATTTTCAGCGCCGCCCAGCGCTTAATGCCTGGTGGCGTTAGTTCTCCAGTGCGAGCATTCCGCTCCGTTGGCGGTCAACCGATCGTGTTTGACCGCGTAAAGGGTGCCTACGCCTGGGACGTCGATGGCAATCGCTTCATCGACTACATCGGCAGCTGGGGGCCCGCAATCTGCGGCCATGCCCACCCAGAAGTCATCGCTGCTCTACAAGATGCGCTTGAAAAGGGCACAAGCTTTGGTGCCCCATCTGAGCTAGAGAATCAACTCGCTGAAATGGTGATCGACGCCGTGCCCAGCGTCGAGATGGTGCGTTTTGTGAATAGCGGCACTGAGGCCTGCATGTCTGTACTGCGCCTCATGCGCGCATTCACTGGCCGCGACAAGCTCATCAAATTCGAAGGCTGCTATCACGGCCACGCCGACATGTTTTTGGTGAAAGCTGGATCCGGGGTGGCAACTCTCGGTTTACCCGACTCACCAGGGGTGCCCCGCAGCACCACCAGTAACACCCTCACTGCGCCCTACAACGATCTCGAGGCAGTCAAAGAGCTGTTTGCCGAGAATCCTGACGCAATCAGCGGGGTGATCCTTGAGCCGGTCGTAGGAAATGCCGGATTCATGACTCCAGAGCCTGGTTTCCTGGAAGGTTTACGAGAACTCACCCGTGAACACGGAGCCTTGCTTGTGTTTGATGAAGTCATGAGCGGTTTCCGCATCAGCTACGGAGGTGCTCAGGCCCGCTTTGGCGTCACGCCTGATCTAACCACCATGGGGAAAGTGATCGGTGGTGGGCTCCCCGTTGGTGCTTATGGCGGCAGAGCGGAGATCATGGAGATGGTGGCCCCCGCAGGCCCCATGTACCAGGCCGGCACGCTGAGTGGCAACCCGCTGGCCATGACGGCTGGCATCAAGACCCTTGAGCTACTCAAGCAAGAAGGCACCTATGAGCGCCTAGAAAGCACAACGGAGCGCTTAATTAACGGCATTCTCGAAGCAGCCAAAGCAGCAGAGGTTCCCATTACGGGCAACAGCATCGGTGCGATGTTCGGCTTCTTCCTTTGCGAAGGCCCAGTACGGAATTTCGAAGATGCCAAAGCAACCGATACCGAACTCTTCGGCAAGCTGCATCGGGCCATGCTCGAAAGGGGTATCTACCTAGCCCCAAGTGCCTTCGAAGCAGGCTTCACATCCCTTGCCCATTCCGAAGCAGACATCGAAACCACCCTGAAGGCATTCCGCGAGAGTTTTGCAGCAGTGGCGTGAACAGACAACGAGAATAGAGAGCTGCTCTTACAGCTCTCTTGCGCAAATACAAGCGAGCTAATCCAAGGTGCTACATCTAGAACTAAACGTTGAGAAATGAGAGTTAATTCCATTCTCGTTTTTAGCTAGCCCTAATTCTGACTGTTTTTACGAAGTAAAGACCTCTCAAGAACAGGAAAACGCTAGATAAGCAGAGCAGTTATTCACAAGCTTGGACAGAATGTTGATTTGCCTGAGCGAATTTTTGCGTTTGCTGCTCAAAAAACCTTTGATAAGCAGCTGGCTCAATATTCTGACCATTAGCATCTTTTAAGAACTGCTTATAACTATGCCAACCAGCCTGAGTAATAAAGTAATTGATTCCTTGAACACAAATATCCTCGAAAGGAAAGTCATTCTTGCCAGTGTTCAATTCAGGCAAAGGCCTGTCTGGAAGACCAGAAGAATAAGCCTGCGCAAGGCCGATTAGATCCCCCTCTCCATATTGAAAACCAATCAACTCAAAGCCGATCGGCATTGCTGGAGTTGCCGATGTCCAAGCAGCAATCAAAGCAATTGCCGGCAATCCGGAGTTTGATGCAACCGGTGATTCCGTCGTACCTGAGCGCTACATATCAGAGTAATAGTTTGGGGCTTGCCAAGAACTAAGTGGCATTAGCAAAGCATCAATGCAATCTTCTCGCATCAATCCCTCTACATAGTTTCTATTCTTCTCAAAAGTCTTTAACGCAGAATCATATCGATCGCTATACTTTGGTTTGGCGCAATGCTTTCCATATACCCTAGACAGGCTTTCTCGCCTAGCCGTGTGCGACCAGACAAGCATATGTCCTGAAGGTTCCTTCTGGTCGACGCAAAAGAAGCTAGGTATTGATCAATATCTTCCGCCTCGCCCGCCATATTATTGTCTCTGTTCGTGTCGAATACGGGCAGATTGATTTCAACAAGTGATGCACCCTTTCTCTCAAGCCTGGCTTTGACCTGATTGAATATAGCCATTGAAGTCTTGTCGGTGGCATCAAAGACCTCATTGCCTGCAACACTGCGAATCACGCCAATTCGCCTTCCATCAAGGGAAGCATTTTTTAAATTATTTGCATAAGAATCTGTGCGCGGTACTTGTTTCGTAAAATGATCATCAGGGTCAGATGTGCTTGCTATCGCAGCAAGAGCAAGATCAGGAATCGACCTTGCCATCACGCCAGCGACTCCATCCAGGTTGCCTCTCGGGAGAATTCCTAAATGACTAATCAGACCGGTGCTTGGGCGAATGGCATAAACCCCGTTGAATACTGCAGGCACTCTGACTGACCCACTGTTGTCCGTACCGATCCCCAACACAGCAAAGTTCGCACTCACTGCAACTGCAGAGCCTCCGCTTGAGCCACCTGAATTTTGATTAGGGTCATCAGCATTGCCAATCCTTCCGATGCAGCCACTAATCCCTTCCCCGCCGGAAGCCAATTCATCCATGGCGGCTTTACCAATAATGATGCCGCCAGCGGCTCGTAATTTATTAACCAAAAAAGCATTACTGATTGGCTGAGAGCCAAGTAAAGCCAACGTCCCAGAAGTAGAAGGAGTGTCAACGGTATCAATATTATCTTTAACAGCAATCGGGATGCAATGCAAAGGCCCCATCAATTTATTGCTTTGTTTAAAATGCCTATCCAGAGCCTTTGCCTGCCTGACTGCATTCGGATTAAGTGCAACAAATGCATTAAGCGGAGCTCCTCTTTCGAGGCTAAAATTGTACTTCTTTATCCGATATAAATACCTCTGAATTAATTGCTCACAATCAATCTTTCTCTCTTTAAAAGCATCATGAATGGATTCAATTGTAGACTCCTTAATCCCAAACTCCTGACCACCAAACTGGTCGGCCATAGACTTCTCAGCCATAAGACAAGTCATGCTCAGGGCAAGCGCAAGCCTTATACCTTGGTTAAA
Source organism: Prochlorococcus sp. AG-412-I05 (assembly GCA_003214855.1). Classification (GTDB taxonomy): domain Bacteria; phylum Cyanobacteriota; class Cyanobacteriia; order PCC-6307; family Cyanobiaceae; genus Prochlorococcus. The sequence goes on along the minus strand of QCLC01000001.1, from coordinate 112,216 downwards.
TATCTTCTACCCCTTCTAATGATTCATGTCTAATGTTGAAACAAAGACTTTTACTGCCACTACTGTTCACAAAGCAACATTCACAAGAGTATTTCATTATCGATAATTTTCAAACTGAAGCGGCACATCTAAATCATCTTCCTTGCTTTTAACTAACTGAATCGCTGCTTGCAGATCATCCTTGTTTTTGCCGGTGATCCGCAAACTCTCTCCTTGAATCGCCACGGTCACCTTCTTGAGCTCATCGCGCACGGACTTACTCAACTTCTTGGCGATCTCCTGGCTTAAACCCTTGCGCAGCTTCACCGCCTGCTTCACACGGTTTCCACCAACCGCCTCCGGCGTCTGAAAATCGAAGATTTTGAGCGAGAGGTTTCGTTTGGTGGCCTTAGCTCGCAGCACGTCCTCCACCGCCTTCAACGTCATATCGCTGGCAGTGGTGATCAACACTTCGCTCTCTGTTAGCTCGATCTCAGTATTTGAATCCTTAAGGTCGTAGCGCTGTCCAACATCCCGACGGACCTGATCCAACGCATTCACCAACTCCTGACGATCAAAGTCCGAGACAACATCAAAGGAATAGGTCGCCATATCTAGAAACGGTTCTGAGCTCAACCTACCCAACATCTCAGCAAAACCAGGCCCAACTCAGCCTGATCTTGCTCGTATGGACGAAAGGCCCAGCATTCTTTGCGGTTTGCCCCGATAGCGAAGCCTGCAACCAAGCCAATTCCAGCGCCACCCATCCCAGGCATCAAAGCAAAACGATGCTGATCGGTCATCTGGCCAACGAAGTGAACACCAGCGGCAATGACGCCAAGTCCGCAGGAAACCTCGAGAACCACATCCAAATTCGCGGGCTTCTTGATCACAGATGAGCCTCCTTCGCGACCCTGCGGACCTTGGCCTGCGCTTCATCAATCTCCTGCTGGAATTTTTCTAGGTCTCTCTTTGGGTCGGCCATCTTAAATCAAGCGAAGGAGCCGTTGGCGGTGCGGAGTGCCGATCGCCCCAGGCGTTGCAAGAAGTGGATCAATCCCATCACCACTGCCTGATGCAGGGTCCGCTTCTAAACAGAGGGTTCTCTAACATCAATCAACCAACTAACGGTAATGACACAGCAGAGAGAACCTTTGTTTTGAGGAACTAAGCATTTTCAGGCCCTACTTACCGCAACTCCCTCCTAATCATTCACCCGAAGGTTCTCGGTTCCTTGGCCAACATCCAGGCGAAGTGCATTCCTGCTGAGAGCAATGTTTAAAACATCTGCCAGAGATAAGAAAGCCTGCGAACTAAGCCCAACAAAACAGCTTTGCATCCTTCAGCCAACTCAATTGAAGCGCTAGAGAATCCCCCAGTGATCAGCCTGAGGTTTCCATTCTCCTGGAACCGATTGATCCCCATCCCCGGTCCATGCGAAGAGATTAGTGACTATTCAGGGATCTGTCATGCGCAAAAACAGTGCACATGGCGCTTCTTTTGCCACTAAGACGGGTAACAACTACTACATATGGAGATGGTGGGAACTCTCGAAAAGGGAGGGATGAATGGCCCCTCACGATCCAATAACGAGAAAAATTCCCATCACCAAGGCCCGGCGTCATCAGCAAGGATTGTTTTTGTTGCTTCTCATCAGTTAGATCTTGCAGCAACGTTCCCTAGCCAACCCTGCTGCAGGATCCAAATCCAGGCGCAAGGGATGGCTGCTCTGCTTAAAACTCAAGTCAACCAGCACGCACACTCACAGAACACAATCTTTTGAACCGCATGACCAATAAGCCTGACCTAGCCGAGTGCTTGAGAGCTAAACCAGCTAGCTAACAGCCATAACAAACTCAGCTATTTGATTTCTGAAAAGCCTTGAGTGCTGAGAGCAAAGCAGCTGGGCTTTGAGGATCAACCATCAAGACACTTCCTGCTGGTGCAGCAGCCATCTGCTCGCCCATAGCCATCCATTCTTTAGCCAACAAAAGCCTCAAAGCCTCCTCCGCTCTGGGACTGGCCTCCAAAGCCCGAGCAATCTCCAGGGCGGCTTCCGCCTTGGCGCGAGCCAGGGTTGACTGCTGCTTTGCCTGGGCCTCAGCTTCTAGTAACAGGGCTTCCTGCTGGGCGCGAGCATCTAATACCAAAGCTTCAGCCTGACCACGAGCCTCATTGAGCTGAGCCTCTTTCTCGCCCTCGGAACGAAGAATGGCAGCACGTTTTTCCCGCTCTGCTGTCATCTGCTGCTCCATCGCTTGCTGCACTCCTTGCGATGGAACAATGTCGCGCATTTCCACTCGCGTGACTTTGACCCCCCAGGGATCTGTGGCCTCATCCAACTCCTTAAGAAGGCATTCGTTCACTTCTGTACGGGTGGTAAATGTCTGGTCAAGATCAAGCTTGCCCATCTCGGCTCGGATCTGAGTGAGAACAAGATTCACCATCGCCGCCTGCAGATTATCCACCGAGTAATAAGCACGAGAGTGTTCAAGTAGCTGCCAATACACCACCGCATCCACCTCGATCGACACGTTGTCACGAGTGATGCATTGCTGAGCAGGAATATCCAAAACCCTCTCCTTCAACGACTCGTAACTGACCACCTTTTCAACCATGGGGAGAACAAAAGAAAGGCCAGGCTGCAGTTCACGATCGAACTTGCCGAGCCGCTCCACCAAGCGCGAGCGTCCTCCACTCGTGATTTTGACACTGCCACTTCCCAACAAGGCAAAGAGCAAGAGAGCTGGCAAACCAAGAAACGCTTCCACAATGTTCTTCATGTGTAGGTCAAACCTAGGTCGGTAAACGAACCACGGCAAAGCCCTTCCAAACAGCTTTCTCTTCTCCAAAGTAGATAGAGAAAGCCCTGCGCCCTATCCCTTGCCTTCTCCCACCTGGATTCCTCTGATTTGGCTCGCCGTAGCTGGCCTCCTCCTAGCCATTGAGCTAGCTCAACCGAGCTTCGATGGCCTGATGTTCGCAGCGCTTGGAGCCTTAGTGGTATCGATTTTGACTGCAATCACTCCCATGCCACTGATCTTGCAGATGATCTTCTTCCTGCTGATCACGGTTTTAGGGACTCTCTGGCTGACTCGTTGGTCAGCTCGCCGCAACCCCAGTCCAGGTGGGCTTCGCCAACGCGATGATATCGCCGAAGTTCTGACGCCAATCAAAGCTGGAGGAGATGGGCGTGTGCGTTGGCATGGACAAAGCTGGGCCGCCAGTTCGATCGACCTGGAGACTCCAATAAACGCCGGTGATCAGGTCGTGGTGATGGGCCGTGAAGGCACACAACTACAGGTTCTGCCACTGCCGCGTCGCTGAACTCAATCAAAGAACAAAAGGCTCACAACCTTGCCCATATCCTCAGCACTGCGACAACTGGTCAATAACGTTTCACTGTCATGGAAAGCAAAGCAGATCAATTGATCACAGCGACTGATGATCTCCTGATTGCAAAGACTGCTAGCCATCGGTAACGACAGCTCATCGTGCTCAGGTTTTTCGATGAGATGAAGCACAGAGTTGAGCTGATCGCGAATCTCAGGGGCCTGACGATCAAGGCTCTGGGGAAGCAACACAGTGAGGCAAGAGGCATCCGCCTCCAATACCCCACGGATCACCGCGGCATTCACCCCCTGTGAACCGGAGGTGATCAGAGAATGACCCTCTTGAGCAAGGGAGCGCGCCATCAATTCAACAAGATGAATCGCTACCACCGGCACATGGCGACTGCCGAGCATGGCAATGCGGCGCTTGCCCTTGTCCTGCAAGAGGGCCAGCTCTTGGGCAAGGGTATCGACCCGATCAAGGTCAGGGAGATCCAGAGACTGACTCAAGGACATCCCCATGACGATGGATCGAAGCTAGCAGTGGTCATCGACCCTGCACAGGCAACCCCAGAACATCAAACAAACGTTCCAAGCAACAGTGTTCTTCCACCAATCGGAAGGAATAGGTTGCTTTAACGGCCTCATGCAATCGCACATGACCAAAGGCCTGCTCAATCACTTCCACGGTAGACAGTGTGTCGTGATCCACCTTGAGTAAGGGAACCTCAAGTTCTTCTGCCCTACTAATCAACTGCGGCAAAGGTTGCCCTGCACCGGTGAGGATCAAGCACTGAGTCGAAGCCTCGAGGGCCGCCAACTGAATATCAGTGCGGTCAGCACCAGTCACCACAGCCATGTTGCGACGACGACGGAAAAATTCCAGAGCGGAATTCACATTCATGGCACCGATACTGAGATTCTCAACCAGAAGCTCAAGTCGCTCAGAGCAACAGATCACCCGGGCTCCTAGACGCCTAACCAACTCACCCACAGTCACGCTGCGCAAGAGTGGTGAATGGGGCATCACTCCGAACACCGCCAGTCCAAGGGACTCCAGGGCAGGCACCACATTGGTTTCTAGATCATCAATTTCATCTGGTTTTACCGCATTCAAAACGATGCCCACCAGATGATCTCCAAGCTGTTCCTTCGCCGCTAACAAAGCATCGACGCTGCGGCTGTCCTGCCAGAGATGCACCAGCACGACGCGGGCATCCAAGCCATGGGCCAGCTGACCAAGACTGAGACCGTAAAGAAGGCCTTCATGCAAGCTACCCGCTGCTTCAAGAAGGGTGAGGCCCTCAGCATGAAGATCGAGCTGTTTGCATAGGTCCTCGAATCCTTTGCCAGCATCCATTTGAGACATCGCCAAACGGTGATCAGCCGTTGCCTTTGCCAGGAGATGCAAAGAGGGAATCAGCTGATGCTCAGACAAACCCAGGGTTGCACCAACAAACCGAACATCATCATCAATTAAAGGTTCGGGAAGAGGGGAAACTGCGGGGTCCCATTCCACACTCGTGGCCAGAGGCTTCCCAAAGCGAATTGGCTGATTCGCTGCTATCAACTGGCGAGCGAGACCAAGTACCAACGCCGATTTACCACTGAATGGCTCACAAGATCCAATCAGCAAGGTCTTGCCCATCAGTGGACTCCCTGTTCCTATAGCTGAGCAATTTAGGCGTCACCCACTGACTCTTCAGAACCCAACAGCAGCCACTTCCAGAATCGATTGGGCAGGTCTAGGTCTCCCTGACCGCCAAACTCAGGCCAGTCCATCAACCAATCCACAAGTTGATGCGTAGACACATCAAAGGTGTAGGTCAAAGCTTGGATGTCTGGGAAACACAACTGACAAGAACACAGCTCCAGTGGCGACCTAGCTCCCTGCCAACGAAGTGTGAAGCGATGAACACGACCACCTTGAAGTGGTCGCTCTCCTTTCAATGAACTCTGAGCCAAGAGCCGCAGGGCACGCTGCAGATCAGCCTGCCTGGAAAGACCACCGCAATAGGGTGCAAACAAGGCCAACTGGGCCGCTTCGGAGGGAATTGGCAACGTCAGTCAACTCGAAGCTCTCACCAAAGGATGCCCCAAGCTGAAGAAATGGGACAGATCACAACTCTCAACAACCGCTGGTCAAACTGCCGCATCGGCATCACTGGAGCCAGTGGAAGTCTTGGAAGGGCCCTAACCCAAAAGCTGCGCTCCCGGGGGGCTGTTGTGATCGGATTGACCCATGGACCGATTCCCTCCACAGAGCCATCAGACGATGCACCCCAGGAATGGGTGCAATGGAAGTGCAGCCAAGAAGCATCCCTCAAAAGCACCCTGGTGAGCCTTGACGTGCTCGTGCTCAATCACGGCATCAATCCGCAGGGACGTCAGACACCGAAAGACATCAAAGCGGCCTTAGAGGTGAATGCTCTGAGCAGCTGGCGCTTAATGGAACTCTTTGAGAGCCTCGCCCTCAAAGCAGAACCATCCATACGCCCCCGCGAGCTATGGGTGAACACATCAGAAGCTGAAATCCAACCAGCCCTCAGCCCCACCTATGAAATCAGCAAGCGGTTGATCGGTCAGCTGGTCAGCCTGCGCTGGAACAACCTCACCTCGAATCAACGCAAACTCTTCAAAATCCGCAAGCTTGTCCTTGGCCCCTTCCGCTCAGAGCTCAATCCAATCGGATTAATGTCTGCTGATCTAGTAGCCAGCCAAATTGTTCAACAAGCCGACCTTGGCTTCAATCTGATCATCGTCACCCCCAACCCTCTCACTTATCTACTGATGCCCCTGACCGAACTAGGGCGAATGATTTACGCCCGATTGTTAGGTAGTGGATCCACAGACAATCAAAAACAAGTCAACTCCAGCATTAGTCGCCCCGATCAGTGAGGATGTCGCAGCCATCAGAGGTGACCACGATGGTGTGCTCCCACTGAGCCGAAAGACTGCCGTCTTGAGTCACAACCGTCCAGCGATCTTTAAGTGTGCGGCAAGCCTTACTGCCAGCATTGAGTATCGGCTCGACGGCCAAAGTCATCCCTGAACGCAAAGTGATGTTGGGTAGGTCATCCGTGCGGAAGTTGAAAACGGAAGGCTCTTCATGCAAGTTGCGACCCACACCGTGACCGGTGTAATCCTCCACCACGCTGTAGCCATGAGCCTTGACATGATCCTCAACGGCTCCTGCGATATCAAGAAGAGTGTTGCCCGCTCGAATCTTAGAGAGCCCTGCCATCAAGGATTCTTGGGCCACGCGACTAAGTTTCCGCCCAGATTCAGGCACCTCCCCAACGCAGATGGTGATGCAACTGTCACCGTGATATCCCTCGTAGTAAGCCCCAGTGTCGACTTTGAGAAGATCACCGGACTTGATCACTCGCTTAGGGCCTGGAATGCCATGCACAACTTCATTGTTAATGCTCGCGCAGATCGAGGCAGGGAAGCCGTGATAGCCCTTGAAGCTAGGGGTTGCGCCCATCTCACGGATCCTGCGCTCGGCATAAACGTCAAGATCAGCAGTCGTCTGGCCAGGCTCGGCCATCTCCATGATCTCGCGCAGAACCGTGGCCACGATGTGGCTTGCCTTGCGCATGATCGCCAACTCCCTTGACGACTTGATTTCCACCCCTCGACGCTGTTGAATTCGAGGCCCTGTAGCCGTTGCGCGCGCCTCTGAAGTTGAGGCCAGCAGATCAGCGAAGAGGTTCATAGGGCTGAAGAAAAACTGATATGAAAAAATCAAATGAACGGTTATCGGCTCTGCCCGACTTCCATCTTTCCATTAGTCACGCTATCAATCTCTCTACTAGGAACGGCGCGAATGAAGCGCTTCAAGCAACCCCGTTAGCCGCATCCCTGGCTTGCTGGGTCCATGAGTGGTGATTTCTTTGCTGATCTCAAGATGACTTCATGAGGCACATATCCCCTGTTGCGACACTGGTCAGAGATGTCCGATAAACAACGTGATTCGCTAAGAAGCACCACCTTGCATGAAGGTGAATGGCCTGCTCCCATGCTGAGCCACAGGAGGTTCTAAGCAATGCCCTTTGACTGCTTCGAACGCTGATCACATGCGCAAAAATGCTGCTGAAGGCTTCCTGACGAAGTGAGATTCCCAAAAAGCTTGTGAGCCATCGCAATGGCCAAGCATCGACTCAGGAGCTTTCACCGCCAAGCAATGGCAAAACTACTCAAGGCAAGACTGATCAGCAGGTAGAATTGTCGTTTGGCTAGTCAACCCTGAGCTGGGATGACGGCGGATTCGAAAGACACCTCCATGAGCGAAGACAACACTGAAACGACAACAATTGAGAACAGCTCAGCCATGGTGACTGATGTAACAAGCAAAAGTGCCACAAAAGTCAGGCTCAGCGCTGACGCCCTGATCCAAGAGTTCGAGGCCACACAGCAGAAAAGTGATTTAAATGACATCTACGTGGGAGACACCGTCCGAGTAGGAGTACGCATCAGTGAAGGGAATAAGGAACGGATCCAGCCCTATGAGGGTGTTGTTATTGCAAAGCGCCACGGCGGAATTCATGAAACCATCACCGTGCGCAGGATCTTCCAAGGCATCGGTGTCGAGCGTGTTTTCATGCTGCATAGCCCTCAGGTGGCCTCCATCAAGGTGGAGCGGCGAGGTAAAGTGCGTAGAGCGAAGCTTTTCTATCTGCGGGAACGGGTGGGTAAGGCCACCCGCGTGAAGCAGCGCTTCGACCGCTGAGGTTTCGGCCTCGTTCAATCCAAATGCCATCACCTCTGTGATGGTCGACGGGTCCATCGCCTTGCGCCGTTAGTTCAGTTGGTAGAACGCAGGTCTCCAAAACCTGATGTCGGGGGTTCAAGTCCTCCACGGCGCGTCCGATGGCCCATCCTGCAGTTTCCTCGTTCCGAGAATGGAGTTAGATCTTCAACCTGGTGATGTCGTCAAAGTGCTCGAGTCAGCCGCTCTAGGTTGGGTTCGTGCACGCGTCATTCGAGTCAAATCTGGTGGTCGTGTGGTCGTGCAAAGCGATCAGGGACGCGAATTCACAGCTCGAGGGAACCAAGTACGCCTAATCGAACCTGCAGGATTCCGTCCCTAATCAGAGGGACGGTGATTCCAACTTTGCGATTTGCTCTCTATCTGAGTTCCCTACCTTCAACGCCACTAGGGATGTCTTTATTTCGACATCGAAAACAAGCGTCCCAAAAGCAGATCCGAAGTCTTCAATTTCATTCGAATCGATTAATCCTCAAAAGGATCACAAGACGACCGCCAGCGAGTTGACGGCAGGCAGGGCAGAGGTTGATACTTTCTTGGTCGCATAAGCGACACAGATCAGCTTCCATCGGCGAGCTCCCGACTGGACCTGAGCTCATCTGGGACCGTAGTTCAATTGGTTAGAGCACCGCCCTGTCACGGCGGAAGTTGCGGGTTCGAACCCCGTCGGTCCCGTTCATATTCCTAATCCTGAGAGTCATTGTGAAGGTGCGCGTTCGACTGGCCCCGAGTCCAACAGGCACACTTCACATCGGCACAGCAAGAACGGCAGTTTTCAACTGGCTCTTTGCACGCCATCAGGGGGGACAATTCCTCTTGCGCATCGAGGACACCGACAAAGAACGATCCAAGCCTGAATTCACGACCAACATCCTCGAAGGTCTGAAGTGGCTTGGCCTCAACTGGGATGAACAGCCCATCATTCAAAGCCAGTGTGTGGATCACCATCGAGCAGCAATCCAAAAGCTGCTCGATGCTGGCCTGGCCTACCGCTGCTACGCCAGCGAGACTGAACTCGAGGCCATGCGAGAAACACAAAAGGCCCAGGGCCAGGCCCCTCGCTACGACAACCGTCACCGAGACCTCAATCCCGAGCAAGAAGCCGCCTTCCAATCTGAAGGGAGAAGTGCCGTGGTGCGCTTCCGTATTGATGATGATGCGGCCATCAGTTGGAAGGATCTGGTGCGCGGTCCAATGCACTGGAGCGGATCAGATTTAGGTGGCGATATGGTGATCTCTCGTCGGGCTCCAGCCAAGGAAATTGGCGACCCGCTCTATAACCTTGTGGTGGTGGTTGATGACGCCGCCATGAGTATCTCGCATGTAATCCGCGGCGAAGATCACATCGCAAACACGGCCAAACAACTGCTGATCTATGAGGCCCTTGGATTACCAATACCTCAATTCGCCCATACCCCGCTCATTCTCAATTCCGAAGGACGCAAGCTCTCCAAGCGGGATGGAGTGACCTCGATCAGTGACTTCCAAGCCATGGGATACACAGCCCAAGCTATGGCCAACTACATGACCCTGCTTGGCTGGTCAGTCCCCGAAGGGACTGACGAACGGTTCACTCTTCAGCAAGCGGCAACCATCTTCAGTTTTGACCGAGTCAATAAAGCAGGAGCAAAGTTTGACTGGGACAAACTCAACTGGCTCAACTCTCAAGTTCTACATGACTTGCCTAAAGATCAACTTTTGCATGAACTCAAACCCTTGTGGTCTCAGGCTGGCTGGGATCTGCCAGAAGAAAACTGGTGTTTGGATCTAGCCGAGCTGCTTGGTCCATCTCTGACACTGCTCAAGGATGGTGTCGATCAAGCCCGCCCTTTTTTCGAAGAGCCAACGCTGCAAGCTGATGGCCTGAACCAACTTGCCGTGGAAGGAGCCAAGGCAGGCCTTAGCAATCTTCTCGATCAGCTGGATAGCACTTCCTGGGACGGTTTTGATGTCAAGCAAGCACAACAACTTATAACCAATGCTGCGCAGGCTGCCAACATCAAAAAAGGTGTGATCATGAAGAGCCTCAGAGCTGCGCTTCTAGGCCGCCTGCAAGGGCCAGACCTAATCACAACATGGGGATTACTGGCCAGGATCGGGCAAGACTTGAACAGGCTGCGTCGTTGTCTCTGAGCAGTCGTCTTCGTTTGAATCCTCAGGAGCGATTAAACCCAAGGCCTTGGCCAGCGGCTGTGCCGTGAGGCCTTGAATGCCAACCGTCATCAGGATGGTGAGAAAGACCAAACCTTGCAACCGACCGGCTCCTAAAATCCCAGCCTGCTCAAGGCGAATCGCAAACAAAGAGGCCACTGCGGCCGTAACAATCCCACGTGGTGCAAGCCAACCAAGAAACAATCGCTGCCTGAAATCAAGAGGCAAGCCAATAGTGGCAATGCTGACAGCAACAGGACGCACAACCAACATCAGTACGAGCACACAACTGACCCCCCCCCAGCCAAGCGGACTTAGCTCACCCCAAGAGACATCAGCAGCCAAAAGTGGAAATAACATTGTGATAGCAAGACGGGCCAGCTCCCGGATCAACTCATCGAGCTGATCGGACTGGGTAACAGGCCTGCGACCGACCACCACCCCCGCTGCTACAGAAGCCGGCAAGCCCGACTCCGGCAACAACCATTCACAAACTGCGTACAAGAGGAACAACACACCCAAGGTGAGCTGCAACCTCAGCCCTACAGAAGGGTCCGGTTTTAAACGTCGCAATCCCTCTGAAAGAAGCCAACCAGCAGCAGCCCCCATCAACACGCCACCACCCAGGCGGGCCAGCAGCCCGAAGGCAACCTCCCGCCAACCATGTAAATCGCCTAGCAATAACTCCAGCAAAAGCAAGGCCAGCACTGCACCCACTGGCTCAAGCACCAATCCCTCTGCCTCAAGAACATCCCCCAGAGGAGAAGCCAAACGGATCTGCTGCACCAACGGGGTCACAACAGTCGGACCAGTAGCCAGCACGATGGCGCTGTAAACCGCTGCCACTGACCAACCCAAACCAGCCAGCCAATGCGCCGCCAGCAGACCTGCGGCCAGTGAAATCACTAGTCGGATCAGCAAGATGCGCAGCACAGTTGACTTGATGGTGTCTCCAGGGAGGCGCAGATTGAGACCACCGTCAAAGAGCACAAGACTCACCAGCAGACCAACGATCGTCTCAAGTCCTTGACCAAGATCCAGCGGTTCAACCAAACCAAGACCCGATCGACCAATCAGCAGGCCAGATAGCAACAACAGCACCACACCAGGAAGGCCAGAGAGAGCAGACAACATCCGAGCTCCGGCACCTGCGAAGACGGTGACCCCCCAAAGCAGGCCTAACCGCTCAGGTGTCATCGAGGGCTGCGAACTGAGGTTCCACTCTCACACCGATCACAGCCTCTGGACGCACCACCAGATACTCGCCCTCGAGCTCGCTAAGCGGTACGTTCACGAACCCCCCACTGCCTGAGGCGTTGACGATTCCCTGATACCACTGCTGAAACGTCTCAAGAGTAGGAAAATGAACTTTTTCGGTCTGTCCCCCGGAGAGATGGAGGTACACCGCATAGCGGCGTGGGGTACGTGTCATCAGTGAACCGTAATGCCAAGGTCCATCGACTCAGGATGGCCGATCGTTGCCCCACTTGCCCAATCAAATGGTCGAAGCACCTCTTTTCCAGGCATGTAAAGGGGATGGCAGGGATGCCCCTCACGCGTCAAACCAAGCGAGAGAGGACCGCGCGCAGCAGGAAAGTTCCTGATGCGGTTCTGGCGATGACGCTCAAACAAAGCCTTGAAGGCAAGATCACGTCGACGCAAAGTTCCACCACAACCCCAACCAAACCAAAGGTCCCAATTAGGGTTCTCAGACCACTGACGTGCCCGAGTCAAAAGCTGATCATCATTTTCATCACCAATCGGATCAGCACAGTGCTTAAGCAACACTGTGGATTGACTGATCCGGGCAAATAGATTCACAACAAGAAGGTGTCCATAACCCCAGGAGCAGCAAAACCCCAGCAAACGCCGCAAGGTTGGATCATCCTCTGAAGCTGTAGCCGTGGAGGGATTCAAGCCAATGAAAAGCAATGTGCGCTCGCATTGCCCAAGGCTGCGCTTCAGCCACCAGCGATAGTGGCCGCAAGAACTAAAGGCAGCCTCAGACGCCCAGGAATGCACAACTTGCCTCAAGAATGCGACGACTAGCCTTGCCGTCTCCAAAGGGATTGACAGCACGTGCCATCGCCTCGTAGGCGCTTGAATCATTAAGCAAGGAAGCTGTCTCAGTCAAAATCATCTTCGGATCGGTACCAACTAGCCTGGCCGTACCCGCCTCAACGGCCTCTGGTCGCTCGGTGGTCCTTCTCAAAACCAAAACTGGCTTACCCAGCGCAGGAGCTTCTTCTTGGAGCCCACCGGAATCTGTAAGCAAAAGCGTGCAGGCCCTCATCGCAGCAACCAAACGGTCGTAATCGAGAGGCTCGGTAAGTACCACCCTGGGATGGTTCCCCAAAAGTGCCTGCATTGGTTCTCGCACGGTTGGATTGCGATGCAGAGGCAGAAGTAAAGCGGTGTCGGGATGAAGGTCAAGAACCCTTCTCATGCCCTCGGCAATGTCTTGAAGCCGATCTCCCCAATTCTCGCGTCGATGCACGGTGGCCAAAATGACGCGCTGATGCGCCCAGTCGAGACCATCAAATTCGAGAGGCGGCGCCTGCTGAGCCATCAGCAAAAGAGCATCGATCACGGTGTTGCCCGTAACAAAGATCTGACCAACAACTCCTGAACTGGTCAGATTGGCCTGAGAGCGTGGCGTTGGAGCGAAGTGAAGCTGGGAGATCTGAGAAATGAGGCGCCGGTTTGCCTCTTCAGGGAACGGATCCAACAGGTTGTCTGTGCGCAAACCAGCCTCAACATGACCAACCGGGATCTGCTCATAAAAAGCAGCAAGGGCAGCTGCAAATGCTGTAGTGGTATCTCCCTGGACAAGCACCAGCTGCGGAGGGTAGGCCTTGAATTCATCCTTGAGGCCTTGCAAGGCTGCACAGGTGACGTGAGTGAGGGTCTGAAGAGGGGTCATCAGATCGAGATCATGATTGGCTGAAAGACCAAATAGATCCATAACCTGAGCAACCATCTCGCGGTGCTGGCCAGTGAGCACAACTCGAGTCGTCAAAGCGTCACAGGCCTGAAACGCCTGGATCACCGGTGCCAACTTGATCGCCTCTGGACGGGTGCCCAACACGATCGTGACGCGGGGCAAGCCAGCCATAACAAAAGAAATCTTGAAAGGATCCTAAGAGTGCTTATTGATCACCAAAAGAGCGCGCGGACTTGCCAAGAGCTTCGCCGCGACGAAGCTAAAGAGAGCGGCCACCTCCCCCTCGTGAATCAACCGGTCTTTCCGCCCAACTTCCCCCCTCAAGCACCAAAGTCAGCCTCTCAGTCGGCAGCACCGATATCAACATCATCTACAGAGGGATTAACGCCATTCGCTGGAGCCACGCCTGGGGTCTCTCCCAACTTGGAGGAGATCGTACGAATCGCCTATCAAAAAGGACATTCCGATGTACACCTAGGCGTTGGCGAAGTGCCCCGTTTTCGAGACCGCGGCGAAATGCAAAGCACAGATTGGCCTGTAACCGATCCAGAAAGATTTCAGGGTTGGTTGCAAGAGATCCTCTCTGCGAATCAGATCGATGAGTTCTTTAGAAGCAAAGAATTCGACGGCTCCCATACCTTTTCCTTCGTCAGGGTGAGAATCAATCTGCTTGATTCCCTGCGGGGACCAGCCATGGTGCTGCGGCTGATCCCCCAGACAATCCTGACCCTGGAAGATCTGAAGCTGCCGGATGTGCTGCGGGAGATGGCGGCAAAGCCCAAGGGCCTGATCATGGTGACCGGGCCGACAGGCTCTGGGAAAAGCACCACCCTGGCGGCCATGATCGACTGGATCAACCGCAACGAGAACCGCCATATCCTCACCATTGAGGATCCCGTTGAGTTTGTGCATGAAAGCAAGCAATCGCTTGTAAGGCACAGGGAAGTGGGGCAACACACCCTGAAGTTCCATCACGCCCTGCGCGCCGCCCTCAGAGAAGACCCAGATGTGATCCTGATCGGAGAGATCCGCGATCAGGAGACCCTGGCCACCGCCCTGGAAGCCTCCCAGACCGGCCATCTGGTCTTCGGCACCCTTCACACCAATTCAGCGGTAAAAACCGTGGAACGGGTTCTGGGGATGTATCCACCTGAAGAGCAGGAGAGTGTGAGGCGTTCCCTTTCCGAATCACTGCTGGGGGTGATCGCCCAGGGATTGCTGCGCACGACTGATAACAAAAGGGCCGCCTTTCATGACATCCTCATCAACACCGATGCTTGCAAGGACTACATCCAGCGAGGAGCCCTAGATGAGGTGGAGGAGATCATGGAGAAGAGTGGGTTTGATGGCATGGTGACCGCCAATCAGTCACTTCTAGCCCTGGTCGAACAGGGCAAGGTTGAGCCAGAACAAGCTTTATCCATGAGTCTCAAGCCCAATGAACTAGCCCAAAGCATTCGTGGGCGTAATTAAACGACACCTAATTCAGCCAGGCTCTGCAATCAGCAGGCATCACTAGACGGAACAACAACAACACACTGATCCCAATAATCAATCCCGCCATTGCCATTCGACCATTCCAGATCTCGGCCTGTGGAGTAAACCCTCGACGCCAAGCGTTGAGCTCTTCACTACTGACAGGCTCAGCAGAGGTGTTGGAATCAAGTGGAGATTCAGAAGCCATCGCTGCATAGCAGACAAGCTCAAGCTAATTCGCTTCTTCAGAATGGGGGAGGTGAATGGTACAAATCCTCGGCTTTGTCCAATGGCCATCGGGCTGCCACTCCCAACTCAAGAGAGCTGCCATCATCCCCAGACACCAATCGCTGCAAAGCCGCTGCTCCAATCATGGCGGCATTATCCGTGCAGTATTGAAGCGGTGCCGTGTGCACTTCAATCCCCTGTTCTTGTCCACGTTTGCTCATCAGTTCTCTTAGGCGGCGGTTAGCAGCGACTCCTCCAACCATCACCACAGTTTTTAGGCCCTGGTCATTGGCGCAGAGCAAGCTGCGCTCGACCAAAACATCGGCAACCACTTGCTCAAAACTGGCAGCAAGATCAGCGCGGGGCAGGTCTTCACCAGCCTCTGAAAGAGCCTGAACCAGGCGCAGCATGGCGGTCTTCAATCCGCTGAAAGAGAAATCGTAGGAATGAAATCCACCACCAGGCTTAGAGACCCGTCCTTTTGGCAAAGAAAATCTGCCAGAGTCTCCAGCCGCGGCCAGCGCCTGAATAGCGGGGCCACCTGGATAGGCCAAACCGAGTAAACGTCCGACTTTGTCAAAGGCCTCTCCAGCAGCATCATCATGGCTGCGTCCAAGACGCACCATCTCACTCTCTGCCCCGACCCGAATCAACTCAGTGTGTCCCCCGCTCACAAGTAGCACCAGATAAGGAGGGCGTGGAGGATGCTCCGCCAAGCGCACTGAAGCCAAATGCCCCTCCAGGTGATGAATTCCAAAAAAAGGCAGCGCATGGAGAGCAGCCAAAGATCGGCCTGTCACCGATCCCACCATCAGTGCTCCGGCCAGCCCAGGGGTCACCGTTGCCGCTACAGCATCAAAGCGAGCCATTGACTGTCCCGCCTCCTGCAACACCTCCTCTACAAGATGAGGCAAAGCCTCCACATGCAATCGAGAGGCCACTTCCGGTACCACGCCTCCCCACTGGGCATGTTTCTCAACCTGAGAAGCAATTCGGCTAGCGACAACCTGCAAACACCCGTTATTTAGACGTAGGACTGCGGCAGCCGACTCGTCACAACTTGTTTCGAGGGCAAGCACCGTCGGCATGGTTGTGGGAAGCCTCATTTACATTTTACTTGTGACATCCTGCCGTTCCGGAGCAGGTCTTACAGGAATCGAAACCGATGCGTCGTCTCTTCGCCGTTGTGCTCTCGGCTCTGCTGGTTCTCGGCTTTGCACCCGTTGCTAAAGCTGACATAGCTGGCCTAACCCCTTGCGCTGAGAATGCCCGTTTTCAGCAGCGAGCCAGTGCTGCAGACACTCCACAGGCCATTGCCCGCTTTGACCGCTACAGCAAATCCTTGTGCGGTGATGACGGACTCCCACACGCTCTAATCCCAGCGCCAGTTGAGCCGTTTGCGATGCCTTTTATTCGCGGCCATGAAGGCGAAATCATGATCCCAGGGGTGATTTTCATCTACATCGCTGGAATCATCGGTTGGGCTGGTCGTTCTTATCTCCAGGCCATCAAAGCCAAAGGCCACAAAGCAGCCCTAGACAATGAGATCCATCTGGATATAACCCTGGCTTTCAATTGCATGCTGAGAGCTTCCGCCTGGCCTTGGCTCGCTCATCTTGAAGGCCAAAATGGCAGCCTCCGTGAGAGCGACGACAAGATCACAGTTTCACCACGCTGAGCAATATTCTCCTCTTAACAACCACCCCATTATTCCCTTTATTAAAGATGAGAAAATTCTTCGAAAGCTGGCCAATGGCTGCCGTTCTCTGGGTATGGCTCACAGCGGGAATCATTGTTGAATTTAACCGCTTCTACCCAGATCTTCTCTTCCACCCAATGGGTCTTTGAAGAGCTCAAGATCATCAACAACTTCAGCCAAGAAACACATTAGCTTCTTGGCTAAACCCCTTCAAAAAGCCCTCTAAAGGGGCTTTTTTTATTGGCTTATGTTGTCAAATAACGCTTTAAGATCAGGAAAAGGTTTTCACATCAACAGCTCAAACCCATCAAAGACTCCAGCTCAATCACAGCAACCTGCAGGTTGTCATTAATCACCACTGCATCAAACTCCTGCTGAGCCATCAGTTCCTCCCTCGCCCTAGCTAAACGTCGCTGAATTGCCTCTTCAGGATCAGTGGCGCGTCCGCGAATGCGGCGTTCAAGCTCCTCAAAACTGGGCGGTGCCAAAAAAATCTGAAAAGCTTCAGGGAAACTGCGCCGCACTTGTCGGGCCCCTTCCAGTTCAATCTCAAGCAAAACCGGACGGCCTAATGAAAGCTGCTGCTCAACAGGTTGGCGTGGGGTGCCATAGCGATTGCCTGCAAATTCAGCCCATTCAAGACAACCGCCAGCTTGAACCAGTTCTGCAAAGCGATCACGGTTCAAGAAGAAGTAATGATCACCCTCAATCTCGCCTTGCCTTGCTTCACGCGTTGTCGCCGAAATAGACAGCCAGATCTCTGGATGGAGCTCTAGGAGTTGCTTCACCAACGAACCCTTGCCAACGCCACTGGGCCCAGTAATCACCGTGAGCTTTCCTTCAGCGGCGGATAGAGCCATTGATTGCATTGCATTGAATCGGATCGCAGAGTAGGAAGGCTGCGTGCAATCCAGGTCCCGACTGAATCGATGGCCCCTGCTGCCCTCCAGGTCATGGACCTCTCAAGCTTGCGCGCTGTACTTAGCGAGCTCCGCAAGGAGGTGCTGCCAAGCCGCTTCGAAAAGGTCCAACAACCAGAACCTCATACCCTCCAACTCGGGCTGCGCACACTCAAAGGTCTTGTGTGGCTGGAACTCTGCTGGCGTGCTGATTGTCCAAGACTGGTCAAGATCACCCCTCCTCCCCGCCTAGGCAGCGGCAGCACTTTGGCCCAGCAGATTCAACATGGCCTTCGACAGATGGCGCTCATTGAACTGAAACAGAAAGGATTTGATCGCGTTGTGGAGTGCGGCCTCGCCCACCGCCCCGGCGACCCTATCGAGCGCACTCTGGTGCTGGAACTGATGGGACGCCACAGCAACCTGCTTCTGCTCGATCGTCAACGCCAGGTGATCACCCTTGGACGCCAGGTACGCAACCATCAATCAAGAGTGAGACCAATCGGAACTGCAGACATCTATGTTGCTCCACCGCCGATGCAAGGCAGAGAACCAAGCTCAAAGGACTCCCTAAAACGCTGGAAAGACATTCTCTGCCTTGTGCCAACCAAGCTACGTAGCGCTCTGCAGCAGTGTTACCAAGGCATCAGTCCTGCACTCGCTTTGCAGCTGGTTGACGACGATGCAGAAAAAGCACATGCCCTGCTGGAGCTTTCAGTACTTGAGATCACCAACGAGCAATGGCAACGCCTTTACCACCGCTGGAGTCGATGGCTGGACTGCCTTGAGAAAGAGCGCTTCACGGTGAGGTTTGACGGTCCAAGCAGCTACCGCGTCTGGGACTGTGACAACTCAACCACCTCCTCCTCCTTCACCGATGGGCTCAGCCTCACTCTCGGGAGTTATTACCGAAGGCATCTTGAAACCCAGTCTCTCAATCAACTAGCCGAAGACCTCCAGAAAAGACTTTGTCAGTGGCGACAACGAGAGGAGCAGGCCCTTGGCGAACAACAGGGTCGACTCAACGAAACCAGTCAAAGCAATTCTCTTCAACAACAAGCCGACGCCATGCTTTGCCTGCCTTCGCCGAGCAAGGATCTGATCAAGCAAACCCAAAAGCTCTACCGAAAAGCTCAAAAATTCCGCCGCTCAGTGCCCGTGCTGAAAACACGGATTGAACATCACCAGCAAAGGCTGCAACTGATCCAAGGCAGTGAAATGTTTCTGGAAGATCTGCTTGGAACCAGCTGGGAAGGACGACGAGAACGGTCGATAAGGCTGCAGGAGTTGCGGCAGGAGCTGGACGAGCTGCTGATCTCTCAATCCCGCAATCGCCAGAAGCGGGGTCGTCGCAATCAACAACCCCCAAGCCCCCTCGAACTGACCAGTCCTGGTGGACTCGTCGTTCAGGTTGGTCGCAACCACCGCCAAAACGATTGGATCAGTCTTCGCCAAGCCCGCCCTGGTGATCTTTGGTTTCATGCCCAGGAATGTCCAGGCAGCCATGTCGTTCTCAAGGCCTCCAATGGCCATGCTGAGGAGGCCGACCTGCAACTAGCTGCAGACCTGGCCGCTCACTTCAGTCGTGCTAGAGGCAATCAACGCGTACCCGTGGTGATGGTGCCCACAAGCAACCTGCAGCGAATCCCAGGAGCAGGCCCAGGGACGGTGCGCTACCGGGACGGAAACCTTTGCTGGGCTGAACCAGACCGAGGGCTTCAACACCTCTCTTCCTCAGAACTCTTAGTCTGATGAAAACCAAGCGGCGCCTGTTCTGACCAGTCCCGATCAGCCCACAGGTTCGGTTCTTCCACCCCCTGCCCCGATTCACATCGAGCAGGGAATCAAGCACACCGAACTACACCACGACGTGGAAATGCCTCTGGTTGATCACCTGGAGGAATTACGGCAGCGGGTGCTGCGCAGTCTGCTTGCTGTTGTTTTAGCGGCAGGTGCCTGCCTGCTCATGGTGAAGCCGCTCGTGCGGCTGTTGGAAGCTCCGGCTGGATCCATTCACTTTCTTCAGCTGGCCCCAGGAGAGTTTCTATTCGTCTCAATCAAGGTGGCAGGCTACGCAGGCTTAACACTTGCACTGCCCTATGTGCTCTACCAAGGTCTTGGATTTGTATTGCCTGGCCTCACTCAACGGGAACGACGTCTGATCGCCCCAGCAGTAGCTGGATCAGCGATCTTGTTTCTAGCTGGCCTTGCCTTCGCCTGGTGGGCCCTAGCACCAGCAGCTCTGAAGTTTCTGGTCAGTTATGGCGCCGATGTAGTCGAGCCACTGTGGTCAATTGAGCGGTATCTCGATTTTGTGCTTCTGCTGATGCTGGCTACCGGCCTGGCCTTTCAGCTACCTGTGCTCCAGTTGATATTAGGAATTCTGGGGTTATTGCACTGGCAACCCATGTTGAGTGCCTGGCGATGGGTCGTGCTTGGTGCCGCCTTGGCTGGAGCTGTATTGACCCCATCCACTGATCCAATCACCATGCTGCTGCTGGCTGGAGCCATTACAGCCCTTTTTCTGATTGGAGTAGGCCTAGTGGCGCTAACTGATCAATTCAGGCCAGACATGCCTGCAAGCGAAAGCGACCAGCCTCCTACAGCCACAAATTGAGAAGCTTGATCTTTCAGTTGTGCGCGCCAGCAATTCCCAGACGACATTGCCAAGCCCAGTCGAATGACCGCCTAAAGCTCCTCGCCGAGATGATAGCGATAAGCCTATTGATCCAAAACATAAAGATTGCTGCTCAAATATGCCCAGATCACCTGCAAGTACAGACTATGGCGGCATACCAACAAGTGCATGGGTTAGAAATTTTGCCGACAATTCCTTAAGCAAGCAATTCCTCTCCTAGCTCTAGAGGCAACAGAGCATCGTCAAGGATTAGCCAAAGCACAGAATGATGCGACGATTGCACTGAAAAGCCCAGTCTTTGCAAAGCGTGACGGGCCCTTCACAGTCCATAATGGTCTGCATTCTGCGCAGATCGAACATCCGTCATGACACAAATGACCTCGAGTGATGTGCCCGGGATGGGTCGTCGGCAGTTCATGAACCTGCTCACTTTCGGGTCAGTGACTGGCGTTGCGCTTGGATCCCTCTATCCAGTGGTGAAGTACTTCATTCCACCTCGTGCCTCCGGGAGCGGAGGTGGCACGAGCGCCAAGGATGAACTTGGCAATTCGGTCACAGCAAGCGGCTGGCTTGCGAACCATGCAGATGGTGACCGCAGCCTTGTCCAAGGGCTGAAAGGTGATCCCACCTACCTGATTGTTGAAGGTGATGATGCCATTGGCAGTTACGGAATAAACGCGATCTGCACCCACCTCGGCTGCGTGGTGCCTTGGAACAGCGGGGTCAATAAATTCGTCTGCCCGTGTCACGGCAGCCAATACAACTCCACTGGAAAGGTCGTAAGGGGGCCGGCACCCCTCTCTCTCGCATTGGCCAACATCGCTGTCGAGAACGACACCGTCTTTGTAAGCCAATGGACCGAGACAGACTTCCGCACGGGCGAGAAGCCCTGGTGGACCTGAATCTGACAACCAAACGCACCATCGTCGTTCCAGCTCTCCTATCCCCTCGCATCATGCGTCGCCTCATCCCCATCCTTCTCGGCTCACTGGTTCTTAGTTTGTCGATTCTTGTTGCTCCAGCTGCCAGCTGGGCCTATCCCTTCTGGGCTCAACAGAACTACGACAACCCCCGAGAAGCTACTGGCAAGATCGTCTGTGCGAACTGTCATCTGGCCCAAAAAACCACTCAGGCAGAAGTCCCCCAATCAGTACTACCCGACAGCGTCTTCAAAGCAGTGGTGAAAATCCCCTACAAGAAAGACACAACAGAGATCAGCTCCGATGGCAGTGATGTGCCCCTCCAAGTGGGTGCCGTTGTCATGCTTCCTGATGGATTCAAGCTGGCCCCACAGGATCGCTGGAGCGAAGAGATAAAAGAAGAAACCAAAGGAGTCTTCTTCACTCAATACAGCGAAGAAAAGGAGAACATCCTCCTTGTTGGCCCGCTTCCTGGTGACAACAACAAAGAGATTGTTTTCCCAATACTTTCACCTGATCCTGCGACTGACAGCAGTATTCAATTCGGCAAATATTCCATCCACGTTGGAGGCAACCGTGGACGAGGCCAAATATTGCCTACTGGTGAAAAAACCAATAACAACGCGTTCACAGCAACTGAAGCTGGCACGATTACATCTATTAAGGCTGGTAAAAATGGGGAAAGCGACATCAAGCTCAAAACTGACAGCGGAAAAGTTATCAGTGAAACCATTCCAGCTGGTCCAAGCCTGCTGGTAAAAGTAGATGACAAAGTAGAGGCTGGTGCCCCCTTAACTAGCGACCCAAATAGTGGTGGCTTCGGACAACTCGATACCGAGGTTGTGCTCCAGAATCCAGTTCGAATCTATGGACTCTTGGCATTCTTTGTAGCAGTTTCTCTCGCTCAGATCTTACTTGTATTGAAGAAGAAGCAAGTCGAAAAAGTTCAGGCAGCTGAGGGGATCTGATCCTCATTCATCTCAACTCAATGGACGCATTCATCGCGACCTTTACCTCTCCAGGGCCCGAGCTCTTTCAGCTCGGGCCCTTTGCCTTGCGATGGTATGGATTGCTAATTGCCATCGCCGTACTGATCGGCCTCAATCTGTCCAGCAGCCTGGCCCGTAAACGAGGCCTTGAGCAGGGCTTGATCAGTGATCTGCTGCCCATTCTCGTATTAACTTCCGTTGTTGGAGCACGCATCTACTACGTCGTATTTGAGTGGAGGAACTACAGCGGAAACAATTTTTGGAGCTCGATCAATATCTTTGGACTCGCCATCCCAATCCCAAGCGCCGTGGAAATTTGGGGTGGAGGAATCGCTATTCATGGGGCCCTGCTTGCTGGCACCCTTGCAGTATTGATCTTCTGCCGTTGGCGTCGCCAAGCCTTCTGGGATGTTCTGGATGTGCTTGTCCCATCCATGGCCCTTGGCCAGGCAATCGGACGCTGGGGAAATTTTTTCAATAACGAAGCCTTCGGTGTTCCAATCAAGGGCGACCTTGCTTGGAAATTGTTCATCCCATTCGTGAATCGTCCACTTAATTATGCCAATAACGAGTTTTTCCATCCCACATTCCTCTACGAATCAATTTGGAATCTTCTAGTCTTCATACTGCTAATTGTTCTTTTTCAACGCAGCAGCAAAGGGCTAATGAAGCTTCCCGCAGGCGCGTTGAGCTGCATCTACCTGATCACTTACAGCCTAGGCAGAGTCTGGATCGAAGCACTTCGAACTGATCCCCTCTGCCTAGGCGCCTTACCACCTTCCTGTGAAGGGGGCCTGCGTATTGCCCAGCTGATGAGTTTGGCGATGATGGCAGTTGGAGGTTTTGGCCTCTGGTGGCTCTATGGTCGCAAACGAAAGCTTCCGGACCCTGGTAGGCCTAGGTCATTCGCTTGATGAGCAGAATCTCCATCGTTGGTGCAGGTCCAGGCGCGACTGATCTGCTAACCCTGCGTGCAGCAGAACATCTCAAGCAGGCTGAGGTCCTTGTATGGACCGATTCACTGGTTTCACCAGATATTGCAGCATTGGCACCTGAATCCTGTGAACGAATCCGCACCAGCTCAATGACCCTCGAGGAAGTTCTTCCGCTTCTGGTGAACAGGGCACAAGCAGGCAAGCGGGTGGTCCGTCTTCACGACGGAGACCCCTGCCTTTATGGGGCCCTGTCGGAACAGATCTGTGGCCTTGCTGACGCAGGCATTGAAGTCGAGGTTGTGCCGGGTCTGAGTGCTTACCAAGCGACGGCCGCAGCCCTAAAAGCTGAACTCACCATCCCTGGCCTTGTCCAAACCATTGTTCTCAGCAGAGCAGGAGGACGCACCGGTGTTCCCGAGCGCGAAAACCTCCAACATCTGGCATCACTTGGAGCCTCTCTATGCCTCTACCTCAGTGCACGCCATGTGGAGGAAGTACAAGCCACACTGCTGCAGCACTATTCAGCTGAAACACCAGTGGCTATCGGCTACAGGGTGAGCTGGCCCGATCAATGGTTAAGCGTGGTGCCTTTGAAGCAAATGGCTACGACCTCCCGTGAACACGAGCTGATTCGCACCACCCTTTATCTCGTTAGTCCAGCCCTAGCTGCAGGACGCCAACGTTCGAAGCTGTATTCTCCAAGCCACAAACATCTCTTTCGCCAAAAGGGCTAAAGAGAGTGTTTTAAAATCCAGTAGTGCGGGCGATTAGCACAGTGGTAGCGCACTTCCTTCACACGGAAGGGGTCGTGGGTTCGAATCCCGCATCGCCCATAAGTTTTAATGCCAAGCATTTGCTTGATCTGCTGATCATCAAAACCAGGTGATCCCATAGACATGGGAACAAATGATGCCTGACAAGCTCAGTGCTTCCAACTAAGGTCAAATGCATGCAGGTCAACACTCCTCTTCCTTAATGCCGGAGCACCCTCAGGACTTCTTGAGTGACCAATCCCACTCAGAGCAACTCTCCACACCATTGATTCAAGTTGGCGCGTTGCTTAGAGAAGCCCGCGAAAAACGGGGGTTCTCAATAGCAGAAATTGCGGGAAGTCTTCGAATAGGCAAAGAGCAACTAATAGCCCTGGAGAATGGAAACAAAGACCTACTACCTGAGCCGGTTTTTATTAGAGCCATGGTGCGCCGGGTCGCCGAGCGACTCAACCTCGATGCGACTGCCCTTGTGCAGCAAATTCAGGTCATCATTCCATCAAACTCCGAAGCCCTACGCCAATCAAAAAGCAAAGCATCTCGTCCAAAGCTAAAAGTGATACCTTCATTGGCCTTTTTGGGAGGGTTGATTGGATTGACTGCAGCAGGACTAGCCATCACCTATTACAGCAACCCTAACACCTTTACCCGCATCCAAACAAGCATCAACAACGCAATCATTTCAATCAACAACACCGCCGAAGGCATGATCTTTGGGTCTTCAACTCGTTCAAATGATGTAAAAGATGAGCCTAAGAACACCGAACTAATCTCTCAGCCTGCAGATGCAGGACCTAGCCAAAATTTGCCATCAACATCTCCATCAGGGCTAAAAAAACCAAATAATAATAATCAACCAGCTTCAACTGAACAGCCAAAAACACAGCCAAGTAGCAACACCAACCCCCAACAGTGAAGCTGAGATTATTGTTGAAGGCGCCCTTCGCGAGCCGTTCAGCTATCCACTAGAGGAAGGCCTCGAAATCTATGCAGGGCATCCTGATCTGATTCATATAACTCATAATCGAAAACCACCTCCTGCTCTGGGTGCAATTAGAAAGATCCGCTGGCATCAATTAACCAACAGCAACCTAATACTGAACTCAGTTCACTCCTTAACGACAACTTTCATGGTTACGCCGCTTGCTTCTTTCACAACCGAAGCACAGCTCTTCAAGCTCCATTGTTCAAGGCTGAGATTCTGATTCAATCCTTCCGGCACTAGTTCAAAGACAACCTGAGCATCATCAGCGGACTCCACTCTGATTGCAGCCACCACTGGCTCAGGACGGCGATCAATGGCTGCTGCTAATCGCAGCAACAAAGCCATCTCGGCAACAAGGTGACGATGCTCACGGGTGGCTAAAGCCTGCCATTCCAGATGACGCTTCTTGGGAAGACTGCGGCGGTGATAGCGCGCAATAGCCGCAACCATCAAATGCTCCGCTTCCGAATAGCCGAGCAACTCGCCATGACGAATCAGATACCAGGAATGCTTGTGATAAGCACTGAGATTGATGTGCTGACCACAGGCATGCAACATCGCCGATGCCCAAAGCAAATCCCTACCACCTCCATCATCTTGATGAAGAACACCATGTGTGTGGTCGTAGAGGCTGAGTGCATGGCTGGCTACACGCTCTGCACGGCGGTGATTCACTGCAAAACGCTGCACCTGATGAATCACGGTGCGCTGACGAATACTGCTCTGAAAACTAAAGCGATCCTCCAGTAGGCCATGTCGCAGCATCCAGTCAACGATCAACCCCTCCCTCAGAGCCCTTTCACTCAGCACCAGCTCATCAGCAGCAAGCATCTGCATGGCGGTTTGAAGAATCAGCGCACCCGGAACGATGATTTCGGCACGGCGATCATTAATCGGGGTCTGAATGCGTCGCTGCTCAGGCGTCATCGCTATCAGCTTCTCAAGCAAGCCATCAAGCCGCTGCCGTGAGAATCGATAGCCATGCAATCTCAACGGAGGGCGATCGTCTTCGCTAGCCAACAAAGCACCGATGGCCATGGCGGTTCCACTAGTGGCAACCATCACAGGGCTCTCCCCAGGCTTGATGCGACGGCAGACCTTATCAACAGCTGGCTCTAAAGAACCCTGGATAAATGTCTGCAAAAAGGAACGCCGTTGAGGGGGGATTGGTTCATGCTTGACAAAATCCCTCTGTAGCCGAACCGCACCAACCCGCGTACTTGTCAGAGCCCGAGCATCGCGACCATCCGCGAGGATGAGCTCTGTGGAACCGCCACCGATATCGAGCAAAAGATGGGGACACTCCCCAAAAGGCATGCCAGACAAAACACCCAAATAGATCAGTCGTGCTTCTTCAGCACCGCTCAACAGATCCACCTCAAGACCGAGCTGATCCTGAATCCGTTGCAAAAAATCCCGCCCATTTGAAGCTTCACGTACTGCGCTAGTCGCCGACGCAACCACCTGCTCCACCTGATGACTGGCGGCTAGCTGTTTAAAACGTTTGAGTGTCTCAAATACCCGCTCCATAGCAGGACCCGTGAGCTCTCCAGAGTCAGGGTCTCGCTCACCAAGCCTGGTGGTTGATTTCTCTGCAAGATCAACGCTGAAGGTGTGCAGAGAAGGATCAACCGACGCCACCAAGAGATGGGTGGAATTGGTTCCAATATCAATCGCGGCAACGTTGCGGAGCTCTCGCTCAGAACGGAGCTGACCAGCACTGACGTACCTGGCCTCCTCCTGCTCGACATCAACCACACCGAAAGGCAATGGCTCGACACCTGGCATGAAGTACAGGAGCCTGGAACGAAACCACTTTGCCATCAGCCAACGATGTCTGGAGGTCCCTCCCTAGGGTTCTTCAAACCCAGAAACCCGTGACCAGCAGATCCGTATCCAATGGCTTAAGGCAATGGCTAGAGCTGCTGCGATGGCATAAACCCAGCGGTCGGCTCATCCTTCTCGTGCCAGCAGGTTGGAGCCTTTGGCTCACTCCAGATGCACCTCCTTTAGCAGGGCTTGTGGGTCTGATCGTCGTTGGAGGTCTGATGGTGAGCGGCGCCGGTTGCATTGCCAATGATCTCTGGGATCGACGCATTGATCGCCAGGTGGAGCGCACCAGGGAACGGCCACTAGCGAAGGGCAGCATTCGAATTTCCACTGCTGTGGGCTTATTGATTGTGTTGTTGCTGCTCAGTCTTTTGGTCGTGGCCTCCCTGCCAACGCCAAGCCAGCGCCTATGCCTTGCTCTAGCCCTCCTGGCCTTGCCACCGATCCTGCTCTACCCCTCGGCCAAGCGCTGGTTTGCCTATCCACAAGCGGTGCTTGCCCTCTGCTGGGGGTTTGCCGTACTGATCCCCTGGGCAGCAAGCCAGGCCAATCTCAACGGAGGCTGGCCACTGCTGGGCTGCTGGTTGGCCACTCTGATGTGGACGTTCGGCTTTGACACGGTTTACGCCATGGCGGATCGTCGTGACGACGCCAACCTGGCCTTAAAAAGCAGTGCTTTGAGCTTGGGGAGCCATGCACTTAAAACTGTCGCGTTTAGTTATGCACTGGC
The DNA here is from genome assembly GCA_003214855.1 of Prochlorococcus sp. AG-412-I05. Taxonomy (GTDB): domain Bacteria; phylum Cyanobacteriota; class Cyanobacteriia; order PCC-6307; family Cyanobiaceae; genus Prochlorococcus. The sequence continues at coordinate 84,940 of QCLC01000001.1, read as the reverse complement.
CTGCACCTTTTTGGCTAGTGCAGCAGTGAGCGCAGGAGTGGGCTGGGCCTTTTGGCCCTTCTGGCTCATCGCCAGCATCGGCATGCAAAAAGAAACGTGGACCCTGCGAGGTTCCAATCAACCAATGACGACCTACGGGCAGCACTTTCAGCATCAAGTGCTGCTAGGCGCAATCTTGCTGCTCGGCTTGATCCTGGGGCGCATCAGCTGAATCATGGTGCAGCTCCGATCTGGCCTGTTCACACCAGCGCTTCAACGTGGAGACGAGGTGGTCACAGTGGCTGCGAGTTCAGCGCTGGAGGATGAACAATCACTGCTCGAAGGCCTCAAAGTCCTTGAGGAGTGGGGATTAGTCTGCCGGCCTCAGCAAGTGAGTGAACGCCGCTGGGGCTACCTAGCGGGCAAAGATGGCAGCCGCCAGCGCGATTTAAATCCTGAGTCCCCTGCTGCTCTGCTGGCTTGTGCTCGTGGCGGCTGGGGAGCTGCGCGTTTACTGGAACACAAGCAAACCTGGCAACCAGGCTGGCTAATGGGGTTTTCAGATGTCACCGCCCTGCTCTGGGCACGCTTGGCGGCCGGGTTCGACGGCTGCGTGCATGGCCCCTTACTCACCACACTTGCCAAGGAACCAGCCTGGAGCCAAGCCCGGCTGCATGATCTTCTCTTCGGCAAACAAATCCCAGACCTTGAAGGGCAGCCCTGGATCGATGGAGTAGCAAGCGGGCCATTGGTGGTCGCCAATCTCACTGTGGCCTCCCATTTGCTAATGAGTAGCCATGTACCCGATCTCAACGGTGCAATCTTGATCCTGGAAGATGTTGAAGAAGCGCCCTATCGCATCGACCGCATGCTGACCCACTGGCGCCTCGCAGGACTTCTACAAGGGTTGGCTGGACTCGGATTCGGCAGCTTTGAGGGGTGTGAAGCACCTGAACAAATGCCTGCAGATCAAACCTTCCAGCTTGAGGAAGTCCTCAAAGAACGCAGTGCTGACCTCGGAATTCCTGTCGTCGGCAAACTCCCAGTTGGTCATTGCTGCGGCAATGCTGCCTTACCACTGGGACGACAAGCCCAGCTTGATGGCAAGCATGGCCAACTAACACTTCTGCGCTAATTCTAAGTATTTCGATGCTCAATCTCAAAATACAGACTACTTCTATGGAACTCAAATACGAGGGACAGCCATTAAGTTCTGCCCCTCTCGAAGGAGTTTGCATTTCCCAGTTACCAACTGGCCCCTTATTGCACAGGACTTGCAATACGCACGGGGACTTTGAACCTTGACGCCTAAATATAGATCCAATATGTCCTTGGATATTTGGCTACCTTGATAACTCCTGTCGAGACAAATATCCTTGCATTTATGGGCATAATCTTCCCTTGATTCAATATAGCTCAAATTATATCTATCTATCCGGTAGTTGATTTCTGAATCGCTAGAATCCTTGAATTCGATTACAGATGGAGTAACTTTGACCACCTTGTAAGGCGCCGGAACTCGCAGCAGACGATTGCTAGAAACATCTGTCACCTGCTTCTCTTTCACATTAATTATAAGCCTCCGTTCAAGTTTTCTCGAGGAGTAAGGAGAGGAATAGTGATGCGCGACATTGCCTGAAGTAGAGCAACTCATCAAGACATCATTACTTAAAGCGCCTGCAGGAAATAATATCCCACTTATAAAAAGAGAAATAGGGGTGAGTTCCTTGAACAATTTCTCATGCTTCACTGCTTCTAATTTATAGCTCACTTTCTAGAGATCTATCTGCCTTTTGCCCTAAGCGCAAGCACTGCCTCGGCCACCGTGAGGTCAAACGGAGTTGTGACTTTGATATTGGCAGGGCTGGCCTCCAAGACCTGCACCGGCCATCCCAGGCGTTCATACAGCGAGGCATCGTCAGTCACTGTCCAACCCTTGGCCTGAGCCTCAGCATGACCTTGTTTGAGCTGCTCCACAGCAAAGCCCTGCGGAGTCTGGGCCGCCCAAAGTTCCGCACGATCTGGTGTGCCCGTAATGATCCCTTGACCATCAACACGCTTGATCGTGTCGGTAACCGGAGTTGCCGCAATCACAGCTTCTCCAGCCACCACCGCCTCAGCGCAGCAATTGATCAAAGCCGCTTCAGCTAAACATCTAGCCCCATCATGAATAAGAACATGCTGCGCAACTGAAGGCAAAGCCTGTAATCCACGCTCTACGGATTCCTGCCTTGTGCTGCCACCCTCAATCCAAACGACGGGTTTGGCTGCCTCCGCTAACAACTCCATGATCATTGCTCGGTCAACAGGTTGGCCAACAATGCCAACCCAAGTGATCGAATCGGCTTCCATCACCGCATCAATCGTCCAAGCAAGAACAGGGCGTCCTGCCAGAGGCAAAAGCAATTTGTTGCGATCCGCTCCCATGCGGCTTCCGCTTCCTGCAGCGACAATCAACAGATGCATATGCGCCTCCTGCCGCAAGCAGGCTGAAACCTCCTCCATACAATCAGCTCGCAACGCCTCTGCCTCTGGATCGATGCGTGTTCTCGCCCTCAGTCCGGGTTCTTTAATCCAACAGCTTCAGAGGCTTCCAGCCCTAGCAGCCGCAGCCAACCAACTGCAAGGCCAACTGCAGCTGGCCTGCGATCCCACCCATCAAGCTTTGTGGAGTCTGTTGCCAGCGATAGAAAAGGTAATCCCATTCGCCTTTGACTCCAGCCCATCCCTCGCCGACTGGACCAATCTGCTCGGATCTGTAAGAGAAGGAGATTTTCAAGTTTGCTTCAATTTCGCCCAAGGGCAACAAGTGAATTTGATGCTCTCAATGAGCCACATCCCCAGCAGGATTGCGGAACAAGGCTTTGCATGCACAGCCCTCGTTGAGCCCAGCAAAGGTTGGCCTGCCCAACAATTGGACTCCTACCTCCAAGCGATTGGCCTCACTCTTGACGCCGACAGCTTCAGGCTGTTCCTGCCAGACGACAGGCTTCAGAAGGTTCGTGATCAACACCCCACTGGAGAGGGCCCCCTCCTACTGCTGGCTCCAAATGGCAACGATGGAGACTGGCCAACTCAGCAATGGTTAACCCTTCCAAATGCAATCAAAGGCAAATTACCCAATCTCAGAAGCATCACCCTGCCTTTCAAAGCACCCCTAATCCATCGCGCTGCCGAAGTGGCCTGCGCTGATGTCGTACTCAGCAGCTGTCCAATCACCCAACTGCTTGCCGTTTATACAGGCGTTCCTTTGGTTGCCCTAGGCACTCTGGCCGAAGCCTTACCTAAACGAGATGAAATCCGTTGCCTGGGTGCCAGTCATGCAGACATCAACTCAATCAACCAGCAGGAGGTTCTCAACGCACTGGGCTTCTAATGAAAAGTTGGTGGTACCCATTCAGACGAGGTCCGCTTGCAAGCCTGCCGTTGCGAGTGCTCGCCAAACCCTGGCTGGGGCCGATCCTGGCCCTGGCCGTGGTGATCTTGGTTGGAGCCTTGGGCTATCGCCTCACCGAAGGATGGGACTGGGGAGATTGTCTCTGGATGGTGCTCATCACCATCAGCACCATCGGTTATGGGGAGGTGGAGCCGCTCTCGCAAGCTGGGCGACTGGTCACTGTGCTGATCATTGCCGGGGGGGTGGTCGTGGTTCAGCTCACGATTCAACGGGCACTACGGCTGACAGAATCCGGCTACTTCCGCCAGCTGCGGGAGCTGAGGTTTCGCAGGGTCTTACGGCGCATGCGTGATCACGTCATCGTCTGCGGCTACGGCCGCATCGGCCAAGAAATCGCCTCAAAGCTGCAACTCGAGCAGGTCCCAGTGCTTGTCGTGGAAATAGATCCAGCCAACAAACAAGCAGCAGAAGAACAAGGCCTCAACGTTTTACAAGCTGATGCCACCTTGGATGAGACGTTGATTGAAGCTGGCTTAGACCATTGCCGCAGCCTGGTAGCTGCTTTACCCAGCAATGCAGCAAACCTCTATGTGGTCTTAAGTGCCAAAAGCATGCGACCCCACTGCCGACTGATCTCACGGGCCGATAGTGAAGAAGCTGCCGTCAAGCTGAAACTGGCAGGTGCCAGCGTGGTGGTGAGCCCCTATGTCGCAGCAGGCCGCACCATGGCTGCCACAGCGCTGCGCCCCCTAGCTGTGGACTTCATGGATCTGTTGGCTGGATCGGATTATGAAATCGAAGAATTCCAACTCAGCCAAGACCCACTCAAGTTCAACAAACTGAGCCACCGCAGCCTGGCCAAACTTCAACTGGGCCGACGCAGTGGAGCAATGGTGCTGGCCATCCGAGACGGCTCATCCCTGATGGCCAACCCCAGTAGCGAAGTCGAACTGGCCCCAGGTCAGTTACTTGTCGTCCTCGGCAGTAAAGCTCAACTCATCCGCTTACGTGAATTACTCGGCGAAGCATTGGACACCATCGAAAGGATGGCTAGTTGAGAAGGACTGCAATGGGTCCGTACGATCCTGCGAGAACGAATCACGCCATGACCTCTTCTCCTCCCCTAACTGGCCAAACCTCCCTGATCACAGGAGCCAGTCGCGGGATCGGTCGTGCTGTAGCCCTTGCCCTCGCAGAGGCAGGCGCAGAAGTGGTCGTGAACTACTCAAGCTCAGCTGATGCAGCAGAAGAAGTTGTTCAAGCGATCACCAGCAACGGTGGCTCTGCCTATGCCATCAAAGCCAATGTGGCAGAAGAAGACGCCGTAGACCAACTGATCAAAACCGTGCTTGAACGCAGCAGCAGCCTGGATATTTTGATCAACAATGCAGGCATCACTCGCGATGGCTTGTTGATGCGAATGAAAACAGAAGACTGGCAAGCCGTGGTCAATCTCAACCTCACAGGTGTGTTTCTATGCACACGGGCTGTTGCTCGCACGATGCTTAAACAAAAAAGCGGCAGAATTATCAATATCACCTCCGTGGTGGGCCTGATGGGCAATGCAGGTCAAGCCAATTACGCAGCAGCCAAAGCTGGAGTGGTGGGCCTCACGAAAAGTACAGCCAAAGAATTTGCCAGCCGGGGAATCACTGTCAATGCAGTAGCCCCAGGTTTCATCACAACAGACATGACAAAAGAGTTGGATTCAGAACCGATTCTTGCCGCTATCCCCTTGGGATCCTTTGGCACCCCAGAGCAAGTCGCTGGAGCTGTGCGCTTCTTGGCAGCCGACCCTGCAGCGGCTTACATCACTGGACAAGTGCTACAAGTTGATGGCGGCATGCTGATGGGCTGAAAAGCTACTGCTGGGTCAGACGTTCAGGATTCCAGCGGCTGTCCCAGTTCATCTCGCAAGCGCCGGATGCGCTGAAGAAGTCTTAAACGTCTGCTCCTGGCAGTGGCTGTCAGGAAGAGACGCAAGGGCACATACACCAAAGCCATGATTCCGGCCAGACCGGCCATGATCACGAAAAACAGCGCCCCAGTGTCATTCATAGCTGGACCATACCGAGCCAATCCCCTGCAAGCACACCCATAACAGCAAGGATTCGGCTTTCCCCACTTATGCCCCCTCGCCCGTAGTGAACGTCCTATGGGACATTGACGAACGGGTACCAGCAGACCATGGCCAAACTCCTCAGTTTTTCGGATGACTCCCGCAGTGCGCTTGAGCGTGGTGTCAATTCCCTAGCCGATGCCGTGCGCGTCACCATCGGCCCCCGTGGCCGCAACGTGGTGCTTGAGAAAAAATTTGGCGCCCCAGACATCGTTAATGACGGCGTCACCATCGCCAAAGAGATCGAACTTGACGATCCATTTGAAAACCTTGGTGCCAAGCTGATTCAACAGGTCGCATCCAAGACAAAAGACAAGGCAGGGGATGGCACCACAACCGCCACCGTGCTTGCCCAAGCGATGGTGCATGAAGGCTTACGCAATGTGGCCGCTGGCGCGAGTCCCATCGAACTGCGGCGTGGCATGGAAAAGGCCGTGGCCCAATTGGTCGAAGAGCTTGCCCAGCTCAGTCAAGCTGTGGGAGGTAATGCCATCCATCAGGTCGCCACTGTCAGCTCAGGGGGAGACCAGGAAGTGGGCCGGATGGTGTCTGAAGCCATGGACAAAGTAAGCGCCGATGGTGTGATCACCGTTGAGGAATCCAAATCTCTCGCCACCGAGCTAGAAGTCACTGAAGGCATGGCCTTCGACCGCGGTTACAGCTCCCCTTACTTTGTTACAGATGCAGATCGTCAGATCTGCGAATTTGAGAATGCCCTGCTGTTACTCACAGACCGCAAGATCAGTTCGGTTTCCGATCTTGTGCCCATCTTGGAAAACCTGCAGAAAAGTGGCTCCCCTCTCGTCATCATTGCTGAGGAGGTAGAGGGTGAGGCCCTTGCCACCCTGGTCGTGAACAAAAACCGAGGTGTCTTGCAGGTAGCAGCTGTTCGTGCACCATCCTTCGGAGATCGCCGCAAAGCTGCCCTGGCCGACATCGCAGTTCTAACTGGGGGAACTGTCATTAGTGAAGACCGCGCCATGACCCTTGAGAAAGTCAGCCAAGACGATCTAGGGCAGGTCCGAAGAATCACAATCAGCAAAGACAACACAACCATTGTCGCCAAGGATGAGAACCGCGATGCCGTTAACGCCCGCGTGGCCTCTATCAAAAGAGAATTAGATGAAACTGACTCCGAATACGACCGCGAGAAACTCAATGAACGCATTGCCAAGCTGGCCGGTGGTGTAGCCGTCATCAAGGTTGGGGCCCCTACCGAAACGGAACTCAAAAACCGCAAGCTACGCATTGAGGATGCGCTCAACGCCACCCGTGCTGCAGTTGAGGAGGGGATTGTGGCAGGTGGTGGCACCACGCTCCTGCGATTAAGCAAAGGGCTGAGCAACCTGGCCGAACAGCTCAACGGCGATCAACGCACCGGCGTAGAAATTGTGCAGCGAGCACTCTCCGCACCTGCACGCCAGATTGCCATCAATGCTGGCGAGAATGGTGATGTAGTGATCTCTGAGATGCAACGTCTTAACAAGGGCTTTAACGCCATCTCCAGCACCTACGAAGACCTTTTGGAAGCAGGCATTCTCGATGCCACCAAGGTGGTGCGCCTGGCACTTCAAGACGCAGTCTCAATCGCTTCGATGATGGTGACCACAGAGCTCGTGATTGCAGACAAACCCGAGCCCCCTGCTCCCGCTGGTGATGGCGGTGGAGACCCGATGGGTGGAATGGGTGGAATGGGTGGAATGGGTGGAATGGGTGGAATGGGTGGAATGGGAATGCCAGGCATGATGTAGTCCCGCCCCAAAGCTTTCCCTAGGGATAGAAAAAGAACCCCGCCACAACGCATGGACAAGCCTCATGCGTTGTGCATCTGCCTAGACAAGTCACGTCCAAATCACGTCCCAAAGTTCGGTTGATGCCAAAAAACTTTGGAAGTTAAGCCGCCAATGTTCGGCAATAGTTTTCCACCTGCAGGTCAACACCGGTAATCGCTGTACCAACTACCACCATGTCTGCGCCTGAAGCGATTGCTTCTAGTGCTATCTGAGGGGAATCAAGCCCGCCTTCGCAGATGAGCTTGACATCTGAATCAAGCTGCTGCCGCAACGGCCCCAACAAACACAAACCTGGAGGCCGCTTAACAGCAGTCACTTCGGTATAGCCATAAAGAGTGGTGCCCACAAAGCTGCAACCAAGCTCTGCTGCAAGTAAACCATTCTCGATCGTATCGACATCTGCCATCAGAGGGGCTCCCAAATCTTCCCGAACCCGACTCACAAGCTGCTCAAGAGTGATCCCCCCTGGCCGATGACGCTGGGTAGCATCGAGAGCCACGACATCTGCTCCCGCCGACCAGACAGCCTGAACCTCCTCCCATCCTGGCGTGATGTAGACAGCACTATCAGGGAAGGAACGCTTCCAAAGCCCAATAATCAAGGCATCCGGACAACGGCGTCGAACGGCACCAATGTGTTCCGGACTTTCCAAACGCACCCCAACCGCGCCATTGCAAAGACTGGCTTCAGCCATGGCCGCAATCACCTGAGGATGACGCATCGGTGAACCCTCGGGCGCCTGAACAGAGACAATCAACCCCCGTCTGAGAGTTTCAAAAGCAGACAAAGACATGCTCAGGATGCCTTCGACAGCTTTGCATTCGTGATTGGCGAGCAATGATGCGGCAAATGGTTTAGAGCAAAAGCAGGGGAAGGTCGTACTGACAATGAGTTCAGGACCGTCGGGGCTTGCTCCGACCGAGGCTCCTGCCCTTGAACGAAAACCTCTAAACAGTTCTGAAATTCAAAGAACCATTGCATCTGCCAAAGGCTCAGCAATGTCGTGACGCAAGAGCGATACACCTGCTGGACGTCAGGCATGGCAAGTAGTGGAGTGGTGCACGAAATCAGGCGAGTTTACGGTTCAACAAAGGACGAATCATCAGGAACAAGCCAACGGTGACCACCATCAACACGGTCAAACATCCATAACCACTCACAGTCCCGTAAGGAGCATCAAGTAGAACGGCACCAAGATCAAGCGGACCGGCATAGGCAGCTCGTATGGGCTCAATCGCAAAAGTAAGAGGGTTTAGGGCCGCAAGCCAGCCAAGCCAATCAGGCATAAAAGAAAGCGGCGCCAGAGCCGTGCTCGCAAACAACAAAGGCAAATTGGCCACAAAGATCACCGCAATCAATTCAATGTGGCCTGGCAGAGCAAAAGCCAGTCCAAGGCTCAAGGCAGTGAACGCAAAAACCAGCAACAACAAGGTGAACAACACCAAGACCAGTCCCGAAACACCTGGCCAGCCGTAACCCAACAAGGCAGCCGTTGCCATGATCGCCAGGCTCTGAAGAAGACTTAGAGATGTGATGTAGATCACAGAAGCAAGCACGATCGAGCTGCGACTGCGCAGCGGAGCCACCAGAAGACGGTTTAAAAAACCAAATTCACGATCAAACATCACTGGCAATCCAGCATTGAGTGCACCACTGAACGCGGTGAACACAATCACACCAGCCCCTAAGAACCTGCCGTAGCTCATGCCTCCTGGCAACAAACCCTCCGGAGCATTAGAGAACAAAGCACCAAACAACACCAACCAGATCAAGGGCTGAAGAATGCCAGCAATCAAGGTCGAAGGGCGTCGCAACAGCTGCAAGAAAAGTCTGCGGGTGAGGGCCAAAGTTTCCTGCACAAGATCAACCAATGGCCCCTGCTCTGCAGCACGGGTAGTAACAGCGGCAACAGGGCTAGTCATGGAGTGACTGTCAACAGAACGAATGAGAAAAGGGTGGATTCAGGCAGATCCAACTCAATAAAACGAACGAAAGGGATCAACGCATCGCTTTTTTACGCTCCAGCTTTGAGTCTCGTTGACCAGCTACAGCTAACTCAGCGTCCATCAGGGTTCGGCCAGTGGCCTGCAAATAAACATCATCCAAGCTCGGGCGACTGTGAGCGAGGGCAAAGACAGGCAGCTGAGCACCATCAAGTTGCTCACGCAAACGAGGCACAACCTCTTCATTCTCTACAACAAGGTTGAGGGAAAAACCCTGTACCCGATTGACCACCACCTGGCGCACACCATCCACACCTTGGAGAAGCTGCCTGACCTGCTCGGCCTCACGATCATCGCTGAATTCCTTCACACGCAGAGTCACCCGATCACCTCCAAGTTGCTGCTTGAGCTGATCAGGAGTTCCCTCTGCGATCACTCGCCCGTCATCAATGATCGCCATCCGATCAGCAAGGGCCTCAACCTCCTCAAGGTAATGACTACTAAGGAGCACGGTGGTGCCTTGGGCCCTCAAGTCACGCAACAATTGCCAAATCGCTGAACGACTCTCGATGTCCAAACCAACGGTGGGCTCATCCAACACCAGCAACTGTGGTTGATGCAACAAACCTGAGGCCAGGTCTATCCGGCGACGCATCCCGCCCGAATAGGTGCCGCAACGTCGATCAATCCAATCCTGCATGCCAAGGCAATCAATCAATTCAGCAATGCGTCCATCCCTATCGCTAGAGCGCAAGTGATACAAATCGCCCTGCAACTGCAACAACTCTCGTCCTGTGAGGATCTTGTCGATAGCAACCTCTTGTGCCACATAGCCCAATTCGAGCCGCACAGCACGAGGATCACTTAAAGCATTGAGCCCAGCCACGCTGACCGTGCCTGAATCAGGAGCCAGAAGGGTGCAAAGAATCCTTAAAGTTGTTGTTTTGCCTGCACCATTTGGACCAAGCAAACCATAAAGACATCCCCGAGGCACCTTGAGGCTGAGACCTTTTAGGGCTTGAACCGTTCCATAGGACTTCTCAAGCTGCTTCAGTTCAATCATCGGCATCAAGAGGGAACGTAGTACAAGTCTTAAAAATCTAGGCAGCTCTATAGAGCTACCAGACCCTCCTGGGGGTCTCTAGTGACTTCTATTTAGATGAACTGCCCGCCGCTCGCCATCTGCTGAAGCAAAGACCAGGCCTGAAGATCAAAATTAGACGCCATGGGCAAACGACTAACCACCAGAAGAAGGCAGATACCAAACATATAGAAGATCGACCAACGGAAGAGCCCCTTGGCTCGATCAACATTCTCCGGAGCAGCACCTAGCTGATGAACCATTTGCAGCAGACGAGCATTGAAAGGGATCAACAAAAGTCCGTAGAGCAAGCCCCCCTCCGGCAAGGCCCAGACACCAAAACCGCTGAGTAGAACCGTGGCCCAGCCATAACGAGAAATGGCTCTGACGGTGACCACAGGGCCCTTAACAACAGGAAGCATGGGTATCCCAACAGCCCTGTAGTCATCTCGCAGCAATAGGGCCAGTGCCCAAAAATGCGCGGGGGTCCAAAGCATGACCAGGGAGAACAACCACCATCCACTAAGGCCCACATGCCCGCTGGCCGCAGCCGCACCCACAAGAGGGGGGATCGCACCAGCCACCCCTCCGATAACAATGTTTTGGGTCGTGCGGGGCTTCAAGATCGCTGTATAAAGCAGCACGTAACTGCACAGACCAAGCAAAGACAGGCCAGCCGCAAGACAGTTCACACCACTCACCAACAGAGCCGCTGCCGCCAAGGTGCAAGAGATGGCACCGATGAACGCCGCAGTTGGAGACAAGCGTCCTGAAGGCAAAGCCCTACCACTTGTGCGTTGCATGCGCCCATCAAGATCCTGTTCCCAAATGCAGTTGAGAACACCAGCAGCAGCAGCAGCCAGAGCCCCTCCTCCTAGGGTGCAGGCCAGCCTGAGAGAAGGTAGGGGCCAACCTTCGGATAGCGCCATCCCACCAAGGGTTGTGGCCAAAAGCAGTGGAATTAAGCGTGGTTTAGCAATCTCCAACCAAGCTGGCAGCTTGATCCGCTTGCGAGAAGGCACGATCTGCTCCCGGGTCAGCCCCCCCTGAAGCATCTCTGGCGTTGAACTAACCATGACAATGGTCTATCGAGGATGCATCACCAACGGCAGACACAGCCAAAGGTGATCCTTCCGGATTACGGAAGGTAAGGGCGGCAAGCAAGGCCACAAGCAGAGTTGCAACCAGCTGATGGCAAACCGTCACTGCAGGCTGGGATAGTCCAAGCTGCAAGGTAAGAACTCCAAGGCCTACCTGGGTCACAACAAGTGCTAAAGCAGATATCAAAAAAGGCCACTGGCGTCGAGGCCAGCCACCGACCAAGAGAGCAGTGCCAACAAAGATCACTACGCATGCCGCAACGGGTGTGGCAGAAATACGGTGCCAATCCAGCCATTGACAGGCCTGTCCGCCATTCAGGCAACGCTGGGCCGCCCAGGCCGTGGCCATACGACCACCAAGAAGACACTGACCTATCACTGCCAACAAGGAGGCTCCACCCATTAGGCGCCACCACAAAGGCGGTGACTCAACAGAAGAGGACAACAAGCCCTGAGCTAGAGCACTCACCGCCGCCACAAGTGTCAGAGCAAATGCCAGATGCGCCGTCACCACACCAGAAGGCAAAAGCTGCAAGACAGTCAGGGCTCCAAGAGCTCCCTGGACTAAAACTAAAACCACCAGGCCGACGCAGACCCAGGGAAGCCAAGCCGGCAACTGAGAACGCCAAAAAATAGCAGCCCCTAATTGCGCTAACAGGGCAAGGCCCACCACAAAGGCATCAAGGCGATGAAACCACTCAAGAAAAACCTGGACATTCATCTGACGCCCAGGCAGAAGAGAGCCATAACAGAGAGGCCAATCCGGACAAGCCAACCCTGCCTCCATCACACGCGTTGCTCCTCCAATCACAACCAGCGCAATCAGGGCAACAACAAGATGTACAGCCAACTGCGCAAGGCGCCAGCGGACCCGAGGCAGAGACGGCATCATGCTACTATACTATAATAAAATGCTGTAAGTCGATGGAGAGGCTTTAGTCCCAAAGATCACGCTTGTTATCTCTGAGAATGTAGCGATTGAATCATCAGATTCACCTTGTCTAGGCGACTGCGACATCACCACTGGTCGCTAAATCACCCATCCCTGACAGAAGCGCTCAGGCCAAAAAAACTAACCTCATCAGACACCTTGCAAAATAAGGATTTCTTGCAAAATTTGCGACGACTTAATAATCACTGCATGTTGCTTTGGAGCGATCTCCATAGCCTTAAAAGATCCAAATAGATTCCGTGCGGACTCCCTTTGCCATCCTGACGCTGGCGTTGGTCATTACCCTTGTACTTGGAGGCCTATGGATTGGCCAGAACGTCAATCTGCTCCCTGTTGATGCAAGTGCGAATGCACCCGTATACGACGAACTCTTCCGAGTCCTTTTCAGCATCGGAGCAATCCTTTTTCTCGGCATTGTCGGGTTGGTTGTATTCAGCCTGATTAAGTTCCGCAGACGTCCTGGTCAATTGGAGGACGGCCTCGCCATTGAAGGCAATCTCCCTCTTGAAATCTTTTGGACAGCTGTCCCTGCTGTGGTCGTGTTGTTTGTTGGGCTTTACAGCTTCGATATCTACGACCGCATGGGCGGAATGGTTCCATTAGCCCATGACGCCCATGACCATCAGATGATGGACATGAAGGAACAAATCTGGGGAGGGATCGGTTCTGTCGCCGATGCCTCCAGTGCTGACACCAGCCTTGCCCCATTAGCGGTGGAAGTCACCGCAATGCAGTATGCCTTCCTGTTCCACTATCCCCAAGGCGACATCATTTCAGGCGAGTTGCACGTGCCTCTAGGCCAACCTGTGACACTGCGCATGGAATCCAAGGATGTCATCCATGCCTTCTGGGTTCCCGAATTCCGCATCAAGCAAGACATCATTCCTGGTCAGCCCACTCTCTTGAACTTCACAGCAACCAAGCCAGGTCGCTATCCAATCATCTGCGCCGAACTCTGCGGTCCATACCACGGGAACATGCATACGAAAGTGATTGTCGAAGCACCCGGTAACTACGACACCTGGTTCAGCAACAACGCCAAAACAACGGTTTCAGAAGCATGACGGTTGCTATCTCTCCTCCTAGCAAAAAGCAATCAGATGGTCTTCAACCAACTGGCTGGTTGCGTTACTTCAGCTTCAGCCTTGACCACAAGGTCATCGGTCTGCAGTACTTGGTTTGCGGATTCATCTTCTACCTAATCGGCGGAGTGCTTGGTGGCGCCATCCGCATCGAACTCGCCAGCCCCATCGCCGACTTCATGGCCAGGGATGTCTACAACCAGGTGCTAACGCTGCACGGCACGGTGATGATCTTCCTTTGGATCGTGCCGGTCGTGAACGGTGCCTTCGGCAACTATCTCATTCCGTTTTACGTGGGAGCTCGTGACATGGCCTTCCCTCGACTCAATGCCGTGGCGTTCTGGATGATCCCTCCAGCTGGCCTGTTGCTGATCAGTAGCTACTTCATTACCGGTGCTGCTCAATCCGGCTGGACGGCCTACCCACCGCTGAGTATCACCACCCCCGCCGCAGGACAGATCTTATGGATTCTCAGTGTTCTCTTGCTTGGCGGTAGCTCAATCTTTGGTGGCATCAACTTCATCGCCACCATCCTCAAGCTGCGGCAGCCCGGGCTCAAGCTGATGCAACTACCCATGTACTGCTGGGCGATGCTCGGCACAAGCATCCTGGTGGTGCTTTCCACGCCAGTACTAGCTGGAACACTGGTTCTTTTAAGTTTCGACATCGTTGCCCATACAGGATTCTTCAACCCAAGCCTGGGCGGAAACGCAGTCGTCTATCAACACCTTTTCTGGTTTTATTCCCACCCAGCTGTATACATCATGGTGCTGCCAGCCTTCGGATTGGTCAGCGAAATCCTTCCTGTTCACTGCCGCAAACCACTTTTTGGCTACACCTCAATGGTGTACTCAATCATGACCATCGTGCTCCTTGGCCTCGTGGTTTGGGCACATCACATGTTCACCAGTGGAACACCTCCTTGGATGCGCCTCTTTTTCACCATTGCCACATCCTTCATTGCCGTACCTACAGGAATTAAGTTCTTCAACTGGCTGGCAACACTCTGGGGAGGGCGCATCTCTCTAAACAGTGCTGTGCTTTTCTCCTGTGGCTTCATTGTCAACTTTGTGCTTGGGGGCATTACTGGCGTAGCACTTGCACAAGTTCCATTCGACATTCACGTGCATGATACCTACTTTGTTGTTGCCCATTTTCACTACATCGTCTATGGAGGCTCGGTGTTTGTGATCTTTGCCTCTATTTATCACTGGTATCCAAAATTCACTGGGCGCATGCTCAATGAATCTCTGGGCCGGTTTCATTTTTTAATCACTTTCATCGGCTTCAATCTCTGCTTTGCCCCACAGCATTGGCTAGGCCTCAACGGCATGCCCCGCCGTGTGGCGGAATACGACCCGCAATTCACCGTAATCAATCAAATCAGCAGTGTTGGAGCCTTGCTGATGGCCATCAGCACGCTGCCCTTTCTCTGGAATGTCGTGCAGAGTGCATTGAGCGGCCCCATTGCCGGAGACAACCCCTGGAAAGCGCTGACTCCTGAATGGCTCACCAGCTCCCCACCACCAGTGGAAAACTGGAGCGGCAAAGCCCCTCTGGTAACGGAACCCTATGGCTATGGCGTACCTGAAGAGCCACTCAACCTAGAAAAAACCAGCAACATTGATAGTGATCTAGGGAGCAAAAGCGAATGACATCCCTTCCAACAATCGACCATGACTATCAGGAGCAGGCTGATCTAGCAGATAAACATGCTGAGACTGGAGAGGAACATGCTGATCACCGCATGTTCGGCCTAGCCACCTTCCTAGTGGCTGATGGCATGACCTTCGCGGGCTTTTTTGTCGCCTATCTCACATTTCGGGCTGTCAACCCCCTGCTGCCTGATGCGGTTTATGAATTAGAGCTGCCCCTCCCCACCTTGAATACGGTGTTACTCCTCGTGAGCAGCGCCACTTTCCATCGAGCTGGACAAGCTCTGAAGCGCAACCAATCAGGCCAGTGTCAACGTTGGTTGTTCATCACTGCTGGCCTTGGGCTGGCCTTTCTAACCAGCCAAATGGTCGAGTACTTCACACTGCCATTTGGCCTCACGGACAACCTTTACGCCAGCACCTTCTATGCCGTTACAGGCTTTCACGGGCTACACGTCACCCTAGGGACGATCATGATATTGATCGTGTGGTGGCAGTCGCGTTCACCAGGCGGTCGTGTCACCAGTGAAAACCATTTCCCCCTCGAAGCCGCTGAGCTCTATTGGCACTTCGTAGATGGCATCTGGGTGATCTTATTCATCATCTTCTACCTT
This sequence comes from Prochlorococcus sp. AG-412-I05, assembly GCA_003214855.1. Lineage (GTDB taxonomy): Bacteria > Cyanobacteriota > Cyanobacteriia > PCC-6307 > Cyanobiaceae > Prochlorococcus. The sequence goes on along the minus strand of QCLC01000001.1, from coordinate 69,225 downwards.
CTCTAAAGCCAAGGCCCTACATCTCAATCAAGAGAAGTTCGAGCAATAACTTGCCACGGTCGGAAGAATTCGTCAGAATCAACACGAATAAACCTGGCGAAATGCTCGTCGGAAAAGAACTTCTAGACAAGGCCAGGTCACTCAGCAACCGTCCTGAGGATGAGATTGCTCGTGGCTGCGGATACGTGGGGCCAAGTGGACGTGTCTTGCGCAAGAGTTTCTATCGAGCTCTCGTGGAAGCCAAGGGTTACAAGCTTCCCTCCAGTAGTGGAGGGCCAGCAGCTTCCCGCGGTCGTCAGGCCGAGTTTCGCACTAGGGTCCACGGAAATGGCAACTTGCTTATTGGGCACGCCTATACACGCAGACTCGGCCTAGAGCCTGGTCAAGAGTTCCGCATCGAAATCCACCGAGAATCAGGTGCTATCTGGTTGCTACCACTAGAAAATGAGGGTGGCAAGAATTAATTCGCCCCCTCCTTAATGCTTTGGTCTCTCCATCATCAACATCGCCTTAGAGACACCCGAAAATTAGCAATTGGCACAACTGAATAGATCTTTTTTAGCCACTTCAGGTGAGAACAGGGGGCTGGTTGTCGTCGTGCAGGGTTGCACTAAAACCAATCAAGTCAATGCCACTAAACAGAAAGCTGATTCCCACCAATACTCCGAGTACCCACGACAGCTGCCAAAACTTCATTGTCACAATCAACAAGCCAAGAATAAAAGTGATCACCCCATTGGCAATTGCCCAGCCAGACCCAGCGCGTTTTGCGTTCGCCAGTCCAGTACAGAAAGCCACAACACCCTCTGCCAAAAACACAATGCCAATCGCCAAGGCAAATGTCGCCACCTGAACAGCTACTTCAGCAGGGTTCTTCATATTGGAGATCATCGATGCGCCTGCTACCAAAAACAGTGTTGATACCACTAGACGCCAAAAACAAACCCAACTGGCCATACGGGAAGAGCGAGCAAGGTTGCTAATCCAGCCAACGATGCCGCCCACCAGAAACAACACAGCAATCAACCCGGTCGTCCAACTTGCTGCGACCACCGGAAAGATCAAAGCCAACACACCAAGCACGATCAACACGACGCCTTCAGCAATCGCAAAGGCCTTGAAAGTGACCAAAGAATCCTGACGTTCATCAACGGTCATGAAATGTTCAAAATGGACAGAATCAACAGCATCTGAACCCTATTGAGAGTCTCCTGGGCCGGCCATGCTTTGCAAGGTCCCTGTGCGCAAGACCTAGCGACTCAGCTCCACCCATGGCTGGCAAGCCACTCCGTTGAAATCTCTTGAGTGTTCCGGTTGCTTGCCATTGGTAAATGAGGCGACCCTGCCAAAAGACGCTCGGTGTATTTGGCCAACAGATCGGCCTCCAGATTCACCACAGCTCCAACCTCCAACTGTTGTAAAGACGTGCTCGTCCAGGTATGAGCTATCACCGCTATCCAGAACCGGCTGCCGTCTTCAACGCATCCTGCAACAGTGAGACTGATGCCATCTAAAGCAATGCTGGCTTTTTCGCAGACATAGCGTCCGAAGGCAGGATCTTGCCAGCAGACCTCCAGATACCAAGACGTTGAGCGAGCATCCAGAGCCACCACCTCTCCAGATCCATCAACATGGCCACTGACCAGATGGCCTCCGAGACGGTCGCACAGGCGAAGGGCTGGTTCAAGGTTCACAACCCCACCGCGATCCGCCTTTGCCCCAAGGCTGGTTCGATAAAGCGTCTCCTCACTGACATCAGCACGAAAACCATCCGCGATCAATTCAGCCACCGTCAGGCAGACCCCATCAACAGCCACACTGTCTCCCTCTGCCAGAGGTGCTAATGGGGAACAGCCTTGCACCAACAAGCCAGTCGCTCGACGCTGCACCCGTCCCACAGCCTGAACTAGCCCCGTAAACATGGCAGGCCGTATGTGGCAACATCACTGGCCATAATCGGACAAAAGGGGGATGAGGGGTCAGTGGTCGAGATGAGCGTTGCCGGTCTCGCACTCGACGCGTCCAGCCGCAGCCCAATCGTGCTGCTCAGAGATCCATCCGGACGAAGACAGGTGCCGATCTGGATCGATCAAGCCCAGGCGCACAACATCATGGCCGGAATTCAGAACTCACCTATACCAAGACCACTGAGCCACGACCTGATGGTGGCCCTGCTCAAAGCAGGAAATCTTCAACTTGAGAGGGTCATCATCCACGCGATTGAAGACAACACATTCCAGGCTGTACTCAAACTTCGTCTCAAGGCATCAGAGGAAGAACCGGAGGAAGAGAAGACTCCTGAAGAATCAACAATGCTGCTTGAAATTGATGCTCGTCCTAGTGATGCCATCGCCCTTGCCGTCCGCACCAAAAGCAGCATCTGGATGCTCGAGGAGGTCGTAGCAGAAGCCTCAATTCCTGTAGATGCCGAGGCTGACGCAGAAGATCAGAACGAATTCCGCCGCTTCCTTGATGAAGTGAGTCCTGCGGCGCTGGTCCGTCACCTCCAAACCCGTGAAAGTGAAACAGACGAACCCTTCAATTCTCCAGATCCAGATCCCGACCAACAGAAATGATGCCAATACGACGCCCCTTTGGTCGGGGACCGGCAGTGAGCCTGTTCACCCTTGGGACGATGAGGGCAATCGGCTCAGCCGAACAAATGTATGGGGTTGTTAAAGCTGCCCAGGCCGCTGGCATTAACCACATCGAAACCTCCCCGGCCTATGGCCCAGCAGAAAGTTTTCTTGGCACTGCTCTGCGACAGCTGCAACAAAACCAAGCTGAACCTTCTGGAGGCTGGGTCATCACCAGCAAACTTCTACCAGGGCTAAGCCTGAAAGAAGGGCAGTGCGAATTGCACAACCTTTTGGCGCGACTTGGACGCCCCAAACTTGAAAACCTTGCAGTTCATGGCCTCAATCGCGCTGAGCACCTGGAGTGGGCCCTAAGGGGAGACGGCGCAGCTCTATTGCGTTGGGCTGAGGAAGAGGATCTTGTTGTCCAAGTGGGATTCACTAGCCATGGCTCATTTCCCCTCATCAAGGAAGCCTTAGCAAGCGGTCGTTTTCAATTCTGCAGCCTGCATCTGCACCTACTAGATCCCGAACGTATTCCCCTTGCACAGGAGGCCCTTGCATCAGGCATGGGTGTGATGGCAATCTCCCCTGCTGATAAAGGAGGACGGCTTCAAGACCCAAGCCCAACCCTGGTTGAGGACTGCAGCCCACTCTCGCCTCTCCAACTTGCCTATCGCTTCCTGCTGGCTGCAAAGATCAGCACCCTCACCCTTGGTGCTGCTCAGCCAGAGGACCTGACCCTTGCTGCGCAGTTGGCCAACGCCGATGGGCCACTCAATCAACGCGAGCAAAGAGCTCTCAACCAACTTCGCCAACAAGGTGAGCGCCGCCTAGGTGAAAAACGATGCGGCCAGTGCAAAGCCTGCCTGCCCTGCCCAAAATCTGTACCCATACCAGATCTACTACGACTACGAAATCTGGCCGTAGGCCATAACCTTCAAGCTTTTACAGAAGAGCGTTACAACCTGATCGGACGAGCAGGGCACTGGTGGGAAGCTATTGATGGCAGCGCCTGCGAGCGCTGTGGCGAATGCCTACCCCGCTGCCCCCATCACCTGCCGATCCCGGATCTCCTCGCTGACACGCACCAACGCCTAGCGGCAGCTCCCAGGCGCAGGCTATGGGGTTGATTGGCTCCAACGCTGATCCAGCTCAAGCTGCTGAACAGCTGTAAGCACTGGTAAGGACCAACAACGCGACCAAACCTCCTTGGATGGCAACACAATGGAGCGATAAGCCTTAGGAATTGCTCTTAAGGCAAAACGCAACTCTGCACGTGGCAACGGAGGGATCCAACCACCGGCAAGCAATTGTCCCAGCAGAGGCTCCTGCCAAGACTGCTCGACCCATTGCTGTGGCAATGGCTCCCGGGTCAAGGCAGACCGTACAAGAACAGTCCAGTTCAATGGTGCTCCACTGTTGGGGAGCACCACGCTGAGCCTTGGGTCACGACGCAAACTCGGCAAGCAGCGCTGTAGCGGCAATACTGCGACCCGAGCTTTCCCTTGAATTAACCAGTTGAGGCCCTGCCGATCATCAAAGGTGTAGGCCTGAGCACGCAGCTGCCGCAATCCATCAGCGACCTGCATCCTCTCAGCCAGAGACATCACAAGACGGGGGCTCTGGGGTAAAACCACCCGCCCCTTAAGAGCCGGGTCTAACAAAACCTGCCAGCCAGACCTTGCCTGTAATGCCCAAGGATCACCCTGACGAAAGAGCAACACCCAGGGGCTGACCCCAACAGGAAGAACTCGAGACTGAAGGGCTGCTCCCAGGCTGGCTTCAAAGGCCCTCGCCTGACCATCGAGCCGGTCTTGAAGCCCAGGCGCTTCAATCCGCTGCAAGGTTTTTGCAGGCAAGCTCGTTAGCCAACCATCACCAAGAGCCAACAGGTCATTGCCCTGCTCTAGTGCGGCGATGAAAGGGTTACTACCTGCATCAACTTCAATCGGTTGATAGCTCCAAGGGACGGGCAAACTGCGCCGCCATTTTTTTGGCAACGTTTCCGGAGTTGCTCTCAACAAAGGGGCTGCTGAGGCACGTCCACAGCTCGCCAAGCCCATCAGCCCAGCCATCAAGCCCAGTTTTAGCAGCTCTCTTCGTCCAAGCTGCCTTTGTTCAAGCATGGCGCCACTCATCAATCAGACCCTACGGGGAGAAGAAAATCTCATGAGCAAGACGTCCCCAACAATTGGTTCATAGCTTGATCACACGCCTCCAACAGCTGCTCACAAGAAGCCCCTTGAAGCTGAGCCAATAGCGCCAGGGCTCCAGCACCAACACCTTCTTTGACATATCCAAGCTCATAATCCTGAAGAGCCCGATGCTGACTGTTATGGAAACGCAGCCCTGTGGCCAAGCCCAAAAGGCGAACACCGAAAAACTCCCCTACGCAATCGATCAAACACTCAAGTGCACCTGGCCTGCCATCTGAACGCTTAGCCTCCTCTGCCAGCCAAGACGTGGTACCCAGCACAATCCCATCAACCATGTCCTGGCGATGGGATGGGTCCATAGCTGCCAAGGCCAGAGCCAGCACAGCCACCATCTGACTTCCACCGCCAAGCATGACAGGCTGACCCGCCTCTCTTGCCCCAAGTAGCAGCCCAACAGCGACGGGCTGAAAAGGATCACCTAAGGCCGCAATCACTCGCTGAGGTGGAGGGTTAAACCCCAAGGCCGCTTTACTCAATCCACGATCAACCAACTCCTGTTTCAAGAACATCGGTGCCTGACGAGCACTACCACTGATCAGATCAGCAACCTGCAAGCCAAGCCCGGTAAGTACAGCCTGAGCCGTGGTCGTTCCTCCAGGGACACATTCGGCCAATACCAAAGGACGACGAAGACCACGCCCAAGGCAAAAGCCACGCTGCCAGAGAGCATGCACACGCGACAGACCCATGGCCTCCCCAGTACTCAAACAAGCAGCAGGACCCATTCCCGGCGCCTCCAAACGCAAATGGGGGAATGGTGGCGGCAGTGTTAAGCCCACCGCCGCCACCAATGGGTCTACGCCAATCCAACGAGCGGCAACATAACTAATCAGGGCCGGTGAGATCCCTGCAGGAAGAGGTGGAAGCGAGCACAGCCTTGACCTATCAGGGCCCTTAAGCAGCAGTTCCGCATCTGCCACCGCTGTGTAGCGACGGGCAGCTGAAGTAGCACCTGCCGCCGAAATGCCCTCCACCTCGGCAGTACGCGTGCCAGCCAACACCAACAGTAAAGAAAACCCCAGGCCCCCATCCCGCCAGGGCCTTAACCATCTCTCCTGCGCGGCTGGGGATGCACCTGCACCAAAGGCTTTACAAGCTAAAGGTAGACCTCTAGGAGGCGAACCCGACTTGAAATTAGAGGGGGTCCAGGGCAACGAGGCCATGCAGAAGTCTGGGGGGATCGGGAATTGGTCTCTGCAGCCGAGGAAAAATCCAGAAGGCCAGCGCATGGAGAACAAGCACGTAGACCAACTCTTGAAAAACCACCAAAGCAAAAGCCATCAACTGCACATGATTGAGATCTGGCGCCAGAGGGAGATTGAGCAGGTCCACCAATCGATCAAGCAGACCTGATCCTGCTCGGGTGATCACCACCCAAAGGTTCTCACCCACCAAAAGCGACAGCACCACAACCCTTACCAAAAAACCCGCTGTTCCAATCACAACTCCACACCCCCAACTCACCCACCAGCTCAGCCCACGATGCCAACTCCAGCCAAGCCAAAACGCTAGAAGGCCATAAGGGAACAGCACCAAGGGACCACGAACAGGCCCCATCAAGGCAATCAACAAAAGCACCGCCAGGGCAACGCCCTCTAGCCCTGCCTTAGAACCGCGACGCACATGCAGCAGGGCTAAAGGCAACGGCAACGCCAGCCGAAATAAGGCCCCACCAACAGGAAGGTAATAGAGCGCCACCCAGATCAGAGCTGAAGCGGCCGCAAGGTAAGAAGTCTCCATCATTCTCAGGGCCTGGCGACGGCTTATGGGTTGAGAAGCTCTCGAACCCTTGCGCAAGCGACCAAAACAGATCAAGGCTGCGCTCCCATACCGGAAGGCGGCACTCTGATCAAAGACTGATCCTTGACCCGTTCAATCGTCTCAACCTCAAAAGTCACTCCAGCCATTCGTAATGCCTGAGTGACGGCTTCTGCGGGCGCCGAAGGATCGGCAGCGGACAACTTGATGGTGATGCGATAAGGCTGCGGGGTAACAGGGTTAATAGCCAACTCTGGCTTCTGCTCAACCTGTCTTGATGTCTGAGGATTAGCAGCTTCCGGGTTGCTCAAGTCCTGATCAGGAGCTCTTGAGTTAGATGAAGAGTTCGTGGGTTCTGGATCACTGGAAACAGGTGCGACAGGCACAGGCTCCTGCGTGGGAGCATCAAAACTGTTCGCAAGTTCCTGACCAAACGGCGTATTGGCGCAGGACTGCAACATCAACATAAGCAGAGGAACACACAGGCTGAACCCATCAGCAAGTAAGCCCCTTGCCCTCACCTTAAGCATCAAACCTCACCAGGTTTGATGACCCGAACAGCACTGGCTCGCAACCGACCTGTCTTTGTAGTAGCAGGAGGTTTACGAGTTTTTGGTTTGCTTGCGGCTGTTTTTTTGCTGGTTGTTGAAGTGCTCTTTTTGCGTCGACTTGTCTTCTTACTTAAAGCCTTGGCAGCCAATAGCTCCACTGCTACATCAAGAGAGATGTCGTCGACGCCCTTCCCTTCAGGTAACGAGGCATTGAGCTTGCCTTGCTTGACATATAAGCCATAGGGACCGTCAAAAACCTGCACCGTCTCCTCACTCCCCTCCGGGATGCCAAGGTCTTTCAACGCAGTCCGGCCGCCCCTACCCCGCTTGGGCATCGCCAAAAGTTCTAGTGCGCGGCTCAGCCCCACCGCCAACACGTCATCCTCCCCCTTAAGGGAGCGATAGTCCTTCTCTCCCTTGCTCTTATCCCAGACCACATAGGGTCCGAAGCGACCCAAACCCGCCTGAATTCGTCCACCATCGGGATGCTCTCCCAGTAAGCGCGGCAGACGCAGTAAGCCCAGGGCCTCATCAAGGCTGAGCTCATCAGGCTTCTTGCCTTTAGGCAAGGATGCCCGCTTCGGCTTGGGGTTGTCCTCACCCACCTGGCCTCGTTGCACATAAGGCCCGTACTGACCAAAAAGGAGGTAAATCTGATCACCGGTTTCAGGGTCTTCCCCAATCGATTCAGGGCCATCAGCTTTCTGCTTGAGAATCAGCTCGGCTTTCTCTGCATCAAGATCAGCAGGAGTGATCTCTTGAGGGAGGGTGGCCTTAAGCGATTCCTCCTCGCCGTCATCACCCACTCGTTTGGCTTCCAGATAGGCCCCAAAACGACCGATGCGCACCACACAGGGCAATCCCTCCAGATCCACAGTGCGAGACACACTGGAGTCGATGTCACCTTCACGCTGCTGAACCTGACTCTCAAGGCCCTGTTCGCCCTTGTAGAACCCTTCCAAATAAGGCAACCACTGCACCTTGCCCGTGGAAATCTCATCAAGAGTGAATTCCATCCGAGCCGTAAAGCTCGTATCGACAAGATCGGGGAAATGCTCCTCTAGAAGAGCGGTTACAGCAAAAGCAGTGAAACTGGGAGTAAGGGAGTTGTTTTGCAATGCTGCATAACCCCGATCAACGATGGTGCCAATGATGCTGGCGTAGGTGGAAGGCCTGCCAATGCCCTCCTTCTCGAGCATCTTCACCAGTGAAGCCTCGCTATAGCGAGCCGGCGGCTGAGTCTGGTGACCGAGGGCCTCCACATCCTGCAGCGTGGGCGAATCGTCAACCGCTAAATCAGGCAGCAAAACTTCCTGGCCTTCCAAGGCGGCGTCTGGATCATCACTGCCCTCCACGTAAGCGCGAAAGAAACCTGGGAAATCAATGCGCTTACCCGTGGCCCGAAACTTGGCATCCGCAACACGAAGATCAACCGCCAGCATGGTGAGTCGAGCCTCGGCCATCTGGCTGGCCACTGTTCGCTTCCAAATCAACTCATATAGGGCCATGTCGCGCCCTTCAAGTCCAGATTCACTTGGGGAACGGAAGCTTTCACCCGCTGGTCGTATCGCTTCGTGAGCCTCCTGGGCATTGCGTGACTTAGTGCTGAACTGACGTGGAGTTTTGCTCAGATAATCATCGCCATAGCGTGAACCCACGCAGCTCCGAGCAGCCTGAATAGCCTGCTCGGATAGATGCACAGAGTCAGTTCGCATATAGGTAATGAAGCCACGCTCATAAAGCCCCTGCGCACACCGCATCGTTTCCCTGGCCGAAAACCGCAACTTGCGATTTGCCTCCTGCTGCAAAGTGCTTGTCGTAAAAGGAGGCACCGGTTTACGGACCGTTGGCTTCTCTTCCACCGACTCAACCCGCCACTGACTGCTGCGAACGGACTCGGAAAGAGTGAGCGCATCTGATTCGCCAAGCAGTCGAACATTTCTGCCAGCCTTTAAAGCGCCTGTCGCTTCATCGAAATCACTGCCGGTAGCAATCTTCTGACCGTCCAGGCTGGTGAGCTTTGCTTCAAATTGACCACCACCTTTATCAAGTTTGGCCTTTAGGTCCCAGTAGCTGCCGCTACGGAAAGCCCTACGGGCACGTTCACGCTGCACAAGCAACCGCACTGCTACGGACTGCACCCGACCGGCGGAGAGGCCCCACGCAACCTTCTTCCACAACAGAGGCGAAAGCGTGTAGCCCACCAAACGGTCAAGAATCCGTCGCGTCTCCTGGGCATGGACCAGCTCCATGTCGAGATCTCTGGGCTGATCAAGAGCCTTAGCAATGGCTTCTTTGGTGATCTCGTGAAACACCATCCGCTTGACAGGCACTTTGGGAGCCAAAAGCTGCAGCAAATGCCAGCTGATGCTTTCGCCCTCTCGATCTTCGTCAGTTGCCAACAACAGCTGATCAGCGTCCTTCAAAGCTGCCTTCAGCTCCTTGACCACCTTCTTTTTGGCCTTCGGAACCACATAAAGAGGTTCGAAATCCGCGGTGGTGTTTACGCCAAGGTTGGCCCATTTCTGCCCCTTTTGGGCCGCAGGGATCTCACTGGCGTTGTTGGGCAAGTCGCGCACATGGCCCATGGAGGCCTCCACACGGAAGTCCTTGGGCAGAAACCCTCGAATGGTTCTCGCCTTGGTAGGGCTTTCAACAATGACCAGAGTGTTCGCCACAGACGATATGTAACCGTTCCAATCTTTATCGCACCGGCAAGCGAGCTGCATGATGCGATGTTCTCAATAAGGTATAGCAAGGCAGCACAGCTACAGTCACGGAAATTGGTCTGATCGTGCACGCGTCATGCCCGAAATGGGTGTATTTCTTCTCGCCACCCAGGCCATGGCCGCTCCAGGCGAGCTGCTCAACCTTGCACTGAATGCTGGTGCGATTGCCCCTGAAGGGGCTGTTCTGGTCGCAATGCTGGCGACCCTACTTGTGGACTTAGCCGGTGAGCAGGCTGCAGCCCGCTGGGTACCCCCCATTTGTTATGCCGGCCTTGGCACAGCACTCGTGCTCCTCGCCCAGCAATGGAATGCCCCTCTGGAACCCTCGTTCCTTGGAGCTTTTCTGGCTGACAACCTGGCCATTGCCTTTCGGGCCGTGGTGGCGCTCTCTACCTTGCTGTCACTACTGATCAGCTGGCGCTACGCAGAACAGAGCGGCACGCCAATTGGTGAATATGCCGCCATCCTTCTGGCCGCAACCCTCGGGGCAATGCTCCTTTGCGGCTCAACTGATCTTGTGAGCGTGTTCGTCTCGCTCGAGACCCTCTCCGTGGCGAGCTACCTCCTGGCTGGCTACATGAAACGAGATGCCCGTAGTTCCGAAGCAGCACTCAAATATCTGCTGGTGGGCTCCGCCGCGGCAGCAGTCTTTCTCTACGGCGCCTCTCTTCTCTACGGGCTGAGCGGCACCACCAGCTTGCAGGCTATTGGCATTGCTTTACTCACCAGCCCTACTCCACTGGCTGCACTATCACTGGTCTTCGTACTGGCCACGGTGGCCTTCAAAATTGCTGCGGTACCTTTCCACCAATGGACCCCGGATGTCTATGAAGGATCGCCAACTCCAGTGGTTGCATTCCTCTCAGTGGGGTCTAAAGCTGCTGGCTTTGCTCTTGCACTGAGGTTGTTGGTTGGTTGCTTTGGTGCCTTCGACAACCAATGGAAATTGCTTTTCACCGTGCTGGCTGTGTTGAGCATGACCCTGGGCAACGTCGTCGCGCTGGCGCAGACATCAATGAAGCGAATGCTGGCTTACAGCTCCATCGGCCAGGCAGGATTCGTGATGATTGGCCTGGTGTGCGGAACCGAAGACGGCTTCGCTGCAATGGTTCTCTATATGGCGGCCTATCTATTCATGAACCTGGGAGCCTTTGCCTGCATCATCCTCTTCTCCATCCGCACGGGAAGTGATCGAATTTCTGACTATGCAGGTCTCTATCAGAAGGATCCGTTAATAACGCTTGGACTCAGCCTCTGCCTTCTTTCCTTGGGTGGCATACCTCCGATGCTCGGATTTTTTGGCAAGATCTATCTTTTCTTTGCTGGCTGGGCCGACCATCAATACCTCCTGGTCGTTGTTGGCCTAGTGACCTCCGTAGTGTCGATTTATTACTACATCTCTGTCATCAAAATGATGGTGGTCAAAGAACCAAAAGAAGCTTCCGATGTCGTGAAGTCCTATCCATCGATCCAGTGGTCAACGATTGGCATGCCTCCACTTCGAATAGCACTAGTGGGTTGCGTTGTTGTAACAGCCGTTGGGGGAATCCTTTCAAACCCTCTCTTTCAATGGGCGAATAATGCCGTAGCCGGCACGCCGCTTCTCCAAGAAGCCATAGCTCTAGGCAGCCAACGATCCATTGGCTAATCCAACAACGGCAAGCAGCACACCCGTCGCCGTGCTGAGAGATGTCAGCAAGCTCTACGGACAAGGAGCTGGAACAGTAAAAGCTCTAGACCATCTCAATCTGATCGTGAATCAAGGCGATTATTTAGCCGTGATGGGTGCCAGTGGTTCTGGCAAGAGCACAGCCATGAACATTCTCGGGTGCCTGGATCGTCCCACCAGCGGCAGCTATCGGCTCAACGGGGTAGCAGTAGAAGATCTCGATGATGACGAGCTGGCCAATCTGCGCAATCAAGAACTGGGCTTTGTTTTTCAGCAGTTTCACCTACTGCCTAAGGCTTCAGCCCTGGAGAATGTAATGCTGCCAATGATCTATGCCGGGGTGCCTGCTATCCAACGAAGAGAGCGAGCTGAACAAGCTCTCGAGCGAGTAGGTCTCAGCAAACAAATGGCAAACCGCCCCAATCAACTCTCGGGAGGTCAGCAGCAGCGGGTTGCAATTGCCCGAGCAATTATCAACAAACCAGCTCTACTGCTGGCTGATGAACCCACGGGTGCTCTCGACTCAAGAACCACAGACGATGTTCTCAACCTTTTCGATGAGTTACATCATCAGGGGATCACTCTGGTCTTGGTCACCCACGAAAACGATGTTTCCGAAAGGGCCGAACGAGTGGCGCGCTTCCATGATGGTCAAGTCGTTCGGGACTGAAGCTCTGGGCTGGCTGCTACTGATATCAGATCAATCAAAGAATGAACCCAACCGATACCACTAATCGCATCGAATTATCGGGAAAGGGCCATCCTCTTACCGTGGCCATAGTGGATGACGATCCCAGAGTTCGTGAGTTGCTCAAGGAGGAAATTCAAGACGAAGGCCATCACGTCTTGAGCTATGAATCGGCCGAAAGCTTTCTTGGCAACAGATCTTTGGAGAGCATTGATTTAGTTCTGTTGGACCTGATGATGCCAGGCATGAATGGGCTGGAATGCCTGAAGCAACTGCATCGACAAGCTTGTCATGACAAATTGCCGAGGATTGTTGTTGTATCCGCCCTCAGTGACCCAATCATGCAGCGCCAGGTACTCGAGGCCGGTGCTGAAAGCTATGTAATCAAACCAGACCTCTTCGAGAGACTTCCTACCCTCCTCAATGGAGCATCACCCTGAGGGAAGAGGCCCCGGAATAACCATTGATTGCAAAAGGTCTAGATCCCGCGAAACTGCTTAAGTAGACACCAGGTTGATTGCATGAATGACTAACGCATCATCACCGAGAACCAGAGTCCTATTGGTGGATGATGAACCGAGGCTGACAGAACTTCTACGCCTAGAGCTTGATGTTGAGGGTTATGAGGTCAGCGTGGCAGAGGACGGCGCCTCAGGGTTGATCAAAGCTCGAAGCGATCCATCCCCAAACCTCATCATTCTTGATTGGAACCTTCCTGATTTCACAGGTGTCGATATCTGTCAACGTATTCGTTCTAGTGGCATTAAGACACCGATCTTGATGCTCACAGGTCATGACGATGTCACCGATCGCGTCAAGGCACTGGATGCTGGAGTTGATGACTACCTAACCAAACCCTTCTCCATTGAAGAGCTCATGGCCAGATTACGAGCCATGCAACGCAGAGCAGAGCAATTCTCAGGAAGCTCTGGCATCGAGCAACAACCAGAGACAATGCAAGTGGCGGACTTAAAGATGAACACCAGCACAAGAGATGTAACGCGCGGCAATCGCACGATTCAACTTTCCGTAAAAGAATATGAGCTACTACATTTCCTAATGATTGGCGCAGGAAAAGTTCACGAACGTGACGCCATTATGAAAGCTGTATGGGGAGAAGACTTCTTCGGAGATGACAATCTTCTGGACGTTTACATCCGCTATCTGCGCCAAAAAGTTGAGCAGAAGAATGCTGCCACTCTGATTCACACTGTTCGTGGGGTTGGCTTCATCCTTCGCGAAGAAAAGAATTAAAAGAATGAATTGATCAAGGCCTTTCGAGGCTCTCGATCAGCTGACCGACCAACAGCGAAACCGGGTCAAAACCTGAATCCGTGAGTGGATTGAGATCCAACTCACCGGGATCCATCGCAACCCAACCGCCACCCTGAGGGCGTCGCAGTTCGAAATGGAGATGTGGACCAGTGCTTAAGCCGGTACTACCAACTCGACCAATCACCTCCCCTTGACCAACCCGCTGACCCGGACGCAGGTAAATCTCTGAGAGATGCCCATAAAGCGTGCGCCTGCGCGGAGCGTCATGTTCTATTTCCACAGCGATGCCATAGCCCCCAGCCAGGCCGCTACTGATAACAGTTCCCGTTAATGCAGCCACCACAGGAGTGCCTTCTGGTGCGGCTAGGTCTTTACCCGCATGCATCAACCAGCTGCCAATCACAGGATGCAAACGCATGCCGAATTCACTACTGGTAAAAGCGCCACCGATGATCGGGAAAAGAAGCTGACGATCTCCATTCCCTCGCAGGGGCTTGGGCCTAGGAGTCACCGCAAACACTGAAGCCAAGCTGAAGCCACTCCCAGAGCCTGCCAATAATGCCGAAACCGGAACCGTAAGAGGCGGCAACAGCCGACCGCCAGGGCCACGGCGCAGCGAGCTGAACTGGGCACGACCTCGACGCCCCCTAGAGCGCAAAGCTAATCCACTAGAACATTCCTGGGCAGACAGCGCACCACTACGACAAGCCATCAACATCCGAGGTACATCAATCCTCAAGCCCACCGCATGCCCCTCCAACTTTCGGCGTTCCGCAGAAGTAATCACTCTGTTTCGCTGCAAAGCCTCAAGAGATTGATCAAACCTTTGCGGAGCCTGAGCCTTAAAAGCCTCGAACGAAGGCATTACCGGCTCAGCAAGCACAGGCACTGAAAGTAGCCATGCAGCAGCGAACCAGCGAAACGACACCCGATCGGACCCTCAGACGAGAAAAACTATAGAAAAAGTCCAACTCAGTTATGACCAGCGTGTCCAGCGCATGGTCCGAGAACCCTGGCTCAGCAAGAGCGACCCATCCAGGCCAAGTCCGATCACGTCCCAGAGTTCACCACTCTTCGGATCACGAACCTGCTTTGTCCAGAAGCGTCGCTCAGCTTCGGCACAAACCCAATCGGCTCGGCCAGCCAAATCCATGCTTCGATCAAGAGCACATAACACTTCTGCCATCCAGACCACAGGCTGACACTGGCCTGATCGAAGCAACTCATCTAGGGCAATCCCTTCTCTGGGCACACGGTTGCAAACATTCAAACCAAGACCAATGCGTGCCAGCCTGACGCGACTACCACGGTGCACCAATCTCGGCAAGAGACCTGCCAATTTACGCTCCCCCACCATCAAATCGTTAGGCCACTTGATCCTCACGGACACCCCATGCCGCTCGAGCCGTTCCGCCAGCGCCACAGCCACTGCTACTCCAAAAATACCGGCAGAGCACTGAGCATCAAACCAGGGCAAAGCGGCACTGATCCATACCCCACCGATCGGTGCCTGCCAGACCCGACCACGCTGCCCCCTCCCATGGGTCTGGCGATCAGCAAACAATGCCCGAGGCTGCTGAGCTGAAAAAGGTTGCTGCTTCAGCCAGTCAGACAACATCAGCTCAGTACTTGCACAGACCGGCTGCCATCGCAACTGCCATGGCCTAGCCCCGCAAGACTGCCTACGCCACAGCCGGGCAACCGCAGCAGCACCAGTCCATGACTCAGATGTGCGCATGCCACCAAGGCCACATCCGGGCAACTGCCGCCTCCAAATCTTCCACCGGATGGACCAGGGCCAGGCGCAGCCAACCATCCCCGCCGGAACCAAAACCTGATCCAGGCGTCAAGGCAACGCCAGTCTGATCCAAAAGATCTGCTGCCAAAGTCTCATCGTTGTAGTTCTGCTGTTTTGCCCAGGCTGGAATGGGCAACCAAAGATAAAGCGCCATTGAAGGAGAAGGAGCATGCCAACCCAATGCGTGGAGAGCTGCGAGAGTCCGGTCTCTGCGCTCCCGGTAAACCCCGAGAATCTGCTGAGGCCAATCTTGAGCATCCGCAAGGGCCGCTATCGCACCTTGCTGTAAAGCCAAAGATTGGTTGAAATCCACGACACCCTTGAGCTCACGAAGGGCTGTAATCAAATGTTCAGCACCAATCGCAAAGGCCAGTCGGAACCCCCCCAAGCACCAGGCCTTGGAGAAGGAGAAAAATTCAATCCCGCATTCCCTCCAACCAGGACAACGCAAAAGAGCTGGCGCCTCACCGTCCAGTGCCAAATCCACATAAGGATTGTCGTGAGCAACCACCACTTGATGACGGATGCCCCGATCCATGGCTTCCGCCAACCAGCTCTGTTCTCCTACCTGGGCTGTGGGGTTATGAGGAAAGCCAAAAACCATCATCCGCAACTGGTCCCACTGGCTATTGCTTAAAGCCCTGAAATTAGGTCGCCATTCCTGCTCCGGTCGGAGCAGCAGTCGTTCAATACGGGCATCGGCCAAAATCAACCCACCCCGATGTGAAGGATAAGCAGGATCCAGAATCAAGGCAGAATCCCCAGGATCCAAAACTGCCAATGGCAAGTGGGCCGTTCCCTCCTGTGAACCGACCAACAACAACACTTCCCGATCTGGATCAACGCTGACACCGAAGCGCCTCTGACTCCACGCTGCGACCGCCTCCCTAAAGGGTCTCGTCGAAGCATGCAAGCAATAGGAAGAGCTCTCAGGTGCCCTTAGAGCAACTTCGATGGCCTCAAGGGCCACCGCTGGAGGTGATAAGTCGGTAGACCCCAGTGACAAATCCAGCAGAGGCAAACTTTGAGGGCCTGCGTTAGCCAGGCGATAAGCCTGCTTACGGCGGTCATTGCGGTCAAAAACGCCACGACCCAATCTGCCTAGACGCCTTGAAGTCGCCATCAACGGAAAGCTAAAACTGTGTTTTGGTGATCGGGCACCACATCCAATAAACAGCCGCCAAGAACTCCGCCAAAGAGAGAAGACATCTTGCCGCACAATGATCTGCCGATGAGATCAATCCCCTTTCAGAGCTTGTCGATGGCGCGCTTCAGTTCCTCCAATTCAGCATCCACCTCAGCCACCTTGACAGCCTCCACCTCTGGGCCAGTGGCATCCTTACTCGCCTGAAGTGAAGAGGTCTCCCCGGCGGGCAAAGCCACTGCTTCAGCCCCCCCCTCAAGACGCTGACGAAGAGCAGATAGTTCATCATCTACATCGTTTCCACCTTCCAGAGCCGCAAACTGACTCTCAAGATCAGCGCCGGCGAGCTCCGCGGCAGCCTGACTACTGGCTTCCAAGGCCTGGACCTTGTCTTCCATGCGGTCAAAGGCCGCCATTGCAGAGTTAGTGCCAAGATTGCCCACAGCGCTCTGTAATTGCTGCTGGGCCTTTGCCGCCTGTGCTCGGGCCTTGAGCATGTCCTTCTTGGTTCTGGCCTCGGCGATCTTGCCCTCAAGAGCCACTAAGCTCCGCTTGAGGGTCTCCACCTGCCCTTCCTGACCCTTGAGCTGGTTGGTGAGCGCCGTAGAAGATTCCTGGAAACCCTTCCGACGAGTAAGGGCTTGCTTAGCGAGATCCTCCTCGCCCTTCTGAAGAGCCAGCTCAGCTCGTTCGTACCAGGTTTTAACTTGACCCTCAGCCTGATCAGCCTGATTGCGAAGCCGCTTCTGACTGGCGATCGCCATAGCAACAGCCTGTCGCAACTTGACCAAATCGGCTTGCATGTCTGCAACCGATTGATCAAGGATCTTGACGGGATCCTCGGCCTTACTCACAAGATCGTTGAGATTGGCACGTAATAAGCGGCTTAACCGGTCAAAGAAGCCCATCGAGGCATTGAAAAGACCTCTCGGAGGCTAGCGAGCTGGAGCCAAGACTCCACTTAGGCTTTTGAAATGGCCATAGCTCCCGATCAGCAACGCAAACGGCTTGGTCGAGGAGAAGTGCTGCAGCAAGCTCCTCCCGCACCCGTCACAGCCCTCTCCAACTGCCTGGAATCCATTAAGCGTGACTGGAAGCAACAAGGCTCTATGGCTGGTCTCTGGCAAGAATGGCCCCGACTGGCTGGCCCCCTGCTTGCTCCCCACTGCCGCCCACTCAATGTTCGCCAAGGGGTGTTGATCATCGGCGCCAGCCATCCTCAGTGGAGGCAGGCCCTGCTCTATAACCGCCCCCAACTTTTGGCAGCCCTGCGTGCCGCGGGCCATGACATCAAAGATCTACGCATTCAACAACAACACCCCGGAAACACCCCAAAGCTGGAAAGTGAAGCCAGCATCTGGGCACGTCATCCCAGCAGAATTGATGTGCATGGAATGGCCACCTGTCATGCCTGCGATAGTCCTGCCCCAGCTGGAGAGATGGCCCTCTGGGGACGATGTGGTTTCTGTAGAAGACTGCAACTTGCTGAGCCAACCCAATCGAAGACCAACGCTTAAATCCTGCTCACGCACCATGCGAGACGTCTGGCTAAATAGTGGTCCAAAAGCAAAGGAAAAGAGCACGCCAAGAACCCACTTCTTCAAGCAATTCAGACAACCAAAACATCAGAAACGCTCAGGTCGTGGTTGCCGCCAACCGGGATGGAAACCTTCAGCTTTGAGCTGATTCGCTCGCTTCTCAAGATTACGACGATCCAACCGCCAAACCCTATAGATCCCGAACTTGCCAAGCAGCTCAGGTTGAAGGTCCTGCCAATGACTCCGCTGCGTTGTGCCCTGATCAATCACCACGAGAGCGGTTGAAGATCCCATGGGCCCCTCAATTGGCAGACCTGACCATCCCCTTCGCTCTTCTTCTCGTAATCGATCATCCAGGTTCACTAACGCCCCCTCAGAGCGCCCCTCATAAACCACAACCTGATCGGTATAGAAATGAAGTGAAGGTTTGATTGCCCCAACCATCACCAAGGGTTCGCGAGACTTCTGAGAAGCGACCAACAGATGAGCAACTTGCCTGACAGGCAACTGACGCACCTTGTCACCCAACGCCCACATCGGCAAGAACGAAAACAATTGGAAAGCAACCAATGGCCCTTGAAGGGCCAGCAATCGCCCAGGCCGTGGTCGCCAAGCCAACCAGATCCCAAGTAGCACCGAAAGGCTGAAAAAAACTGCCGATCTGAGGACAAGACGACTAGCCAGCAGTTCTGCCGCAAGGGTGGGCATCTCCGGGTCATAAATCCATTCAACCCAGAACGGTGAAGCCCACAGCCCTGCCGCCAACAATCCCGCCAAAACAACTGATCCGCCCCATGTCCAAACAAGACCTGGTCGCTGTTGAGGAGAAACACTTGCGGCCAATCCAATCAACAACGCAGCCGCCGGTGTGGCAGGCAACCAATAACTTGGCAATTTTGTGGCAGCGCAAGTGAATAGCAGCAACACAGCTAGCAGCCAACAGGCCGCAAAACTCTGCAGAGATCCCTCAGGCTCTGCCTGGCAACGCGCACCGCCCCTCCTGACTGGAACGAAGGACTGCAACAGCCCAAGGATCAGCAAGGGGGTAAATGGCAGGGACGCAACCACCAAGACAGGCCCGAAAAACCACCAAGGCTGCAGGTGACTATTGACTACTGATGTGAAGCGTTGAAGGTTGTGATAGCCAAAGAAGCTATCCCAAAAGGGTTGTCCCTCCACAAGCAATTCCGCCACATACCAAGGCAAGCTGATCAGGGCAGTAATCAACAAACCAGGCAGAGGGCGCAACCGCTGCCAAAGGCTGGCCAGATTCCACTGCAGCAAAGCAAATAGAACAAGCACCATGCCAGTCAGCACGACAGCCACTGGTCCTTTGGTCAGCACTGCTAAAGCCAAAACAAGCCAGGCCAACCACCATGGCTGGGTGCTCGGGGCAGCAAAGCGGCGCCACTGCAGAAGCAAACTCACCCCCAAGGTGCTGCAAAACAAGGCATCGCTAACAGCAACCCGACTCCAGACCATGACCAGTGGCGAAAGAGCAAAGGCCAAGGCCACCGCAACACCTGTTCGGCGTGGACAAGCGTCATCCTTCTGGGGCCAACACATCACAGTGTCACCAAGGGCCAGCATCATCAAGACAGATGCAAGCGCAGAAGGAAGACGTGCCGCCCATGTTCCTAATGGGTCCCAAACCTCATGGCCGGGCAAGGCATAAACCAACCCCATTAGCCAATAAACCAGAGGGGGCTTGTCGAAGCGAGGCAGACCATTAACCCTCGGCGTCAGCCAATCTCCTGTAGTACTCATGGCACGACCTGCCGCGGCAAAGAGAGGCGGGGTTTCATCAACCAAACCAGAGTCTCCTAACTGCCAAAGGCAGAGAGCCACCCCAAACGCCAGGATCAGCAGCAGACCTCGACGCCGTTGAAGAGGAGACAGCAACACCGTCGCAGCAAACGTCAGCACCATCTAGTGATGGTGGCATCCCTGGCTATGTTCCTGAGCAGACCCAAGATCTTCTGAAGTGCCATAGGGGCAGGCCAGCAGAGGGGAACATGTCCATCCAAGCGCAAGGAACGAAATAACATCAGCCGATGTCCCCAGGCAACACATCCGAGTCAACTTCAACCGGTTCCCATAGTCGACGACGCTGACTCACAACAAGCACCGAAAGCAGGACCAAAGCCACCCCGAACCATTGCAGAGGCTGAAGCCGTTCTCCCAGCCAAACGCCACCAGCAGCAAGAGCAAACACCGGTGTAAGGAATGCCAAGGTGCTAAAGCTTGTGAGCTCCTCCCGATTGACGAGCCAAAAGAACAATCCATAGGCCAGGGCACTGCCAAACAAGCTGGCGTAGGCCATCAATCCCCAATCAAAGCCAGTCCAATCAGGCCACAAAGGCCATCTTCGATCAAAACTGTGCCAGAGCAGTAACGGCAAGCTGCCTAAGACCATGTGCCAACCAGTGACCGCAACGGGATCACTGCTCCGGCAGGCATACCTGCTCAGCACTGTGCCTAAGGCCATGGCGATGGCTGCTGCGAGCATCCAGCCTTCCCCTTGCTCCAACAAACTGGAACCAGACGCCTGTTCGCCTAGCAACCACCAATGGCGCAACAAATCCGGCGGGGCCCCAAGGCAGATAATCCCGACCAAACCGAACATCAAACCCATCCAGCCAACTGGGTTAATGGACTCTCCAAAGAGGCTGCGTGCAAGCAGAGCTACCAGCAATGGCTGGGAGTCAATCAGCACCGATCCCATCCCTGCTCCGGTGTAGGCCAAGCCCTTGACCAGGAACATTTGGAAAAGACATGCATCAACAACCGTAAAGACCAGGAACCAAATCCTGTCAGTTGAGGCGATAGCCCAGTGACGTCCCAACGACGGCAAGGCCAGCAGGATGACAACTCCTGCTGGCAAAAGGCGCAGACAAGCGACGAGAAGCGGTCCGCCCGAAATCACCAAAGGTGTCATCGCAGCCATGGCCGTACCCCAAAGGGCAAAGGGCAGGACCATCAACAGCCAGTGCCGTATTGACAACATGAAGGCAACAAGCAGGTTCCTTTTTAAGATCCAATCCTCTACGAAGAAATTGAATGGGCTGGCTCTGGCGACGCAAATCTCGCCGAAGGATCGCACACATCACCATTGACGGAGCAATCAGCGGTGCAACGCGCGAGCGGGTGCTGAAAGCGATCAAGGAAGTTGAGGATAGAGAGTTTCCCGCTCTTCTGCTGCGCATCGACAGCCCAGGAGGAACTGTTGGTGACAGTCAGGAAATCCATGCGGCCCTGCTCAGGCTTAGAGAAAAGGGTTGTCATGTCGTCGCGAGCTTCGGCAATGTATCCGCCTCCGGCGGTGTGTATGTCGGGGTAGCAGCAGAAAAAATTGTTGCCAATCCCGGCACAATCACTGGCTCAATCGGGGTGATCTTGCGGGGCAACAACCTCTCCAAATTGCTGGAGCGAATCGGCATCCGCTTCGAGACAGTAAAAAGCGGCACCTACAAGGACATTCTCTCGCCTGATCGCGCACTCACAGCAGAGGAGCGTCAGCTCCTGCAATCACTGATCGATAGCAGCTATGAGCAATTTGTGAACGCGGTAGCAGAAGGCCGCCATCTCAGTGCCGAAGAGGTTCGCAACTTCGCCGACGGCCGCGTGTTCAGCGGAGCTCAGGCCCATGAACTCGGACTCGTCGATGAGCTGGGAGATGAAGAACATGCTCGAAAACTTGCGGCCAAGCTGGCGGACCTTGATGAAGCCAACACCCAAACGCTCAAACTGGGGCGCCCCAAAAAACGGCTAGCGGGATTTCTGCCAGGCAGCAAACTCCTATCCAAACTTGCTGAGCTTCTCAACCTTGAACTTGGCAACAGTGGTCAGGTGCTCTGGCTCTTTCTGCCATGACCACTGCCATCCCTTATGGAGGCCTCCACTTACACGGGCTCAGAGGTGCCACAACAAGCTCTGCCAACACGACTCAAGCCATCGAGGCAGCCGTCAGCGAGCTCGTGGAAGCGCTAATGCAACGCAATCAACTCAACCCTGCAGACATCGTGTCCATCACGTTCTCTGTCACGGCAGACCTAAACGCCTGTTTCCCTGCAGCGATCGCGCGCCGACAAGCAGGATGGGAGTCGATAGCACTGCTGGACTGCCAGCAAATGTATGTCGAGGGGGATCTGAAACGCTGCATCCGCATGCTTGCCCATGCCTGGCTGCCCTCAGATCAGCCTCCTCAACATCCCTACCTTGGCGAAACCGCGCTACTGCGTCCAGATCGATGCTGAATCACTGGCCCCACCAAAAGCTGCCAACTAATAGGCCGTCCTAGTCTTTTTGATTGATAGATGAGTGCAAAGGAGAATCCATGTAGTTTTTAGTGCTGGTGGTTACCAACACACCCGCTTAGATCTCATGGTTAAGGAGCTCTTCAGGTTTTGTATTCCAGGCACCCTTGCCTTAGGAGGCCTCACTGCCGGTTTGATCGGTTCCAGTGTGATGCTTGAAAGCATCACACCACCAAAGGCCCGAGCCCAGGCAACACCAGCGCTACTTGAATTTCGCTGGGAGAACTCTAAAGACTATAAAAAGCTCTATTACTGGCAAAGCTCAACCATCAGGCGTGACAGAGCAACCTATTACCTGATGCTGAAACCCAAGGACCGCAAAACTGCGATCCTCAAGCTAAGCATCTCTGTCCCTGACTATTTCGATGCAAAGATCAAACCGAACAAGCTGAGCCTTTGCCTTGTTCATCTAGGGGGAATGCTCTCACGCACCCGCTGCAAAGAAGAGGTTCCTGCAATGTTCGAAGTCTCTGAAGACCAAACAAGCATTGAAGTCTTCCCAGACACCCCCATCCCTACAGAAGGCACCTATGCGGTGGTCATGAAAATCTTTAACCCCGACCAACGTGGGATGTTCCAGTTCAATGCCCTTGCCCAAGCTCCTGGAGATGTACCAATGGGCGGCTACCTTGGCAGCTGGCTGATTGACATCAACTGAACTGATAAGTTGGTCGACTGAAAAAAGGCTGTACGCCGTTCACCTTCAATGACAAAAAGAACCTTTGGTGGAACCAGCCGCAAGCGAAAACGCGTCTCAGGATTTCGTGTTCGCATGCGAACTCACACTGGTCGAAGAGTGATCCGCAGTCGCCGAAAACGTGGCCGCACGCGTCTCGCTGTCTAATCCATAACACTGCGGGTCAATCACTCAAATCACGCCACTTCCTCAGGAAGCCAAGCTCCAATGGTGCTGCCAGCATCAATGCGATTAAGGGGAAGTCGATGTTTTGCGCGCCTTCAGAAGTGGGGCTATCGCTTTTATGGAACTTCAATGGTGCTCCGTGTCATCGAAGCAGATCCCCAACTGCTCAAAGCACCCCATCGGCACCACAACTCCACGGCATGCCGTTGTGCCGTTGTGATCAGCAGCAAAGTGAGTAAACGAGCCGTCATTCGCAACCGTCTGCGTCGACTTCTGCACGATCACCTAAGAAGCAGGCTTGAGGTTGCACCCGAGCATTGCAATCACTGGGTGCTGATCAGCCTCAAGCCAGTCGCCTCCGCAATAGAGGCATCTCCATTGCTAGAAGAATGCGACAGATTGCTCCATCAAGCAGGTTTGTTGTCATGATCACAACCTCAGAAGAGGTCTTCTATGAAGGAGGCCCCGCTCAAAGCGATCTCATCATCAACCTATTGATGGGGCTAACACTGATTGGCCTTCCTTTCACCATTGGAGCTGTGATTCGAGCGTTATGGCTGCGCTTTCGCATTACCAATCGACGCGTTTCGGTGACTGGGGGATGGATGGGACGCGATAAGACCCAAGTCGTGTATAGCCAAATCAAGGAGGTGCGCTCAGTGCCCCGTGGCCTGGGCTCCTGGGGCGACATGGTACTGGTACTCAACGATGGTTCAAGACTTGAGATGCGCTCTTTACCTAGCTTCAGAGAAACCGAGAAATACATCAATGCACGGATTAGCGCCCGCAGGGCCAAAGGTTCACCCCAGGATCTAAAGGGCTTTGCGGCTTAAATAGCTCCCAGCGTGTAACCCAGCCATATAGGTGCTGATGCACACTGGCATCACATTTCCATCCACCCTCAGCAATCGATCGTGATCGGGTACATCTCCGACAACATTCTGCTCCCGATCCTGGATTTCTTCTACGGATTAGTGCCGAGCTATGGCCTCGCCATCGTCGCCCTCACAGTGGTCATCCGATTAGCACTGTTCCCCTTAAGTGCCGGATCCATTCGTAGCGCTCGTCGCATGCGAATCGCCCAGCCGGCCATGAAGAAACGCCAGGATGAAATCAAGAGCCGTTATGCCAAAGACCCTCAGAAGCAACAGGAGGAACTAGGGAAAGTCATGAAGGAGTTCGGCAACCCCCTCTCAGGCTGCCTACCCCTATTGGTACAGATGCCAATTCTCTTCGCCCTGTTTGCAACCCTTAGAGGATCACCTTTTGCTGATGTGCCCTACTTGGTGAACCTCAAGGTACTGCCTAGCGACCAAATTGCAGCCATTGAGCCCAAGCCATTTACCAGTAGCAAGCATTCGATTTTCATCAGTGAAACCAAACATTTCCCAGTCATTGCCTCTCTGCCAAGCGGCACAAAATTAGGAGTTGGAGACAAGACCCAAATCAAGCTGCAAACGCTCACTGGCGAAAGCTTCACAAGCAGGCTTTCTGGCGTAGAAGGTGGAACCAAATTCACACCAACCTGGAGCGTCACCAAGGGGGATGATCTTGTCAAGGTATCTGCGGATGGCACTGTCCAGGCTTTGGCTGAAGGCGATGCCACTGTTCAAGGCAAAATTCCTGGCCTTGCTGCCCAAAGTGGCTTTCTATTCATTAAGGCCCTTGGTCAAGTTGGTTTCTACGTTGATGGGGAAATCAACTGGGATATCGCAATTCTGGTTGGTGGTTTCGGCTTGACGCTTTTGGTCTCGCAAGTCCTCTCCGGCAGGGGGCTGCCTGCGAACCCTCAACAATCAACAGCCAACAAGATCACGCCAGTGATGATCACGGGCATGTTTTTGTTCTTTCCACTACCAGCAGGGGTATTGCTCTATATGGTGATCGCAAACATCTTTCAAGCAGGTCAGACTTTTCTTCTTAGTCGTGAAGCCCTACCTGAGAACCTGCAGAAAATCCTCAATGACCAGCTGTCCAAACCTGCGTTAGCAACAGAAGCAATCGGTGGATCAGATCGTCTTCCCTTTGAACCTAAAAAACGTAGTAAATGATCCCAGGGCTCCAACCCATTTCTTTACAAGACCTAAAAGCCTTGGCTGCTCCTCGGCACTGGTCGATCGAGGGACATCTGGACGAGATGTCTTCTCTCACCCCATTGAGAGGCAGCATCAGCGCCGAGCATCAAGGCAGCATTCTTGAAGTGAAAGGAAAATTCCAAACCATCGTCACCCTTTGCTGTGATCGATGCCTAAGCGAATTCAATCAAACCCTCACCTGTAACACCGAAGAACTGATCTGGCTGAAGGGCAATGGACCAAACCCAAACGAACTCCATGGCTCGAGCCATTCCGAGGATATGGATGCACTGATGGAGTGCCTTGACCCTCTTGGCAGCTTTGACCCAGAACGTTGGGTTTTCGAACAACTGAGTCTGCGGATGCCTTTAGTCAAGCGTTGTGGGGCCGATTGTCCCGGGCCAGCTCAACTACAGCCCAACGCCCAAACCACTGCCGTGAAACCTAAGGGAACTGATCTCGATCCACGCTGGGCAGCATTACACAAACTCACCTCGCCATGACGAGCTGGGATAACCAACTGGATCTACTAATCAGAGCCAGAACACCTCTCCTTTGGATTCGCAGCAGCGAAGAGGAGCGTGTTGAAGTGCTGCTTGAGCAAGCCGCAAAACGACTACAGCCCCGTCGCCTTGCTAGCTGGGATTTTATTGGCGGCCTTAAAGGCGTGCTTAACGAAGAAGGGCTTGGGGCACGTCAACCGATGGCCGTCCTGCAATGGCTGCAACAACTTGATGCCACTAGTCCAACCCTATTACTAGTCAAAGATTTTTATCACTTCTGCGAAGACGCTGGTATCGCACGCATGTTGCGCAACTTGTCGGTTCACTTGCGCCATCAACCCCACACTGTGGTGCTCTGCTCAGGGCCATGGACTCCGCCCAGCGATCTTGATGATTCCCTGACCATTCTCGATCTACCTCTGCCGCAGGAACCAGAACTGAGAACACTGCTGGAAAACATCGCCCAGGCAAGTGGCTCCCCCCTTTCAGCCGACGTTTTAGAAGAGCTAACCCACGCTTGCAGCGGCCTCAGCGAAATGAGGGTGCGTCAGGTAGCAGCCCGAGCCCTAGCACAGCGGGGCAAACTAGGTTGGGCAGATCTGGCCGAGGTGCTTGAGGAAAAGCGTCAGACCGTAGCCCGCAGTGAGGTTCTTGAGTACTGCGTTACAGATGCATCGCTGGCCGACATAGGCGGCCTCGATAGCCTTAAGGGTTGGCTGGAGCAACGCCATCAGGCATTCTCCGACGAAGCTCGTCACTTTGGCTTGCCACTGCCCCGCGGCGTTCTACTGATCGGCCCCCAAGGCACAGGCAAATCGCTCACCGCCAAAGCCATCGCCCACAACTGGTCGATGCCACTGCTTCGCCTCGATGTAGGCCGCCTCTTTGCCGGGCTAGTGGGTGCTAGCGAGGCACGTACCAGAGAGACGATCCAGCGGGCAGAAGCCATGTCTCCATGTGTTCTCTGGATCGATGAGATCGACAAAGGCTTTGGTGGTGATGCCCGAAGTGATGGCGGCACCAGTCAACGTGTCCTTGCCAACGTGCTCACCTGGATGGCGGAGAAAACCTCCGCGGTGTTTGTCGTCGCTACCGCTAATGGCGTAGAACGCCTACCTGGAGAGCTCCTGCGCAAAGGTCGTTTCGACGAAATCTTTTTGCTTGACCTGCCATTCAGCGAGGAACGGCGCAACATCCTTGAGCTCCATATTCAGCGACGAAGACCGAACTTAAACCTCCCCTTGGGGGCGGTCATTGATCGAAGCGAAGGCTTCTCAGGTGCCGAACTCGAACAGACTGTGATTGAGGCCATGCACTTGGCCTTCGCCGAACGCCGAGAACTTGAAGAGACCGACCTAATTCTTGCTGCCAGCCAACTGGTGCCGCTCTCCCGCACAGCCCGAGAACAACTCAACGCCCTTAAGGAATGGGCCGCTAGCGGAAGAGCCCGAGCAGCATCTTCTGTTGCTTCCGATTTCGCAGGCTGAATAGGCGAAACCAAACAGGATTCATTTGCAGGGCCAACAACACTTAGGCTGCCCGCGCTGACTTGAAAACCCTCGTGCTTGACCAGCGCCTGGTGCGGGACAACCCCGACCTGATTGCCAACGAACTGGGCCGAAGGGGCATGACGTTAGATCTAACGGGCCTACAACTGATCGCCCAGCAACAAAGGAATCTCGAGGAACAGCGCAGCAGCCTCCAGGCAGAAGGAAATCGTATCGGCAAGGAAGTCGGTCAACGAATCCAGCAGGGAAGCGACCCAAAAGCCAGCGACGTGACAGAACTAAGGCAGCAAGGCAACCTAATCAAGCAAAAGGTGGCCGTTTTAGAAGACGAGGAAAAACAACTATCAGCCCGATTGCGAGAGCAACTGCTGAGCTTTCCAAACCTGCCCTCCCCTGATTGTCCTGAAGGACGCGACGAGAACGACAACCAAGAAAGACACCGTTGGGGCAAGCCACGTGAAGGGAAAGACCTTCTGGAGCACTGGGCAATTGCCGAGCGGCTCAAACTTTTCGAAACAGAACGCTCTGTACGGATTGCCCAAAGTCGCTTCGTCACTCTGATGGGTCAGGGTGCGCGACTGGAACGAGCACTCATCAACTTCATGCTCGACCTCCACACCTCAAAGGGATATCGAGAAGTGATGCCTCCGGTACTGGTGAATACCGCCAGCCTTACGGGCTCTGGCCAGCTGCCAAAATTCGCCGAAGAAAGCTTCCGCTGCGCTGAAGACGACCTCTGGCTAACACCAACTGCAGAGGTGCCGGTGACATCTCTGCACCGCGATGAAATCATCCCCGCTGACCAACTTCCACTGCGATACGCCGCTTACAGTCCATGCTTTCGCCGCGAAGCTGGCAGCTATGGACGAGACACCCGTGGGCTGATCCGGCTGCATCAATTCAACAAAGTGGAGCTCTATTGGTTCGTCCATCCAGACCATTCGCAGGCTGCCCACGCTCAGATCACAGCCGATGCCGAAGCCGTGCTGCAGGCCTTGGAATTGCCCTACCGCGTCATTGAACTTTGCACAGGTGATCTAGGGTTTTCTTCCTCACGCACCTTCGACCTCGAAGTCTGGCTACCAGGAGCAGGCGCCTTCAGGGAAATTTCAAGTTGCAGTATCTGTGGAGACTTCCAAGCACGGCGATCTGCTATTCGCACCAAAGACGAAAAAGGTACCCGACTCATCCACACCCTCAATGGCAGCGGCCTGGCGGTAGGACGCACCATGGCGGCCCTTCTCGAAACAGGCCAGCAATCTGATGGGAGTGTCCTCCTCCCCAAGACACTTGTGCCTTATTTCGGCAACGATCGACTAGAGCCAGAATGAACCCATTACTAGAAGCTGAATGAACGTTTTTGCGGCGCTGACGGTTCTAGCCCTGCTGATCATCATTCATGAAGCTGGGCACTTTCTGGCTGCCACTGCTCAGGGAATCCGTGTGAATGGATTTTCGATCGGGTTTGGACCGGCGCTGATCAAACAGCAACGAAGGGGTGTCACATATGCACTGAGAGTTCTGCCTTTAGGGGGCTTCGTTTCATTTCCGGATGACGACGAAAACAGCGAAATCCCCCCTGATGATCCCGACCTACTACGCAACCGGCCGATCAGACAACGAGCCCTGGTGATCTGTGCAGGGGTCATGGCCAATCTTTTGCTGGCATGGCTGGTGCTGATGGGCCAAGCGGTCATGATCGGGCTTCCAAGCCAACCCGATCCAGGTGTCATGGTTGTAGCCGTTCAACCCGGAGAAGCCGCTGAGGCTGCAGGGCTAGCGGCTGGCGATCGAATCCTCAGCGTGGATGGCAACGAGCTAGGGCGAGGTCAAGAAGCGATCCAGACCCTGGTGAGTCAAATTAAAGAGTCACCAGGCAGCAAACTTCACCTGGACAGATTCCGTTCGGGTCAACGCAGCAAGATTGTGCTCACCCCCGCTGAGCAACAAGGCAATGGCAGGGTGGGCGCCCAATTGCAGGCCAACGTCACAGGCCAAACCCGCCGAGCCCAAGGCCCCGGAGAGGTTCTGAACCATGTTGACAGCCAATTCATTTCCCTACTCAGTCGAACCGTTAAGGGCTATTCAGGACTCATCACCGATTTCGCAACCACAGCCCAACAAGTCAGTGGCCCTGTGAAGATTGTCGAAATGGGCGCCCAGCTAACCAGCCAAGGTAGTTCTGGCCTAGTGCTCTTCGCGGCATTGCTTTCGATCAATCTCGCCGTACTCAATGCCATTCCGCTACCCCTACTTGATGGCGGCCAACTGTTGCTGCTGCTATTAGAAGGCGTGCGTGGGCGACCAATTCCGGAGCGCATCCAGCTGGCTTTCATGCAATCAGGCTTTTTTTTATTGGTAGGTCTCAGTGTGGTGCTGATCGTTCGCGACACCACTCAACTATCGGTGGTGCAACAGCTGATCGGACACTGATCTGCCCTCTTTACAAGAGCCTGAGCAGCTGAAAACTGGGCAAGCAAAACAATTGCAGCAGTTGGAAGGTAAAGTTCGCTATCGACCCTCGCGCTTCAAAACTGCCGCATGGCTAAAAAGTCAATGATCGCCCGTGATGTAAAGCGCAAGAAGATTGTTGAGCGCTACGCAGCCAAGAGATCGGCTCTAATGGCAGCATTCGATGCAGCCAAGGATCCAATGCAACGTCTTGAGATCCACCGCAAGATTCAAGCTCTCCCGCGCAACAGTGCTCCAACCCGCATCCGCAATCGTTGCTGGGCCACAGGAAAGCCAAGAGGCGTCTATCGCGACTTCGGGCTATGCCGCAACCAGCTGAGAGAACGAGCTCACAAGGGCGAACTTCCTGGAGTCGTCAAGTCCAGCTGGTAACTCTCAAACCATTTCTGCATCTAGTGGAGAGCTCCTACTCATTCTCAAGAGGGATTGAAGTCATCCATCCCTCTTTTTTATTGCTTAGCAACTGAACCAACAGGAATCAATTCCAAAATTCCACGAAAGTTGACTCGGCAAAGTGCCAGTATGGTGCTTGACAAAAAAACATAAGAGAACGTGCAAGGTCAGACACAGTCGATCTCCTTTGATGGTCGGGAGATTCGGCTGACCACAGGGCGATATGCCCCCCAAGCCGGTGGTTCCGTGATGATTGAATGCGGCGACACCGCCGTCCTGGTAACCGCCACCAGATCGACAGGCCGCGAAGGCATCGATTTTCTTCCCCTGATTTGCGACTACGAGGAGCGGCTCTATGCAGCTGGCCGCATTCCTGGCAGTTTCATGCGACGTGAAGGACGCCCGCCAGAAAGAGCCACACTGATCGCTCGTCTAATCGATCGCCCCATGAGGCCCTTATTCCCTAGCTGGATGAGGGACGACCTTCAAATCGTGGCAACATGTCTCTCGCTCGATGAACGGGTTCCAGCAGATGTGCTGGCCGTTACGGGAGCTTCCATGGCCACCTTGCTAGCAGGCATCCCCTTCCAGGGGCCAATGGCTGCAGTAAGGGTAGGGCTTCTCGGTGATGATTTCGTTCTGAATCCCAGCTATCGAGAAATCGAACGTGGCGATCTCGATCTCGTGGTGGCTGGCACTCCAGATGGGGTTGTCATGGTTGAAGCCGGTGCAAACCAGCTGCCAGAAGGGGACGTCATCGAAGCCATCGACTTTGGCTATGAAGCCGTCTGCGAATTAATCAAGGCACAGCAATCCATCCTCAAGGATGCAGGGATTCAGCAAGTACAGCCGGACCCCCCCACTCAAGACACCAAGCTGTCGAATTATCTGGAAAAAAATTGCAGCAAGAGCATCGGGGAAGTGCTGAAGCAATTTGAGCAGACCAAAGCTGAACGCGATAGCAAATTGGATGCCATCAAAGCGAAAACAGCTGAAGCCATTGACAACCTCAAAGAAGACGATGCCGTTCGCAAGTCAGTGAATGCCAACAGCAAAGTCTTGAGCAACAACTTCAAGGCGCTCACCAAAAAATTGATGCGTGAGCAAATCATCAAACAAGGCAAACGCGTCGATGGTCGCAAGCTCGATGAGGTCCGCACCATCACTTCCGCCGCAGGCGTGCTGCCAAAACGCGTGCACGGATCCGGACTCTTCCAACGCGGACTCACCCAGGTACTGTCCACCGCCACCCTGGGCACACCCAGCGATGCCCAGGAGATGGATGACCTCAACCCAGGACCTGAGAAGACCTATCTACACCACTACAACTTCCCCCCCTATTCCGTTGGCGAGACACGTCCAATGCGATCGCCCGGGCGCCGTGAAGTAGGCCATGGTTCCCTCGCTGAACGCGCCATCATTCCAGTACTGCCTCCCAAGGACACCTTCCCTTACGTGCTCAGGGTGGTGAGCGAAGTCCTCAGCTCCAATGGGTCCACCTCGATGGGCTCGGTCTGCGGCAGCACCCTGGCCCTCATGGATGCAGGTGTTCCACTGAAGGCTCCAGTCAGCGGAGCCGCCATGGGCTTGATCAAGGAAGATGCTGAGATTCGCATCCTCACTGACATCCAGGGAATCGAAGACTTCCTCGGTGATATGGACTTCAAGGTGGCTGGAACAAAAGATGGCATCACGGCCCTGCAGATGGACATGAAGATCACCGGCCTTCCGGTGAAAACCATTGCAGAAGCTGTCAATCAGGCCCGCCCTGCCAGGATCCATATCCTCGAGAAGATGCTGGAAGCCATTGACGCTCCCAGGACTAGCCTCTCTCCCCATGCCCCGCGCCTGCTGAGCTTCAGAATCGATCCAGAACTGATCGGCACAGTGATTGGCCCAGGTGGTCGCACAATCAAGGGCATTACAGAACGCACGAACACCAAGATCGACATTGAAGACGGTGGCATCGTCACGATTGCTTCTCATGACGGGGCTGCTGCAGAGGCCGCCCAGCGCATCATCGAAGGACTCACTCGCAAAGTAAACGAAGGGGAGGTGTTCACCGGAACCATCACAAGGATCATTCCGATCGGGGCTTTCGTAGAGATCCTGCCCGGCAAAGAGGGCATGATCCACATCTCCCAGCTGTCAGAGGCTCGCGTGGAGAAGGTCGACGACGTCGTGAAAGTAGGTGATGAGGTGACAGTACGGATACGAGAGATTGACAATCGTGGCCGTATCAACCTCACACTCAGAGGCGTGCCTCAGAACGGGGAAGAGACTCAATCACAGCCAGCTCCAACTCCTGTAGCCCCTCTCAACTGATGGGCTTCAGGTCAATTCAAACCTGAAAGCCTGGGTCGATCTCTTCCATCGCCCGCGCCGCTGCTTCACAAAGCTGGGCGTGGGCGATGCCATGGCTGGCGATCAAACAGCCGGCCTGACGCACATCACCGCTGTTGTAAGCAAGCTGGCGTCCATCAGCATGAGTGAAACATCCCCCTGCCGCCATCAGCACCGCCTCTGGAGCAGCCATATCCCAGTCTTTTGGAGCACTACGACCTGAAAGAGAGACATACAGATCTGTTTCTCCACGCAAAATCGTGGTCACCTTGCAACCCACACTGCCCACAGCCTTGCTACCACCAAGAGCAAGCCTCTCTAGCAGCTGTTCAAGCCTGTTGTCGCGGTGGTTACGACTCGCTACCAGCATCAACTCACCAAAAGCCTGACGCTGACTAAAACGCACCGGCGAACGTTGTCCCTGCCGGTCTTCGCACCAGGCGCCAGAACCGATCACACCGAACCAAAGCTCCTCGGCTTCTGGCAGGAGTACCACGCCAAGCACTGGTCGTTGACCATGCACCAAGGCAAGATGCACGGCGTATTCACCTGTGCCCTGCAAGAAGTCCTTTGTGCCATCCAAGGGGTCAAGGATCCACAACCATTCCGCCGCTAAGGGTTCGCCTGCAGTGAGTTGCTCCTTGGCCGTCTCCTCACTCAATAGAGTCCAATCTGCCAAGGGGAAATTCGCTTCTAAGCCATCCAGAAGCCAACGATTCACGGCAAGGTCAGCGGCAGAGACAGGCCCCTCACCACCATCGTCAACACTCAGAGCCTTAGAAAATCCATGCGGTGGCTGTTCTCCCCGGGCATAGGCCAGCAGGATGTCTGCAGCACCCCAGCTCAATCGCCTCAATTGCTGCAACAAAACCTCCAGGTCCACACCAACAGGGAGAAGAGGTGCGTTCGGCATCATGAATAGACACGTGCAAGCCTCATTTTGAGTCAGCGAGAGGAACCAGCACCAGGGGTGCTCTATGTGGTTGGGACGCCCATTGGTCACCTCGGAGATCTCTCCCCCAGAGCACGATCTGTGCTCTCGAATGTCTCGGCCATCGCCTGTGAAGACACACGCCATAGCGGCCATCTACTCAACGACCTGGGCGCGCAGAGTCAACGTTTCAGCTTCCACCAACACAACACCAAAGCTCGCCTCCCCCTACTGCTTCAACTGCTCAACGAAGGGCAAAGCCTGGCTTTAATCAGTGATGCAGGGCTGCCGGGCATCAGCGATCCCGGCGAACAACTCGTCGCAGCCGCTAGGGCAGCTGGGCACCAGGTGATCTGTATTCCCGGCCCCTGTGCAGCAACAACAGCCTTAGTGAGCAGCGGACTTCCATCTGGCCGCTTTTGTTTTGAAGGTTTTCTAGCCTCAAGAGGCAAGGAACGGCGGCAGCAGCTGGCAGCGGTCGCCAGCGAGACCCGAACAACCATTCTTTACGAAGCTCCACACCGGCTGGTGCAACTGCTGAAAGAATTGGCGAAACTTTGCGGAGATGAGCGGCCCTTACAGGTGGCCAGGGAACTCACCAAACGCCATGAACAACAAGTAGGGCCAACGATCGCAGCAGCCCTACAGCATTTCCTTGAACACAAGCCTCTAGGGGAATGCACTCTTGTCCTAGGAGGTGCTCCAATTTCAGGACCAGATCAGCAAAGTGACGCGCATTGGCGAGCGGAATTGGCAGCGTTGATGGCCAGTGGAGCCAGTGCAAGCGATGCCGCTCGACAACTCGCTCAACAATCAGGGCAATCCAGAAGGGCTCTCTATGCCCTGGTACACCAAATGGTAGAAAACGAGAGCGAGTGAACTCCAAGAAAGGGCAAACTAAGGAACCATCGAAAACACATCATGCTGCTGCGGCTGCGGCTGCTAACAACCAGTCTTGTCAGCGGCGGATTACTCCTGGTCGTGCTCTGCCTGGGAGCCCAAAATCTTAGTGATCGCCATAGTCTCAGGCTGGGTGATGCCAAAAGCGCAGAGCTCCCCACAGGTTTTCTGGTAGGGATGTCAATCGTCGTAGGTGTCATTAGTGGCGGCAGTACAGCCGCTCT
The DNA here is from genome assembly GCA_003214855.1 of Prochlorococcus sp. AG-412-I05. GTDB lineage: Bacteria > Cyanobacteriota > Cyanobacteriia > PCC-6307 > Cyanobiaceae > Prochlorococcus. Next base: position 34,753 of record QCLC01000001.1, on the reverse strand, counting down.
GCTGCTGCCCAAGCCAAGAGCCTGAACGACTCTGACTCTGAAGCGACGAATCAAGAACCATTCAGATCGATGGGGCTTGAGAATCAAGGGCAATCAGTGAACCCTCCAGCACCAAACGAGTGATTCCGCGAGCCAATAGATAGGAGGTGGTGAGCTCAAAAACGCTTGTGTCAGGTACCTTGATCACCCTTTGACTACGTCCACACTGACGTTTAGCAGAACGGGGATTCGCAAACAAACAAAGAGCCCGTCTGTCTTGATCATCATCGGCTAGCAAACCCAACTCTGAGAAATCCTTCAGCGGGCGTGCATCAAGTTCCACTGTCTTGTCGACAAGCATATAAACACTGCTAGGTAACAAGCCAGGCAATAGAGGCTCACATTGAACCGTTGGACGATCATTGAAAGCAACAGAGTCTGCGACTAAAGGAACCAGCTCGCAAAACACATCGGACTCAGGGAAATCACCCATGTCCGCCTCGAGATGATCCTCTTCGCTCGAGTCCTCTTCCGCATCATGATCAAAGTCATCAGCATCATCGAGAGCAAGAACACCTGCAGCTTCATCGTCCAACGCGAGCTCACCCACCTTCCCCTCTTCAAGCTTCATCTCATCAAGCGAATTCAGCGTCGATGAACTCGACTCTGATGGATCATTAACGGTTGCTTCTCCAACAGCAGAGAGAGTCTTTGAGATGGCTCCACGCTGAGCACGAGAGGCCTTCACCGCGGCATAGTCTTTCTCTGAAAGCAGGGTTTTAACGGTGCGAGTGACTGTATTAGGACTGCAGCCATAAGCCTTGGCAAGGCTTGATGTGGCATCACCTGCCCTGTAACGCTCCACAAGCTCAGATTTCTGGCTGTCGCTGAGCCGGCTGGCCGCCATCGGATGCAAGTTCGCATCCTCTAACCATAGGAGGCCAACTCGATGTTGGCTGCCAAAATGCTGTAGTGCTCCCTTAGCTCAGCTGGATAGAGCAACTGCCTTCTAAGCAGTCGGTCGATGGTTCGAATCCATCAGGGGGCGTTCAGATCTCAGCGATTGGGGTTCCTAGCTGGAAGCCTCTCTGCGTCTCAGCCTCGTCCGCCACACGACAACGGTCGATGTGCAGAGGGCCATCGATCTCATTACTGTTGCAGTCACTGACATGCGTCCTTGAAGCCTCTAGCGTCCGGTCGATCGTCTTGATGAGGTTCCATGACCGACGCCCCATCCAGTCCGCATCTTTCCGTTGGTCTCGCGATCCGGGAAGGCTGGCAGACCTTCCGTCGCGCTCCCTGGCCGTTTGTCTTCTTCGCTCTTGCGGCTTTCATCCTCTCCACTTTGGTGGATCTGATTCCAGGCCTAGCCGGCTTCATCGCCACAACCATGGTGAGCCTATGGGCCACCATCGGATTCATACGTGGAGCATGGATCGGCCTGAATGGCAATTCTCCGCAGTTCGGTGACTTCATCGCCATCAATCCGGCCGCGATCTGGAGACTGTTCAGCCGCCAGTTCATCCTGGCCATGCTGCTGCTGGCAATCGGCACTGCCGTTCTAATGCTCGCTCTGATCGCCGCTGATGCAAACGAGATGTTCAGTGAGCTGTGCAAGCTCATTATGGCGACAGATCCGTCCGATCCCGACCAGATCACCGCCTTAATTCCTGTCATCCAGGATCTGGCCATGACCGTGATACTGAGCCCCAGCGCTATTGCCGTTCTGCTAGTCGGATCCCTGGTGGGTGCCTACCTCCAGGTGAATCAGGCCTTTCTCGGCTATCTAGCCGTTATCAAGGGCCTGGGGCCGATCGCCACGATCCAAAGAGGGATCACCACCGTTCAAGGCCAGTGGTGGCAGGTTCTTGGGCTTCTGGTCATGCAGGCTTTGATCCTGCTCCTAGGGGTCTGCGCCTGTGGGTTTGGTCTGCTGGCAGCGGTTCCAGTGGTCTTCGGAATCACAGCTTCGGCTTATCGGCAACTGTTCGGAGGAGACGATGCGGCCGGATTACTCAACGGCCGCTGAGCGGCACAAAACCCCCGATTCCCAGAACCATCAGGTGCTCCTAAAAACAAATCGCTGCTCGCGACGACTGCTCAACCAATACTGCTAGAAGGTGATCATTCGATTTTGAGCAGTTCAATGAACATCGTAAAAATATATTCGCCATTGTGAGTCTCCTATCTACTATCGCGAATCGACTTGGTCGGGTGATCATGAAGCTCAACAACTTCCTAATAATTGGGTAAGGAAGCCCTACCCAGCCAAGCCAGGAGTCTGCATCTCTCTTGAGGATCTTGCTAGCGCGAGTATCCATTCACTGGCAATAGAGTTTGATATCCCTGCTAAAAACAGGTGCTTAGGAAGAATCCCCCCCTGCACAAGCCGTCACCTTTATTCCTATAACAAATGGGTTTACATTTTTTCACTACTACCATGAAGTATTTCATGTATACGTCATATTGATGATCTAGGTCGCCGTCAGATTTGGAGCAGCCTTGCTAACTAAACCCAGGAGAATAAAAACAACTCAGCTTTATCCAAGAGGATATTTGCTCTAATATCTCTTTACTGTCAACACTCATGATGAACTTGCTCGCTACTGCAGGGCCTTTCGGCATATCACCTTCAGCTGATCAGCTCATGGTGATCAATCTTTCCGCAATCCTGGTGGGCACCACATTCAATGCTCCCCAGAAGGTCATCAAATGGGGCGGGCTTGTCATCGCTGTCGTGACTGCAACCTGTGCACTCTGGTGCGGACACTAAGAACACGGCAGCTTTTCAGCTTGAGGTCAGCATTGCATTGACTTCTCTGCAAAACTCAGCCATCACGCAAGGCACTAAGCTCATGAAGGGTCTCAATGTGCTAGTCCATCTTTTCTGACCCATCGCAGCAGCGACGATGGCAAGAAGAAAAACTACTTTGTTTGACCACCTCAATACCACCCTGCTTAACCAGAACGGCCAAGGCTTTGAATGCTCTTGGTAGATCCCTAAAGGTTCGTTTGATCTAGTGCTGATAGCACACCTGCGATTGAAGCACCAGGTGTAAATAACATCAGCCTGAAAACATTGAAAGCACTAGAAGCATGCTGAGCAATCAGCCATGTAATCAAACTCACCACTGGTCTTAAGCCAGCCCACTGCCTCTCAGATGAAGAGCCAAGAACCTGGCAAAAGCGGTGGATCACGAAAACGAAAAGGCGACATCGCTATAGGGGAAAAACAATAAAAAAGCCCTGCTTTAAAAGCGGGGCAGTTTAGTGATATCAAGGCTAACTAAATCCAGTGATGAGACTTCTGAGAAATTGGTTGATCCAATCAACACAAATGAACAGTGCCAATCAATTTAGATCTAACTGCTCATGCGAGCCGCCAAGAAGAAAATTGGCGAGCAATCAACCACCAGACCTCGAAAGTTGCCGACCCAACTGGTCTAGGACAAGCAATCCAAGGATGAGCATAAATAGGCCAACAGCCAACGAGGGACCAACCAGGCCGCGAGCCACCTCTACCACTGTCACAACGCTAGCCAGCAGCACAATACCCACCAGCCATGGAGTCCCTGTGCCCCAACCTCTCAGAGAGCCATACACGCCGGAAGAGGGCAAGATATAACCAGTGAGGATAAGGCCAACGATCACGAAGACACATACCAAATAGAACTGCCAACCGAGAGTCCCCGTAAGGACGATGACAGGGGAGCCGAAACTGCCAAGAACTGGAGGCATAATTTTTTAGCAGCCTTTACTTGAAGACGCCGAACCTTAACACATTTGGAAAGAATGAAGCTGGGCTCCGCTAAAAATTACAACAGGGGCCATTCCTGCCGAAATTCGTGATCAGACAATCTGATCAGCTTGATGTGATAGCAATAGATCTACCCAGATTTTCTTTCACCATCTCTACATCAAAGCAAAAGCCTGCAAATATTTGACTTCGAATTTAGCATTCATTTTATATCATCAAATCACAAGGTTCGCAGGTCAAAAGATATCCCTAAATAGCCAAGAGAATGAAGCCGGACCTGCGGTATTCTAGGAAGAATAGATAAATTGAACAAGAGCAGTAAATCAAACAATCATCACAATTCCAAGCCAATCTCTACTGGATTATTAAGACTTATTTCCTTTTCCAGTCACCTTAAAAAGGCCCTTAATGAGTCACCTAAATATTAGACTTCCTAAGCAGATTTCCCGCCAATCGATTAAGTTAAGATGGTCGTCTTTACTTGTGAGAGCAGGCATTGTTAATGGATGCAAGTCGATTGAAAAAACACCTGCACCTAAATTTGATTGTTCTAAGGCAGAGCTCGCATGCCAAGCTCTAACAACGACAGATCACGACTCAACAGCATGCGACTTGGACATGATCGCCATGCAGAGCATGATCTCTTTCAAAGGAGATGGCAGCTGCCAGTTAAAAGAATTCCTACCTGCAAGACGGGTACATCCAGCAATCGATACCAGATCCCCGATAGGGTCAGATCTCAGAGCCTGAGCAGATCATGAACCTGGCAGCGACCTATTTTGGTGCCAACGGTTGGTTGCTGGAGTTTGGTGCATGCAGGGTATTAGTGGATCCCTGGCTCACCGGCCAACTCTCCTTCCCACCAGGCCCCTGGTTGCTGAATGGCCGGCTGCCCCACGACTGGGCTGTGCCTGACAACCTTGATCTGCTGCTTTTAAGCCAGGGTTTACCAGATCATGCCCACCCAGAAACCCTGCAACTTCTTCCCAGGGATCTCAAGATCGTTGGCTCCCCCTCGGCCGCAAAACTGGTTGGGCGCTTGGGGTTTAAACAAGTGACGCCATTGCATTCTGGAGAGAGCACCAACATCGCTGGACTCACCATCCGCGCAACCGCTGGAGCCATGGTGCCCTCGATGGAAAACGGTTATCTCATCAGCAATGCTGACGGCAAGATCTACCTTGAACCTCATGGTTTTCTCGACAGCAAAATCGAATCACAATCCGTTGATGCGGTAATTACCCCGGTGGTTGATCTTGGCCTGCCTCTTGCAGGGGCTTTTGTGAAAGGCCGTCAAGTTCTTCCTGAATTGCTCAAAAGATTTGAGCCAAACACCGTCCTTGCTAGCACTGCTGGAGGGAATGTTCGCTTCGAGGGGCTGCTGAGCAGCTTTATGCAGATGGAGGGATCAGCAAAAGACGTTGCCGAAATGCTGCCTGCCCAGGTCAAGTTCATTGACCCAGAACCCGGCAAACGCTATGCCCTTACCTCCAAGCAATCTCTGGTTTCACCATCTAGCTGATCAGCCCCGTCAGCAAGCTCAAGAGAATCTCAAGCTGACGAGATTGAGGCCATGACCAAGACAGAAGAAGGTGATGCTCGCAATCAATCGTTCTTTCAGGCCTGAGACTTCTGAAAGCTGTCTCGACTCCAGCGAAGCAAAGCAGGAATCTCTGGAGCGTGTCCTGAGAACGAAGGGGTTGTTTTGATCGGAGCTTTAACTCTGCGAAAACTGGCTAAAGCAGAGACTGAGCCTCGGCAGAGGGATAGACATGATTCATCTCATTCAAGTTTCCTTGCTCTGAATATCACAATCCAAATCAGGATTATGGTATTAATAGCACACCATTTTCTAAAAGGATCATCTGCTGTTCCTTAAACGTCAACGCAATTTTGATAGCCCGCTTTGATTTTTTTATCCGCACAAAAAAAGACCCGGATCAAAAATCCGGGTCTTGGAATACAAATTGACTATTCAAACTAGAGACTCAGCCACCGTGGCAGGAGAAAGCACCCATCAAGAAGTTGTGAACGCCTGGCAGTGTGCGATCCAAGCCATAAATGAAGAGAGTCGACGCAAACAGAGTGGCCAATGTCTTCTGAGCCCAGTTGAGGCCTGAACTTCTTGAGAGTGCAGAATTCATTGATCGCAAAAGCAAGCTCTATCAAGAATAGCGCCTTTTCATGCTTTCGCTGTTGCAAACATGAATTGAAGTACAAGCCTCATTGATGAGGCCATCCCCGCAAAGCGCCAAGAAACCTCACGGGAACAGCTCGATTCAAGCCAGGCAAAGCATGGTTGGCGCGAGTGGCAAGCAGCGAAGGGTCACAAGACTTGAACGGAAACAAACTCAGAACTTGTCTACAAGTGCATCGCCTGTGGATTGTTCAAGCGGATTTAAAGACAAGTGCTTTCTCCACAAGACTGGTATCCATAAGGGGGGATTGAGCTGCTTGCTATTCCGAAAAATTCCAGGTAATCAGCCCAATCGCTGTCAAAAACCAAAGCGCTACTACAAATGCACCAAAAGCCCAACTACCTCCCCTACCAACGGCCCACAGCCAAACAAATAGGCCGACGAACGCCAACACAATTTGAATCAAAATGTCTTGCTCAACAGGCAACGCAAGGAGCAGATCTCTGAACATGGATCAACAAATAGATCACAGCTTCCATCATTAACAAGTGTCGACGATGGAAGGAGGCAGGAAAAGAGTTTTAACTCTTAAAAACCATTATAGCATCAGCTCACCAGACTTGAAAGTTCAGAACATTAAGGGGGCTAATGATTATCAGCGACCCCGTATGCAAATACCTTGGAGTTTGCAGGCATGCTTTAAGCCATTAATCAACAAAATTATAGTTTTCATAGGGCCAATCGCAGGCAAGAGGCTCAATGCTGAAAGTCAATAGACAAGCAGGGAAGGTTCTTTAGCGCCACTGGCAAACTAGATTAGATGCTGTAAATCATTGCATTGTCTTGATACAGGTTGATGAAAATCCACAAACTTAGATATTAGTCAAGCAGCAGCAAAAGATGTGATTGCTCCAAAAGCTGTGTATAAACTGCTTCCTATTTGCAACGAAATAAAAAACAAAGTCTTCTCAGCCATAGCTCCAAGAATAGGCATCCCAATGTTTCTATGGCCAGCTTTGCCGAGCCCTGCTGCAAGGATCAGTGAGCAAGGCTTGTGCTGCATCGGCCCTGGGCTATCAAGAAGCGCAGGAGGGTCAAGACAATATTTAAGCTGAAGGTAAGGGTTACCGGGGCAACAATAAAGACGATTAAAAGCAATTCAAGAGATCACTAGTTCTGCTCTCTTAGATCACAAACCTCGACAACTGTTGCTGGCCTCCTCCAGCAGGATCAAAGCATCATCACCACGTCCAGCCTGAAGCTGACTCATGATCACATCGGCTTGCAAGCCAAGCAGCAAGGTCTGACAGGCATAATTGCTCTGAGAGCCTGCACGTCTCTGCAGGGCTTCCGCCCGCAGCAACGCGGCTTGGCATGCGTTGAGCTGACCAGATTCAAAGCATGCGAGTGCTAGCGGCCTGAGGCCTGGAAGCTGAGCCGCTCTTAAAGGAATCATCCCTAGGAGTGGAAGAGAACCACAGAGCACAAGCTGCAGCAAGAGGCAGCATCTCTGAGACTCCTGACCTAGGAACGACATAATTCCTTCGCAAGAACGGTGCTTATTTCAACGCAAATGCATGGGTCAATCACAAATGCTCAAAAGTAATGTGCATGCCGCTAATCAAGAAAGTGCCTTTTTCTTCAGTTGATGTGACCAAAGCACAGCCTGATGCAAAGGCGCTGGCTGCAGCGTAGAGATGAGGGCCAGCAGTGCCAACCAAAAGACTGCCTCAATCTCTGCTCTAAAACTCAGTTTTTAAAGCGATTTTGGCTGAACTTTTAAGCGTTCAATCCCCGTGCAGCATTACTTTCGCCTTCCTCTATCGCTTGCTGGTGCTGCTGCACTAGCCCTTGCCAGCAATCCCATACAACCAGTCGCTGCTCAAGACGATGGCAGTGCAGATGATCTTGGGGTAATGGAGATCAAACTCAAAGATGTTGTGCATTTTAACTGGGGTTTTCAAGGTGCACTGCAAGGAGCTGGAACGCCTAACCAGGCCGGTATTGGCGCGTTTCTTCCCATTGCCGTTGGAGAGAACAGCGTTTGGTTTATTGATGCCTTAGCCAATGCCAACTTTGCTGATCGCGATGGAGAAAGCAGCATCGTTAATACCGATGTCGCTGGTACCACCATCTCCACCTCAACCCGTTTGGGTTACCGCTGGCTCAATGGTGATCGCAGCTGGATGTATGGCATCAATGCTGGCTATGACAACCGTCCGATGAATACAGATGATGTTGATACCAGCGCGAATGTCTTTGAAAAGCGTGATGTGTTCTTCTCTCAAGTTGCTGCAGGGTTAGAAGCAGTCTCAGACACTTGGAACTTCAATGCCTATGCACTGGTTCCTATTGGTAATGTCGAGAAACGCCTGAATAGCCACTTCAAAGGTGGTGCTCTTGATGCCTACGGCTTGGATGTTGGCTACAGCATCACAACTGATCTCAACGCCTCTGTTGGTTACTACTACCAAAGTGGTGATCTCGGTGAAGCTGATGGTTCTGGCGTTAAAGGCAGGCTGGCTTACAACATCAGCAATGGTTTAACGCTTGGCGCCAATCTTTCTTACGATGAAGCCTTTGATACTCGCTTTACGGCAGACATTAAATATCGTTTTGGCAGCAATGGTTATGGAGCACCAAGCAAGAAACAACCAGCAGTGATGCCTGCAATTCAAGCGTTATCTGCAACACCAGCTAATCGGGATGTAAGGGTGCACGATGGCTGCGTGAAGTGTTGGGCTGCCTGTTGTGATTTCTGAGTAGTCCATGAGACTTTTGGTGCGATATTGGGGTTTTAATTTAGTTATTGTCAACCACCTAGATGTGTACCTTAGAGATTTATTGAGATTCTTACAAAAAATGAGATTACAGAAGTAAAGCTCCTACTTATGCAGGGTACTGTTATTCCTTTAACCACCTCACTATTGGCTTGAAATAACCATCGATACCTGGCACGTTGACTTGCAGAAAGTTGCCTTTACGTCTTCTTTAGCAGGTAAAAGTCAACAATAGTTTTTAGTATTCATCACAAATATACCTTTAAATACTTTCGCCCTAAAACTACTTATATCCTCAACTTAATCACCACAGCAACAGACGTGAATCACCATTACGGATGCCATTCGCTCTTCTAAATCTCTCCGCAACTTGATGCCAGTTCTCAGGGATTTGATTGAGGCGAACATCCCAATCCCATGGCAATCGTTGTTAGCCAGGAGAAAACCTCTTGTTCTTCCTTGTGGTTCTTGAATGACTGATTAGCCGTTTGAGCATGCGACTACCCCAGTGGCATTTAGGAGCAGCTTTGGCGTGATGACGATAACACTGGCAGAAACGCTCATAGCGCTTGAAATATCAATCCAATATTGACGAAAGATTTAAGAAGACTGAGCAACATTAACTGATTCTATCTATTTTCAGACTGTCGTATCAGCTTTATTCAATTCAGTCGATTCTTAAACTCATCAGCTTGAGATTGAACGATAGAAGATTTTTTAATCAAAATATGATGACAAAAAACGAACACGCTTCATACACTCACTTTTCGTTGATTAAGGCCCCAATAGAGGAGTAGGATTGAAATAAGGCACTCCTCACCCAAGTTTGTCGGTATGGGCACTGCTCGATGAGGGCGCCTTTTTCATGGTTTTGACGTGCCTAGCGATGAGCCTTAGACGAGGAAGTGGCGTCTGCTGTGTGTTTAGTCTTGCTCTTCCTCTACAGCATCAAGTACACGCGATGCCCATATCGCATCAATGATCGCTAGCAGGGAACCGGATGCATAGAACACACGCCAGAACTGTTCATCAGACATGAGCGAGAGGATGAGCATGAGCACGCACAGCACAACATCGATCACAACCGCTCGCCAGATCATCCTTGGTTCCCAAAAGGGCTTTTTGTCCACTTAGTTCCTGTATTTGTTATCTGGGCTTACGGGGTTAATCACCTTGGTATCACAGGTGAAACCTCCATCCGCGTTGGGTATGCAGTTCTCTGCATCAATGCTGGTCTGTTCATTCACCAGCGGCTGGTTGCTCTTGCGCCGGAAGTACACGTCACTCTCTTGAGACTGTGAAACCAATTGCTCAGACTGATTGCTGCATGCCATCGCAGGGGTGCACATCAGAACTGCGGCCGCTGCAGCGGTTGTCAACGAGCGAACCATGTCTTGGTGATTGCGTCAGGCGCAGCCTAGTAACGATTCAACGGAGACGGAAAGGGGGCACAGTGTCAATTTTGGTCAGACAAAAGAACCAAAATCCTGTTAAAGGTCGTGAACCAACAGGCTGCTCCGTTGCTAACGGTGAAGTTCACCCCCCTAATCGCTACGCATCTCAGGGAAACAGCTGGTAATTCGGATCAGTTCCCTTACTTGCTCTTGATCGTATGAAGACAAGGTTGTCCCAGGTACCCCACTGCCTTCTACTAACCCTGCTGCTTTCATTTTTTTCCTGATCAGAGCTTTCCTCTCAGAACTCGTCATCGCTTTGAAGCGTGCTCTTCTCTCTTGTTTACCCATAGGGTGTAGACCTCAGCAGTGACGGAAGACAGGTCTTCTCTCTGTATACGGTGGCATTCAAATCAAAAGGCTTCTCCTTCAGGCATCCCACACCAAGCCAGTACCCCCGATAACGAATCGAGCGGGTAAGGGCTGGATTCAGCAGTCAGCAGGCAATTGCATTGCTATATCTAGAAGTGCTGTTTAAGCATGAGTGAGCTGGATGATTCTCCACTACATTCTTTTTGATATCCCTCCTTTCTTTTGGAACGTTCTTCTTGCAGGCTCAATAGTGTTATTTGGTGCAACGTGTTCCCGCATCCTGTATGTGAAGACAGCACACCTCTACCCACCAAAAAAGCAAAGGGCTTAAAGCCATTAGAAGAGTAATCGCTGAATACTAAGGTGGGTTGATGCCTAGATCAGGCTTAGCAGCCCACTGCAGCAAAACGAATTTCAAGAAAGCACCCTAGAGAAGTTGCTTCGGCGCAACGTTTTTGCTTATACGCTGGTGTTCAAAACACATAGAGGGCCGTTGGCGGACCTCCTAAGTCACTTTTAACAAGAATGTTGCATCCATCTAAACCATCTGCTGCTCCCTGCGTAACGACAGTCGATGAGTTTGAGAAGCTGGCGGATTATTCTCTGATGAATAGCTTAAATACTGACCCTGATGCCAGGGTAGATGGTGATGATCACCTTGCCAGACAAGTTTTTTCTGGTCATTTCGTACCTGTAACACCCACGCCACTTAAAAACCCAGAATATGTAACTCATAGCAGCACATTTTTTAATGAACTTGGCTTGAACAACGAGCTGGCGTTTAATGAAAAATTTTGCAAGTTATTTTCAGGTGATCTCTCTGCTACGCGTGAGCCTATGCGACAGGTTGGCTGGGCAACTGGTTATGCACTATCGATTTATGGCAGAGAATACACCCAACAATGTCCATTTGGTACTGGTAATGGATATGGCGATGGCCGAGCGATATCTGTCTTTGAAGGAATCATTAATGGCAAACGCTGGGAAATGCAATTAAAAGGTGGTGGTCCAACGCCTTATTGCCGTGGTGCCGACGGACGCGCAGTACTACGTTCAAGTGTGCGTGAATTTCTAGCGCAAGAATATATGCAGGCTTTAGGTGTTCCAACATCGCGTTCGTTAACACTCTATGTTTCTAAATCTGAGACGATCACCCGCCCTTGGTATTCTCAATACTCCCAATCTACCGACCCTGATATTTTGGTGGAGAATCCTGTAGCAATTTCAACTCGCGTAGCACCATCCTTTTTGCGAGTTGGTCAACTAGAATTATTTGCGCGTCGTACTCGCAGCAATGCTCATCCAAGAGCATTAGAAGAGTTGCGCATGATTGTGTCGCATTTAATTGAACGAGAATACAAAAACAACATCAATCAAAACCTTGCTTTTACAGTTCAATTGGTGGAGTTGGCGCGGCTATTTCGTGATCGCCTTACTTTATTGGTAGCAAATTGGCTCCGCATTGGCTACTGCCAAGGCAATTTCAACAGTGACAATTGCGCCGCGGGTGGCTTCACCCTCGACTATGGACCATTTGGATTTTGTGAAATCTTTGATCCTAAATTTCAGCCTTGGACTGGCGGCGGCAAACACTTTTCATACTTCAATCAACCAATCGCGGCGGAAGCAAATTATCATATGTTTTGGAAAGCTTTAAGGCCGCTACTTGAAGAAGACGCTAAAGCCTTAAAAGAGTTTGACCAGGTGCGTGATGGCTTTGAACAAGCCATGGATAAACAAATCCAAAAAATGTGGGCAGCCAAGCTTGGCTTGAAAGAATACAACTCCAATCTATTTGAGGAATTATTGCAGTTAATGATCAATTCAAAAGTGGATTACACCATCTTCTTTCGCGAGCTATCTAATATACCAAATGATTTATCAGCATTAAAAAAGAGCTTCTACATCCAAACTTCACAACAAATCGATAAGCAATGGCAATCTTGGCTGCAAAGCTGGCGCGATATCATACTTAACAACGGCAATTCAACAGAGACGTCAAAAATCATGAAACTAACTAATCCAAAATATACTTGGCGAGAGTGGTTAATTGCCCCTGCCTATAAGCAGGCCGAAGAGGGTGACTATTCCTTAGTGAAAGAGCTACAAGAAATGCTAAGCCATCCTTATGATGAGCAATCAAAAGAAATAGAAGATAAATATTATCGCCTAAAACCTAAAGCATTCTTCAATGCTGGCGGCATATCGCACTATAGCTGTTCATCTTGAGGCCAAATAAAAACTGAACCATTGGAATCATAAATTTCATGCGAGAAAAAGCTTTAGTCATTGACTCACAAAAAAGCAGTGGCTCATTATCAGTGCGCTGATGGATCTCGACCAAGAATTGAAAGTCTATTCAAGTCATTGATAGGTAGCCTCCCACAAGCAGAAAATGAAATCTCTTGATCAGCTAATCATCTAGCGGTAATCGGGCCAATCACGTTGCTATTTGTTCGATTCACATTTCCATCACCTGTAGAAACAGCCAGGACGGCCATCAGAAAACATCCTAAATCTTTGCTCCCAAGCTGGATAGGTGGTTTCAGAAGCGTTCGCTACAAGTTGCCAAGGGCGTTTGCCTTTGCGCGATACCAGTGAATTTGAGCCGATTCAATGCCATCACCATCCAGCACTAGCTCAGCCTTAGCAGTTGTCCTTCAAGAGCAGCTCCTTCCAAACCAAAACGACTTAAACCTTCGATGTTTTGTTCGACCTGCTCTTCAGACTTTTGATCCTCTGAGATGCGGCCTTCTAAAACATGAATCTGTTCCTGAGGCGAAGCAGTTAGCCCAGGAACGCACTGAAGGCGGCCATTCTCAAGTCGGAATCATGGCAGCATGCCTTAGTGCCTGAGCTCCCTGCCATCCCAGGCTTCAAGCCACCACAGACATACTGGAAACGCACTTTGTTCGAGAAGTGGGGCTCATGGATTCCAACTGAATGTTACTTCACGTTGGCAGACCCAAGCCGATGGTCAATGCCTTCTCATCAACTGATGCCAGGTGATTGCCTCGTAGCCGCATCACACAGGCCACCACCCTCTGATTGAGCAAAGATCGAAATTCCAATACCATCGCAACTCGCCTGGCGAGGCACTCTTCTTTTTGCTTCTAGCTCTTTCTTCAAGTAGCTCACAAGCCATTTAAAAATCACTTCAACATAGTGGCAATTAGAAACACCCTTTGAGTGATAGCGGTATAATTGGTCAAAGCATAAATAGTGTTTAACAGCATCATTTAGTGATGCCGGTAATATAAAGAGACTAGAGCTCCATTGGCTTCAACTCTCAACTCATACTTGTCTTAATACACAACATGTATTGATCAACCTTCCCCTTTCTTAAGGGAGCTGCATAGGCTTAATTGCTTGCAAAAGATTAAAAATTTTGATCAGCTCGCCACAGGAGCAGCAACAGGAGTCTTGATCGTCTGCTCAACTTGAAGATCTCCAACTGGAGACTCCAGCGCATAACGAGTGTTCGGCTCTTCTATGACGCTCCCCTGGCCAAGACAGTCCAAGCAGGTACGAAACCGCAGGTGACTGATGCGTTGAATGCCACTACCTCCGCAGTTAGGGCAGATCGCCATTGATTGTATGCATTAGGTGGCTGTTTATTTTCATACATTTTTGCGATTGTGATCCCGAAGGCTTCGTTAAGAATTGGAGACGTTGCGCCTTTAAGGTTTCAGCACGCTTTTCAGAATCCCCTCCTTCTTCTTCAACTCACTCAACAACTCCCCTGCCGTGAGTTCATCACCAAAAGGGACAAGGCCCTGGCTAGCAGCAAGCCAGCCCACCACATGGGAAGGCCCCAGTCCCTCGGAACGCAGGCTCTCCAAACCAGCATGTCCCTCTCGCTTGGCCAACTTCCTGCCTTGATCATCACACAACAACGGCACGTGGCGATAGATCACAGGCCGCGCTGAAATCGCATTGATCAAAGCGAGCTGTGCATTCATAGCCTCAAGCAAGTCTTCACCGCGTACCACCTCGCTAATCCCGAGAGTCAGTTCATCAACAACTGTCGCCAAGTGATAAGCGATAAAACCATCAGCGCGCCGCAAAATCACGTCCCCACTGGTATGGGAGAACTCTTTGCTCACCCTTAAACGCCAACTGGGCAGCCTGCCCTCATGCCACCCCCAAAACAGCTCCAGATCTCGACACGTGCCTGGGTAAATCGAGTGCCGCCCAGCTGGTGCTGAGATGTCAGCCAACATTCTCCGGCTACATCGACAGGCATACAACTTCCCCTGACGCCTCAGAGCCGAGAGGAAAGAATTGTAAAGGCCACGGCGGCGGCTCTGAAACACCACGGGGCCATCCCAATCAAGGCCTAGCCAGTGCAAATCCTGCTGCAGGTTCTCAGCCGCTCCAACACGATTGCGAGGCTTATCCAGGTCATCCACCCGCAACAGCCAAGCCCCATTAGCCAAGCGCGCTTGCAACCAAGACACCAGAGCCGTGCACAGATTACCCAGGTGTAATGGTCCAGTCGGAGACGGAGCAAACCGGCCGCGATAGCCCTGATTCCTAAGCCGCTGCCCCGCTTCCATCTGCTCACACAGATGATCAGGCATTTCAAAGGGCGTGGCCATTGAATCAATGGAAGGAGCCCTGTCTCAATAGGCCCACAAATAAAAGGCGGCCTTGGCGACCGCCCATCTGCAAACAAGAGCGAACATTCAGCCCTGAACGCGATCTTTGAACATCTTGCCTGCGGTAAAGGCCGGAACACGCTTGGCAGGGATCTTGATCTTCTGCCCTGTCTTGGGGTTTAGACCCTGACGAGCAGAACGATCACGAGGCTCAAAGGATCCGAAGCCAAGGATGGACACCTTCTTCCCCTCCACTACGGAATCGATGATGGTATCGATGGCAGCATCGACCACCAAGGAGACATCTGTTTTTGTTAGCTCAGTGCGGGCTGCGACGAGGTTGACCAGGTCAGCTTTGTTCATAGGAAAGGGGTGATGGTACGGAACTGTTCAGTGACAGAGCAGAAGACGAAATCCGTCCCTGCTATCCCGATTCGCGCTAATCGTATGGACTCAAGCCGCTGCCGGCAACCGAAAGAGACCGTGGCGCAACGCTTTATACGAAAATTGAACAATTTCATTCACTGATTTGCCTGCGATTTCCAGGCATCCCATGGGGCCAACTTCTCTCCTCCGAGAACCCCAAGGGGAGCACCAGAAGCCAGTGCAGGCCTTGAACCTGAAGGAATCCATTGGCGCAATTTCTGCACACTCCTGAGCTGGCGAGGCCAATGAAAAGTCCGCTGATGTGCCAATGGAGCCAATTGAACAAACGCGACAGGAATCAACAAACGTCCACAGAAAAGTACGTTCCAAGGATCAGGAGCAAAAACCACACAGCTCCCTGGTGTTGGCCCAGGTGTCCAAAGCAGCCGCAGCCCCGCAGCAGTGGTGTGTTGATCAACAAAACTGTCCAGCGAAGTCAGCCCAGGCAGGAGATAAGCCTCCTGCTCCTGCACCAATACAGGCCATCCAAGTGCATCTTGAAACGCACGTACCCTGCCATGCCCCTCTCGACTGGTCAGCAAGATCCGGGCCGAGCGCCCTGAGGCGAGCTGTTTTAGTGCCTCAAGGGTGGTTGTCGTCAAAGGCGGACAGTCGATTAAGACGGGTTCCGGGTCACATCCCAGCCACCAGGCTGTCCCCCCGTCACAGTCTCGATTGGGTGGAAAAACCCAGAGGGGCCCACTCAGTTGCTCTGGAGGCTTACCCGACTCCAATGATTGGGACAACGTCATGACATTGTGAAACGGGCTGAACTCCTTCGCTTGTGCCCAATGCTTTCTGCCTCGCCGCAGGCACAGCTATAAGCAAGATGCATCTCGGCACTCCTTGGCCCCTGGGCAGCACAATCACGACCCGAGGCGTCAATTTCTCTGTTGCAGCCCCAACGGCAAAGCGCGTGGAGCTGCTGCTGTTCGCCGATGCAAATGACACGCAGCCAGAGCTCATCCTTGAACTTCAGCCTTGCCATCGATCCGGAGACTACTGGCATGTTGAGGTGGAAGGATTGCAAGCTGGTTGCTGTTATGGCTATCGGATCTTCGGCCCCCACAACCTTGGCAGCGATAGTTTTCACCCCTCCAAGGTGCTGCTTGATCCCTGCACAAGGGCCATCAGTGGCTGGGATATCTATCAAAGAGAACAGGCCAAGGGATCGTCGCCAAATATCCAAGCCTGCCTAAAGGGAGTGGTGTGCGAACGAGAACATTTTGACTTCGCATCCCATCCACGCCCCAGGAACCCCTGGAACCGCAGCGTGCTCTACGAACTCCATGTCGGAGGATTCAGCAGCGGCTCGAAGTCAGAGGTAACTCCTCAGCGCCAAGGCACCTTCCTGGGACTCATTGACAAAATTCCCTATCTGCGAAAACTCGGCATCACGGCCATAGAGCTGCTGCCTATTTTTGCTTTCGATCCCTCTGATGCGCCAACGGGGCGGGACAACTACTGGGGCTACAGCCCTCTGAACTGGTTCACTCCCCACCCCAAATATGTTCATGGTGACGATCCATTGCAGGCTCGCCAACAAGTCCGCGAGCTGGTGGCGGCCTGTCATGACGAGGGTATTGAAGTCATCCTTGACGTGGTCTACAACCACACCACAGAAGGCAGCCTTGATGGCCCCACACTCAGCTGGCGAGGCTTCAGCGATGCTCTCTATTACCACCAAAACGAGCGTGGCGAATACCTGGATGTAAGTGGTTGCGGCAACAGCATCGCCGCCAATCGTCCAATCGTGAGGCAGCTGATTCTCGAGTCAATGCGTTGCTGGGCCATCGAACTAGGAGTCGATGGCTTCCGCTTCGATCTAGGGATCGCCCTGAGCCGAGGCGAAGACCTAAAGCCACTCGAACACCCTCCCTTATTTGAAGAGATTGAAGCTGATCCAGAGCTCAGCGATTTAAAACTATTTAGCGAACCATGGGATTGCGGTGGCCTCTATCGACTCAGCGATTTCCCAGCACAACGAATCGGAACATGGAATGGCCATTACCGAGATGATCTACGTGCCTTCTGGAAAGGAGACGAAGACAGCGCCTGGAGGATGGGACAACGCCTAAGCGGAAGTGCTGATCTCTACAAAGGTGAACCAGCTCCGCTGGGACGTTCCCTGAACTTCATCACTGCACACGATGGTTTCACCCTCAATGACCTGGTGAGTTTCAACCGCAAACACAACCTCGCCAATGGAGAGAGCAACCGCGACGGTGAAAATCACAACAACAGCTGGAACAACGGCATAGAAGGCCCCTGCAGTGACAATGCCGTGCAGGCCCTCCGCCATCGCCAGATGCGCAATCTGATCGCCACCCTGTTGCTTTCAAGAGGAGTGCCAATGCTTTTGATGGGAGATGAAGTGGGCCGCAGCCAGGGGGGGAACAACAACAGCTGGTGTCAGGACAACCCACTCGGCTGGATGCTCTGGAACCCTGAACAATGCGATATGGATTTGCACCTCTTCGTCAGCAGGCTGATGATGATTCGCCACCAACTTTCGGAACTCTTCTGTCCCATCAATCACCCCCCTGAAGAGATGCCCGTCCGTCTTCAGCAGAGTCCAGACGATCTCTGGCTGCAATGGCATGGTGTTGAGATCGACAAACCCGATTGGGGCAGCTGGTCCCATACCATCTGCTACAGCCTGAATCGAGGCTCCAGCGGTGCGGTGATGTGGATGGGCTTCAACGCCTACAGCAAAGCCATGCACTTTGATCTGCCTGAACCGAGTTCTGCGTGGCACCGCATCCTGGACACAGCCCGTCCTAGCCCCGATGATCTACCCGCAAGACCTAATGCATGGATTTCAAGGGACATTGATCTGCAGAACCGGAGCATGTTGATCTTGCTGGCAGAGGAATACGCCTCAAAACTGAAGCTCTAAAAGGCAAACTCAAAAAAGCGGGCGGCGGGAATCGAACCCGCGTCATCAGCTTGGAAGGCTGAGGTCTTACCACTACACAACGCCCGCACTAGCACAGCAGAACCATCGCGATAGACAAAGTGGGTCTGCGGTTCAGTGCCCCTTCATTATGACCTTGCGCATCCCCCTTTTTACAGCTTGACGACATCCACAGCGCTTCAAGGGGGATCACGCCGCCGGCTGATGATCTCCTATGGCCTTGGCGATGCAGGAACCGGGCTGTCAGCAACTCTGCTCGGGTTCTACCTCTTCGTGTTCTTTACCGGGACCGCCGGGCTGCCTGCAATTATTGCCGGCTCACTGCTGATGGTGATCAAGCTCTGGGATGGAATCAATGACCCAATGATCGGCTGGCTGAGCGATCACACCCAAACTCGTTGGGGCCCAAGGATTCCCTGGATGCTTGGCGCAGCACTCCCCCTCGGCATCAGCCTGGCCGCCATCTGGTGGGTTCCTCCCGGAGACGTTGCCCAGAAAACGACGTACTACATCGTGATGGCGATTCTGCTGATGACCGCCTACACCAGCGTCAATCTGCCTTATGCCGCCCTCTCCACAGAGCTCACAGAAGACACATCTGTGCGCAACCGTCTCAACGCCGCCAGATTCACCGGATCAATCATCGCTGGTGCAAGCGGCTTGATTGTGACTCCTTTACTGCTGGTCAACGGTGCCAACGGTTACTTGGCCATGGGCCGCATCACCGGCACAATTGCGGCTTTAGCCACCCTCGCCTGCTGCTGGGGGTTGGCCCCTTTCACAAAAACCGCCCGGCGCCCGCGTTGCCATCACGAGCCCCTAAGTCGGCAGCTTGTGAGGATAATAAGCAACAGACGCTTCCTCAAAGTTCTGGGGCTCTACCTGTTGCTCTGGTGCGCTTTGCAGTTGATGCAGCCAGTTGCTCTGATCTACCTGGTCCAGTTGATGCGCGTACCCGCAGAACTGGCTACCTGGATGTTGCTGCCCTTCCAGCTCTGCGCCCTGATCGGCCTTCAGGTCTGGAGCATGTATGCCAATCGCCATGGGCGAATCAGGGCCCTGTGCTGGGGTGGATGTCTATGGATCACTGCTTGTGTTGTTTCGATGCTGCTCCCCCCCCCTCTCCGCTGATGCATCCCTCGCCAACCTCTGGCCTCCAGCAGGCACTAATGGTCTGAGATTGATGGCTTTGTTGGCGACCATTGGCACGGTGGGATTTGGAGCCGCAACTGCTTATCTGATCCCTTGGTGTCTGCTGCCAGATGCAATTGATGCTGACCCTGACAAGCCAGCAGGCCTCTACACCGCCTGGATGGTGCTGGTTCAGAAAATCGGTATTGGTGTGAGCATCCAACTGCTCGGCATCCTGCTTTCACTGTCTGGCTATCGCTCAGTAGCAGAAGCAGGCGGAGCACTGAGCTATGCAGATCAACCGGAATCCGCTCTGATCACCATTCGCATGTGCATGGGATTCATTCCCGCCGTGCTTGTGGCGTTGGGTCTTGTGGTGATGCGAGGCTGGCCCGAAAGGAACTCTCACAACCAGGCAGCCATGTCATGACGACTCCTCGCTGGCTGAAGCGACTGGGCAGCAGCCTCATCATCGGAGGCCAGGCAGTGGCAGCCACCGCCAGAGGTCGTATCAACAAGGTCGACCTGTTTGATCAGCTGATGGAGGCCGGTCCAGGCAGCTTCCTGATTGTGCTGATCACAGGCTTAGCCGCAGGAACGGTCTTCAATATCCAGGTCGCCGCAGAACTGAGCAGACAAGGTGCTGGATCCACGGTGGGAGGGATTCTCGCCATTGGTATGGCAAGGGAAATCGCTCCTCTTCTCACCGCCACGCTGCTCACCGGCAAGGTAGCCACGGCCTATGCCGCTCAGCTGGGAACCATGAAGGTCACTGAACAGATCGATGCCATCACCATGTTGCGAACCGAACCGGTTGAGTACTTGGTGGTTCCACGAGTGATCGCCATGGTGGTCATGGCACCAGTGCAATGCATTCTGTTCTTCGGTATAGCCCTCTGGAGCGGCCAGGTCAGCAGCACCAATCTTTATCAAATTCCACCAGAGGTCTTCTGGACTTCCGTGCGCACTTGGCTGACTCCGGATGACCTGCCATTCATGATGATCAAATCATTGGTGTTCGGCCTTCAGATTGCTGTTCTGGCTTGCGGTTGGGGCCTCACAACGCGTGGCGGTCCAAAAGAAGTTGGCACCAGCACCACTGGCGCTGTTGTGATGACCCTAGTCACAGTGTCTTTGATGGATGTGTTGCTCACCCAGATTCTTTTCAGCTGATGTCATCAAGGCCCAGAAACAAACTCGCAGCTATTGACAAATCCTGCTTGCCCCCATATCGCTCCTAAATCAGTAATGGGTCCAGTTCGGCCCTCTCTCATCAACTCCCCAAACAGACCCAACATCTGTCCTGAGAGCTATACCACCCCTGCCTGCCTGGTTCATGCCTGAAGCCGACCTCCCCCTGAGCAAACAGTCTCCCCCTGAGCAGACGTCTCCTGAACAGCTTGCACCTGAACAACGATCTCCTGAACAGCCTTCTCCTGAACAGCTATCTCCTGAACAGCCCTCGAAAAACTCAGCGGACTCTCAATCCGATGACCTAGCAGCTCCTCAAGACAAACCAGATCTTGATCCACTCCTAAAAGTGGCCTTGACCGAGCTGCAGCAACGTCGCGATCAACTCGAAGCAGAAATCAAAGACCTCTCCAACCGCAAATCCCAACTGGAAAAGGAGCTCAGCAGTTCCTTCGCTGGCCAGTCCGATGCTATTGCCAGGCGTGTCAAAGGCTTCCAGGACTACCTCACAGGCGCTCTACAAGATCTGGCCCAATCAGTAGAGCAACTTGAACTGGTTGTGCAGCCTGTTGTAGTCCAACCTTCTCCCCTAGACCAACCCAAGTCAACGCCCGAGGCCGCCGCTCAGGACAACGCCCTAGCTGTTGCTGACACCTTTAAACCAGACGAAAGCCTGATCCGTGAATGTTTGGAGCAATTTCTAACTCAACCAGACTTCTACGCCGATCCTTGGAAACTGCGACGCAGCCTTGATCCCAGGGACAAAGAACTTTTAGAAGACTGGTTTTTCAATCAAGGTGGACGAGGAGCACAGCCAAGCCGGAACAGCCGAACACGCAACATCCTTGTGGCTGCAGCCCTGATTGCCATCGTCGGTGAACTCTATGGCGACCGATTCCAAAGCCTGGTACTTGCCGGCGAACCAGAACGGCTTGGCGAATGGCGACGTGGCCTTCAAGATGCCCTGGGCCTCGCTCGAGAAGACTTCGGCCCAAGCAGCGGCATTGTTCTTTTTGAACGCGGCGAAGCTCTTGTAGAGCGCGCCGACCGACTTGAGGAACGAGGGGAAGTCCCCCTCATCCTGATTGATGCAGCCCAACGCAGCGTAGAGATCCCCGTGCTTCAGTTCCCTCTCTGGCTAGCCTTTGCAGCTGGGCCGCAAGAACGGTTCGAAGACGAAGAACTGCTCTGATGATGTTCAACTCTCTATTTGGAAGTCTTCTCTCCCTAGTAATGGGATATCTGCTGGGTTCACTGCCCAGCGGATATCTTGCAGCCCAATGGTTGGCAGGAATCGACCTGCGTGAGAAGGGTTCTGGATCAACCGGGGCCACCAATGTGCTGCGCCAGGTGGGTAAAGGTCCTGCCCTTGCCGTTTTCCTTATCGATGTTGGCAAAGGCACAACCGCCGTACTGGTTGCCATGGCACTTGAGCTTGATGATGGATGGCAAGTTGCGGCAGGTCTAGCAGCCTTGGCAGGTCACATCTGGCCTGTATGGCTGGGATGGAAAGGCGGCAAAGCTGTCGCAACAGGTCTGGGGATGCTGCTAGGCATCTCCTGGCCTGTAGGGCTGGCCTGTTTCGGCATCTTCCTCACTGTGCTGAGCTTCAGCAGAATCGTGTCGTTATCGAGCATCATCGCCGCCCTCAGCTTGCCGTTGCTGATGATCTTGCGCTTTCAAGGCAACTCACCGCCGGCTTACCTGGCGGTGGCGTTTGCAGCCATGGCCATGGTGGTGTGGCGACACCGCTCCAATCTGCAACGCTTGCTGGCAGGCACCGAACCTCGCCTCGGTCAGTCCAGCTGACGCTGTTCAAGCTCAAAGCAGCAGCGTGCAAACGCCTCTGCCGGATCAACAGCACGGGTAATCGGCCTGCCAATCACCAAACGTGAAGCTCCTGCATTCAGCGCCGCTGTAGGACTCATGACCCTGACCTGATCCGCCAATTCAGCCCCAGAGGGGCGAATACCAGGAGTCACCAACTCAAATGGCGAGGGATGCAGTCGGCGTAAGCCGCTGACTTCCCAGGGAGAACACACGCAGCCGCCCAAGCCTGACTCCACTGCCAACTCAGCCAACCACTCCACCCTGGCCTGAAGAGACTGAGGAATGCACAGCTCATTCGCTAGACGCTTCTCATCCCAACTGGTGAGCACAGTAACGGCCAACAACCTGGGTGCTGACAAGCCAACCTCCGCAGCCCCCTCGCAAGCAGCAGCCTGAGCTTCAGCGAGGGCAGCACGGCCAGCACAGGCATGCACAGTGATCAACTCTGCGCCAAAGCTCGCCGCTCGGCGACAGGCTCCTGCCATGGTGGCAGGGATATCGTGAAACTTGAGATCAAGAAAAATCCGCAACCCTTGCTCCCGTAGAGCAGCCAAGACCTCTGGCCCCGCACTGACAAACAGTTCCAGGCCCACCTTGACCCAACTGATCCCTGGCAACTTTGAGCTGAACGCAAGGGCCTCAGCACGCTCCATTCCATCAAGAGCAATGATCAGTTGATCGGCAGGAGTCAATGGCAAGGTCATCGCAGCAGATAGTTGGTCCTTCACTCAACGCGTCAAACGACGAAAGGTTTTCTTGCCCACTTGCAGCACCTTGCCCATCAGCATGCTGGAGTCAGTGAACTCCAAATTGGGATCGTTAATTTTTTCGCCATCTAGGCGTACCGCACCCCCCTTGATTTGACGCCGAGCCTCGCTACTGCTCGCACAAAGGCCAAGCGCACTTAAAAGATAAAAGGCCTTGGCCGGAAAATTCACATCCGCAAGCAACGCTTCTGGGACAGATGCTGCATCATCTTGAGAGCCGGAAACCAATATGGCTGCATCATTCTGGGCTGCTTCAGCCGCCGCGATGCCATGACGGCTGGCCGTGACCGCAAGGGCCATGGCCTTCTGCCGTTCACGCGGATTGACAGGTAAAGCTTCAGGGTCGAGATCGGTAAGCAAAACCACATAACTGCTGACAAGGGCATCAGGGACCTTCTCCAACTTGGAATACATGGAAAGGGGGTCCTCATTCAGTCCCACAGTGTTAGAGAGGCTCTTGCTCATCTTTTGAACCCCATCCAGGCCAGCCAGAATTGGAAGGAGCAGCCCAAACTGAGGGCGCTGATCGAAATGACGCTGAAGATCCCGCCCCATGGCGACATTGAATTTCTGATCAGTCCCCCCAAGTTCCACATCTGCCTGCACCGCTACCGAGTCGTAACCCTGCAAGAGGGGATAAAGAAACTCATGCAGAGCTATCGGAACACCTGAGCCATAACGATTGCCAAAGTCTTCTTTAGCCAGCATTTGCCCAACCGTGGCAGTGCCCAACAAACCAATCACTTCGGGCAAATCCAAGTCAGCCAACCACTCAGTATTACGTCGTACTTCCAGGCGCCCAGGGGTTGTGAAATCGAGCAGCGCTTTTTCCGCTGACTGCCCCTGACCCAACTGGGCAAGATAGGTCTTCGCATTGTCCTCAATCTGCTCAGAGGTGAGCTGCACTCTGGTGCTGCTCTTGCCGGTTGGGTCACCGATTCGTGCAGTGAAATCGCCAATAATCAACACTGCTGTATGCCCCGCATCCTGAAAAGCTCTCAGTTTGCGAAACAGGATGCTGTGTCCCAGATGGATATCACGACCAGTGGGATCAATACCAAGCTTGACCCTCAGGGGTCGGTTTTGTTCCCGGGCCTCATCAAGACGAGTCGCAAGTTGCTGATCAGCGTCCCCCCATTGGCCTGAAGGGAACAAGTCAACCATGCCCCGCTCCAACCAGGCCGGCATGATGATCGACGTCTCCGGCATCGGTAGAGGATCTCTAGTTGAGCGGATCGTACGGGTAGCGAGTCAGCGAGTCATCACTTTCATCCAGAGTCCTTCTCAAGCTCTGTCTTCATCCGGGTCAAGGTTTGATTCATCTGCTCAAACATCTGTTCAGGCGTAATCCCGAACTGGCCCAACTGAGTGCGCAGCTGTTCAACAGTCATCTTTGCCTGAAAATCCTCGGAGAGCTCAAAACGCTTCATAAACACGCGATAGCGCTGCATCAACTCCTCCATGGTCTCGATGAACTTTTTTTTACCCTCCCGATCAAACTTTCCATATTCAGAACCGAGTTGCATCAGCTGTTGATAGTCGGTGAACAGCCGCTTGGCCTCCTCCTGAACAATCTCCGATTCAAAGAAGGCCATGAACGCCCTGGGCTTGTTGATTGGAATTGTGCAAAATTCTCGACGTCAGAAACAGTGCGGATCAACGTAATCTCCATGATGAGGCTCTAACCACTCCTGTTACCTGGTTGCAACCAGTGGACATCACTCCCCGGATCTCTTCTCTCCAGAAAACAAGTCAACAAAGTCATCCCCTGCTACGTCGCAGTCGCACAGTTGTCGCCACAGCCGATCGCGTTTTAATCACAAGTTGGGTGGGCTGGTTTGATTGTCTAGGTCCCCTAGTGGGCGCTGCAACCGGTGAGGACGAAACCCTCCGTTGCCTGAAAAGCTCTAATGCAGATCTCCTGATCTGCACCGATCTACTGGAGAGCGGGAATGGCCCAAGCCTGGTCCGTAAAGCAAAACAGCTCAAGCCTGATCTCAAGGCCCTGATGCTGATTCAACGACCTGTATTACGCACCCTGCTGGATGCAATCGAAGCCCATTGCGATGGCCTCTGTGCCCATGAGCTCGTCGGCAGTGGCACCCTGCTGGCAGCTCTAAGCGCAATCGAAAGCGATGGAACCTACTTAGACAGTGTGGTTGCAGGAGTTTTACGTCACGGTCGTCTCGGCAATGGCAAGACCAGCAGCAAAATCGACAACCTCAGCTTGCGCGAGGGAGATGTGCTTCGAGGAATCTGTAAAGGGATGAGCAATCAGAACATTGCCGATGAGCTCTATCTCTCGATCGATACGGTCAAGAGCCATGTGCACAACCTGCTGCAAAAATTGCCAGCACGAGATCGCACCCATGCCGTAGTGGTGGCTTTTCGTGATGGGCTGGTGGAGTTACCTCAAAGACTGCCACGTTGGCAATAACTCTGCCTTCACTAACTCGGTAACGTCAGCCTGAATGAGCGATCCCCAAAGGGTGATTGGCATCTTTCACTTTGAGCCAACAAGCGCAGCTACAAAGCTTCTGCCAAGGTGATCAATCGATGGAAACAGCGCGTGGTCAGGGCCACCTATTCCCAAACCAAGTTCTATCCGCAGGGCTCGCCCCCCGCCAGGAGCTCATTCTTAGCCGCGACCTGTTACAAAGCTGGCAGAGGCGCATTCAAGGCCATCAAGCCGATCTCTTCCAAGGAGAGCCAGACATCGCTCAGCAGAGCTCGCTGTTTGGTAGCGATCACGAAACAGTCATCGACCAATTGAAGCCCCTGCAGCTCACCCCTCTCCCCCTGAGCTTCTGGCGCTGGCCTAACAGCCCTCACCATGGCCCAGCCGTTTATCTGGTGATGGACCGCCCAGCAGAACTCAACACTCCTTTATTGCTTTATGTGGGCGAAACGATTGCTGCAGATCGCCGCTGGAAGGGTGAGCATGATTGCAAGGCCTACCTGGCGGCCTATGCCGAAGCCCTTGCCAAGGCAGGACTAACAAGCCAGCTCAGCATCCGTTTTTGGAGTGATGTTCCCGAGAGCACCAAAGCCCGTCGACAGCTCGAACAACAACTGATCCAGCGCTGGTTGCCACCGTTCAACAAAGAAACAAGAGCTCGCTGGAGCACCCCGTTCACAGCTGAATGCAACTAAACGGCACGGCTAACATCGCGCCACCTCATCAACATCCCATGGAGATTTGCCTTTTTCCAGCAACCTTGCAGAGCTGGACTGGCGATGTGCTCATGGTGGGCATGTTTGAGGAAAAGATGGAGGAACGTTTAAACGAGCTGGAAACACTCTGCAAAGGCTCTCTGATGCAGAGCCTTGAGAAGCAGATGTTCAAAGGCAAATCAGGAGAAATCGCCACCGTTCAACTGCTCCAAAACAAGCCAAACCTGCTGGTGCTCGTAGGGCTCGGAGAACCACAGAAGATGAGGCTTGACGACCTTCGCAAGGCGGCCGCCCTGGGAGCGAAAGCAAGCCTCGGATGCAGTGGGACCCTGGGGATGATGCTCCCCTGGGAGCCCTTAGATGCGGCATCTGCCGCAAGGGCCGTCGCAGAAGCCGTTCGCCTTTCACTCTATAAAGACCTCCGCTTTCGCAGTGCTCCTGAGCCCCGCTCTACGCCAACAAAATTGGAGCTCATTGGTCTGCCCGATTCAGCCGGCAAAGATCTTCAAGCCGTTCACCCCACCTGTGCGGGAGTGGAGCTAGCAAGGCAGCTGGTTGCGGCTCCTGCCAACAGTCTTACCCCTGCGGTCCTCGCCCAAACAGCGATTCAACTTGCCCACGAACACGGCCTCGAGTGCACTGTGCTGGAACGGTCTGACTGCGCCGAACGGGAAATGGGTGCCTACCTAGCTGTCTCTCAAGGTTCTGATCTGGAGCCAAAATTCATTCACCTCACCTATCGCCCTCAAGGACCAGTTCAACGACGACTGGCCCTTGTAGGCAAGGGACTGACATTCGATTCCGGTGGATACAACCTCAAGGTTGGAGCAGCCCAGATCGATCTGATGAAATTCGACATGGGCGGCAGCGCAGCTGTACTTGGGGCAGCCCGAGCGATTGCAGAACTGCGACCCAAGGGAGTGGAAGTGCACGTGATCGTGGCAGCCTGCGAAAACATGGTGAATGGATCCGCTGTCCATCCAGGAGACATCGTGCGGGCCTCAAACGGCACCACCATCGAGATCAACAACACCGATGCCGAAGGGCGTCTGACCCTTGCCGATGCACTGGTATACACCTGCGGACTCGAACCAGACGCAATCGTGGATTTAGCAACCCTTACAGGGGCTTGCGTTATCGCACTTGGCGAAGAGATCGCTGGCCTTTGGACAGGTCATGACCCCCTGGCTGAGGGCCTAACCGCTGCCGCCGAGGCGGCCGGCGAAGGCCTGTGGCGCATGCCATTGCCAAGCTCCTATCGAGAGGGTCTCAAATCCAACCTCGCTGACCTCAAGAACACAGGACCCCGTCCGGGCGGATCAATTACCGCGGCCCTTTTCCTCAAAGAGTTTGTTGAGGCCTCCATCCCATGGGCCCATATCGACATCGCCGGAACGGTCTGGTCTGAAAAGGGCCGTGGCCTCAATCCATCTGGTGCCACCGGCTACGGGGTTCGCACTTTGGTGAATTGGATTTGTAGTCAGTCTTGAGTCAAGAGGCGTTGCATGCAACTCAGCGAAAAATGAGCTGAAGAAGGAATCACAACACGATTACAACGTTGATCGCTCAAGGTCGCGCAGGGTTGGCCATGCTCATGCATGGAGCTAGCAACCTATACAGAAAATTGATCAGCAAAGAGTTTTCGCTTGCTTGATCAGAATCGGGGCCCTGAATTCTGATGGGTAATATTGAACTGGCTTGAATGACGACAGTCCTTGAGCTGGTATTCGATAGCGATCTCATCAAAGAAGCTTTGAGCATCAAAGCCAGAGGGAGAAGGAAAGAGCGCCTAACTCATGAGGCTGCAACATTCATCGTCCCATTCCTGGCATGAATCCGCTCTGAAAGCGAAAGGGTCTTGGGGCATTCCAACGCATGAATCTGCCAACGTGCTCGTTCAGAAAAAGACTCCAAAACCCTTTCCAAGTCATCGGAAGCCTGCTTCGGAGAAGGGTACGGGCCAACATGCCGAGTCACTAGTCCATCCTTAACGGTCAGCAGATACATACATCTCCTACTTAAATCTCCAGTAGATGTTAAGCAACTTTTTCAGCCATAGGGATGGGTGGAAACCCGCATCTTCACTGCGAGCTACCCGATTTCAAAGGCTATCTTGATTTTATTTTTTCCTTAGATTTGCTTTGTCTGAGCGCTGCCATGGCACGCCGGTTCGTGCTCTGTCACCCCATAGCTGATCGAGCCGACGGTCGCGGCCACAACTGTATCGATAGAAGTTGTATTTGATGCTATTGAGCTCAGCGTAATTCTGGTGGTAATCCTCAGCCAACCAGAATTCGCTTAAAGGTTTGATCTCAACTCTCAGATTGCTCATGGGCTGGGCCAGCTCCAAAGCCGCAGCATCAGCACTCTCACGAGCCTCGCTGGCCTGCTGATCATCTCGGGTGAAGATCACAGGTCGATAAGAGTCACCTTGATCACAAAATTGACCATCACCATCAAGAGGGTCAACATTGCGCCAATAGCTGCGTAGCAACTCGGCATAACTGATTTGAGCGGCATCAAATCGCACCCGTACGGCCTCTTGATGACCTGTGGTTTTAGAGCTCACCTGGCGGTAGGTGGGGCGAGGCAAATCACCACCTGTGTAACCACTCTCAGCAGAAATCACACCGGTTAATCCCTCCAGATCATGCTCAAGACACCAGAAGCAGCCCCCGGCAAAAACGGCTTCCTCGACTGACGCCAAAACTTGAAGCGGCAAGCCAAGTACGGCAACACAGAGAAAGATGGCAATCCACCCTCTCCTCAAAGGTCGAAACGTTGTCTTCATGTCTTGGTTAAATCAAGGATTTCCTTGGCTGCTCTATCGGTAACACCTGGAACGCCAAGCGTCTGGCGCAATCGCCGATAGCCCTCGAGCATCTCATGACGCTGGGCAGGATCCTCCAATAAAGGGATAGCTGCCTGCACAAGTGCTTCTGCAGTCAACTCATCCTGTAGTAATTCCGGCACAAGCCGTTCCTTCAGCAACAGATTCACCGGCGAGATATGGTCCACCCGAAAGCGCAAAAAGTGTCGAGCCACAAATGCTGTGATCCGACTCACCTTGTAGCCCACCACCTGGGGAACGCCACGCAAGGCCATCTCAATATTGACGGTGCCTGATTTGCCGAGGGCAAGATCAGCAGCCGCATAAAGCATTGGTTTGAGTTCATCGGCCTGCTGAGCCGAAAGGACTCGCCCTCGAACTGCCGCTGCCTCAAGAGCCTCCTGCAAAGACTTCTCAAAACTTGCTAATCCTGCAGGAACAATCACCTCAAGGGATGGGTCACGCTGCTGAAGCAAAGCTGCTGCCTTGGCGAGAGTCGGCATCAAGTAACGAAGTTCCTGTTGCCGGGAAGCCGGTAAAAGCAATAACAATCTTTGGCCAGGCTTCAAGCCAAGCCGCTCCCGCGCCTGCTGACGATCAGGCAGCACACTCACCGTATCGAGTAATGGATGACCGACCCAAGTCACCTCGGCACCCCGCTGGGAATAGAACTCAGCTTCAACGGGAAAGATCGCCAAGATTCTGTCGGTGAAACTCAGCAGCTGAGTGGTGCCGCCATCGCCAAAACGCCAAGCCCATTCCTGAGGAGCGATGTAGTAAATGATCGGCACCCTGGGAAACCAGCGCCGCAACTTGTTCCCCAGACGCACGTTGGCCCCCATGTAATCGATCAGCACCACGGCATCGGGTGGTCGCTGCTTGAGCACATGATCCACCCGAGACTGAAGTCGCAAAGTAGGGAGCACCAGAGGCAGGGCCTCCCAAAGTCCAATCGCACCCATCGGAGCCGTATCAGCAAGCAGTTCTGCACCAGAAGCCTGCATGCGGGGACCTCCAAGGGCCATCAACTCAAGCGGTAAGGAACGCCGTTCAACCTCCCTTTGGAGAGCTTGAATCAAGAGACTTCCCTGCAAATCACCAGAGACCTCGCCAGTGCTGATCAGCAAGCGCACCATCAGCGACTTAAAGACATCGCGGGCATAGGACCGCGACGTCCCTTCTCAATCGAGGCCTCCAGAAAGGCACAGAGGTGTTCAGCCGCTGGCATCAACTGCTCTTGTCGAGCAAGCCGCAACCCCTCAACAAAGACATGGTCAGATCGAAACAGCAGATTCCAAGTCTCCTGCAACTGGCCAAGCTCTCCTCCCTCTTGAGTCTTCAGACCACTGCGCCGCAGACCAACGCGATTAAGCCCCCTCAGTCGACCTGGATGCCCTTCGGCGAGGCAGTACGGGGGGACATCGCGATCAACCCTTGTCATACCTCCAACCATGGCAAGACTGCCAATGTGAACGAACTGGTGAATTCCTAAGCAGCCGCCGATCACGGCCCGGTCTTCGACCACGACATGACCAGCCACTTGAATTCCATTCGACATCACAATCCCATTGCCCAGCTCACAGTTGTGACCAAGGTGGCAATAGGCCATCAACAAGTTGTGATCACCGATCCTGGTCTGTTCACCTTCCTCCGTGGCCCGGTTGATAGTGACGTATTCCCTAATTGTGTTGGCATCGCCAATCACCACCTCTGTGGGTGCGCCGCGATACTTGAGGTCCTGTGGCTCAAGACCAAGGCAGGCTCCGGGGAAAACCCGGTTATTGGCGCCAAGGGTCAAACGGCCATCGAGCACCACATGGGGACCAATCCAGGTATCAGGACCAATCTTCACCTCAGGTCCAATCACTGCCCCCGGCCCAACAATGACACCGGAAGCGAGCTCAGCACGAGGATCCACCACAGCCGCAGGGTGAACCTGAGGCTTTTTTTCGGCAGTGATCGCTGAGAGTTTGCTCACCTCGCTCATGATCCTCAGTCCACCAAGGAAAACATCAACTCACCAGAGCAAACCAGCTGACCCTCCACCCTGGCTTCCCCCCTGACCTTGCCAAAGCGCTGCCGCTTCAAGCTAAGCAGCTCGCAGCTAATCGTGAGCTGATCTCCTGGCACCACCGGTCGGCGGAAACGAACTGCATCGATACCTGCAAACACGAATAATCCCTTGGGCAGATCTGGCATCTGGGCCACGATCAAACCACCTACCTGGGCCATCGCCTCAACGATCAAGACCCCAGGCATCAAAGGACGACCAGGGAAATGACCCTGAAACTGAGGTTCATTGAGGGTCACATTTTTGATCGCAACAGCCCGCTGGCCAGGTTCATGGAGCACAACACGATCAACCAGAGCGAACGGATAACGATGAGGCAGCAGCCCCATGATCTGCTCACTTGTCAACACAGCAGGATTTGGAGAGGGATCGGTCAAGAGACAGTCACAGGACATACGGCAAGGAGAGCATTCGCCAGATCGTTATGGAGTCCATGGGACCCCCGATAGACGAGAACCTGAGCCTGAGGGAATCCCACAAGTGCAAGGTCTCCGATCAAGTCCAAGAGCTTATGGCGTACTGGTTCATCAGCAAATCGCAGTGGAGGATTCAACCAGTGATCACCATCACAAACCAAGGCATTGTCGAGGGCACCCCCCTGGATGAGGCCCGCCGCTAAGAGCTGATCCACCTGTTCGCGAAAGCCAAATGTTCTCGCCGGAGCAATCTGTTCAGTAAACCCCTCTGGAGTGAGCTCAATCGCCAGCATCTGATGACCAATAGCAGCTTGGGGGAAATCAATCACACCAACAACATTGAAGCGCTCGGCGGGTGTCGCTGTGATCACACTGCTACCGCGATGACACACCAAAGCATGCTCAAGCACGAGCGGATCGGCACGAGGGGTTGCAGCAGGAGTAAGGCCCACCTCTGCTATTGCCTCCACCCAGCCCAGAGCTGAACCATCAAGCAGCGGTATTTCCTCACCACCAACCTGGATCTCCACATGGGTCAAGCCACAGCCCGCTAAGGCCGCAAGTAGATGTTCCACCGTGCCTAAATGGCGGTCGCCCAGTTCCAAAGTGGTGCAAAGCTGACTATCGCGAACCTGATGTGGTCCCAAAGTGACTGGTGGGTCGCTGTTGTCCAGCCAGGAGACATGGAAGCCAACTTGCGCCGAAGGCTGTAAACGCACTTCGGCGACCTCCCCACCATGAAGCCCAATCCCTCGTCTTGAGACAGCTCCGCCTAGGGTCCAAGCACGGTCATAACTCGTAGGCCAAAAAGCCACTAGAACTTCCAGCCCACCCCGAGATTAAAGCGCCACTCATCGGTGAAATCCTGTGTTGCAACCTCAAGGCGCAATGGCCCTACAGGAGTGGTAACAATCAGACCAGAACCGAGCGAGAAACCAGAACCAGGCTTGTCGAGAAGCTTGCCTGGCTTACCTGGAACATTCTCTTGGGAACCTAAATCAGTACCGCCATCTACGAAAACCTCACCAGAGACGATATTCCAAATCGGGAATCGATATTCAATCGTCGCTTCAACAAAGCTTCGGCCCACAGATAAATCACAATCACTCCATCCTCGTACCGAATTAGATCCACCAAGACAGAAAGCCTCATAAGGAGGCAGATCGCCTAAAACCGTGCCTGCCTTAACCTGAAAAGCAAGAGCCTGAGGACAATTTTCCTGTTCCCCTGGTTTAGGACGACAGCCCTTGGCAAGCTTCAACCAATTAACTGGAATGAAATGTGTATAGCTAGTCCGAAGCCGGTTAAAGGTCGGCGAATGCTCCCCTACAGATACAAATTGCTCAGTACCAAAACTAAAGAAGTTGCCAGAAGTTGGATTACGAGGGTCATTCAAATTATTATAAGTAGCCGCGACTCGCACGCCAAGAAGGTTGTTTTCATCTGCACAATCAAAAGCGATGCAAATCACATCATCATCAGGCACACGGCCATCCTTAATGTCATCATTTGCCACACCATAAGGACGGTTATCACCAGAGAAGTTGATCGGCCTGACCTTCTGAATATTCAAGCCAGCCAAGACATTCCAAGGTGCTTTCTTGTATGGATCACCACCATTAAGAGGTCTTGCAAAAATTATATTGCCACCAATTCTCTGCAAAGCAACAGAATTCCCTTCATAGTCAAACCAACTAGCATTTGAGTCTGCGTTCTCTGCATCAGAAACTGAATCAAATTTCCTTCCCGCAGGGTTATCCTTTTCATCTATATCATATGCGTAACTAGAGCCACCATCATAGTAATCTTTAAGGGTACGAATATTGCCATTATTTTGGCTCTGAAAAACTTGCGGCACCTCACGACTTAAAAATAAAGAGGTACGGAATGACGTGCGATGAGCATCACCTTTAATCCATGGATCCGTAAATGAAATGCTTCCTAAACCGCCATACTGACCGTAGGTAATGTTCAATGCCATATTCCAGGCACGACCAAGAAGATTGCTGTCTTGAAGTTGTATCTGGCCAAAAACACCCTGACTCTGGCTATAACCCAGACCACCTGAGAGCGAACCGGTGGACTGCTCAACAATGCCAAGAATGATTGTCACATTGCCTGGTTTACCAGCAACAGGTTTCAGAGTGACTTTGACATCACTGAAAAGAGATGTGCCATAGAGCCGCTTAATATCTGCCTCAAGCTGATTTCGATTAAACACCTCGCCAGGCTTGATTGATATCTCTCGAGTAATCACCCAGGGTTTGGTCTTGCCATTAATCGGCTCACCCTTTTCATCGGTGGAATCACCTTCCTTATTAAGGAACTGCACTTCCACCCCTGACACAGTGCCCTGGATCACCTTGAGCTGCACCACTCCCTCTGGAGAAACGCGCGTGGGCCCGGTGACCCGAGCCAAGGAATAGCCCTCGTTTGCGTACCACTGCTGCAACTCCTTCATACGAGCTTGCAGTTCATTGAGATTGAGAGTCCTGCCGTAGTCGGGGCTGAATGTTTCCTCAATCACAGATTCAGAAAGCTCAACATCAAGTGGATCAAGCTCCACTTTGGTGAGCAATGGATTGGGCTGCACCTGCACCAGGAGCTGAACCCCTAAAGGGCCGTCACTCGGCTCAATGCGCACATCAGAGAACCAGCCCGTGGCGTAAATCGCATCGAGATCACGTTTGAGCTCATCTCTAGTTACACGACTGCCAGGACGCACAACCATGGCGTCATAAGCGGCGAGTTCTACACGCTCTTGCTCAGGATGGCCTTCGATCCCTGCGATGATCACCTCGGTGATCAAAACACGAGGCTCCTCAGGCAGCTGTTCAGATGCGTTGAAAGGCTGCTCTTGCTGCTCAGCAGGGGTGATCTGAATCTGCTCGACCTCTAGGCTTTCCTCGACAACGCCTTCAGGAGTGGCCACCTCTTCCACCTGCACATCATCGTCAACCAAGATCTCCGTGGCTGGAG